>WRFP01000001.1 GCA_009778725.1 Propionibacteriaceae bacterium
GATACATCCGTACCGCCCGAGCCCTAAACTCCAATGAATATCTATTATGCGTGTTCGACATGACTCCAAACCTTCCTTTCCATCACGAAAGAGTCAAGTCTCCGGACACACCGGGGGGATTCACCCTGCCAGCGGACCTTCGATTCGCACACTACCAGCATCAAACACAATGATCTCCTCTCGAAATCCGATAAGAAGACCACTCTCCACCAGCCTGTGATTATGCCGAACACCCAGCCCACCAAACCAACCTGACAAGCACCAACGTCAACAACATCGGCATAACCAAAACATCAGGATAATGGATGTTATGCCGACATCGGCATAACATCCACCTGCTGCGAAACACGTTCACATACGCCTCCAAGAAAGACTGGGACCACGTCGCCAAAGCGATCCGCCCGGGTCTATGAAGCCGATACCGTCGACGCTGCCGAGGCCCGGTTCGCCGAGTTCACCGATGCGTGGGGCGGCACGTATCCGGCCATCGTGAAGCTGTGGCACGACGCGTGGGAGCAGTTCACCCCGTTCCTCGCCTGGGACAAAGAGATCCGCAAGATCATCTGCACCACCAACGCTATCGAATCACTAAACGTCAGGTATCGGGGCGCTGTCAACGCCAGGGGTCATTTCCCCAACGACCAAGCAGCGTTAAAATGCCTGTATCTGGTCACCAGGTCTCTCGACCCCACCGGTCGAGGGAAAGCGAGATGGGCGATACGGTGGAAGCCAGCCCTGAACGCTTTCGCAATAGCCTTCGACGGGCGCATCAACCCGGCGGAGAACAACTAAAAATGACACACCGCCAGAACCCCAACCCACCATTAATGGGATACTCCCGGCTAGCAATGAATCGGTGCATCCGGGTAAACCTCGGCTTATTCCACATCGTCATCGCGGACGGCGCTGGGGTCGTCTAGCAGGGTGAGGTCATCTGCGGTGACGAAACCGGTTGACACGGCCCACTCGACTAGGCGGGAGCGGCGGCCTGAGGCGTGTTGGCGTACTCCGCCGCGCATGCCGTCAACTCCTAGGTTGTCCAGTTTCATACAGATGTTGTCGATTTTCTTTTCGTAGCGTTTGACGGTCCAGCCGATGCGGTCGGCGGCGTCGGCGTTGGAGGGGACGTGGATCATGCCGAAGCCTTCGCGCCTGAGGGCGGGTTCGGCCAGGGCCACGATGGCGAGGCGCTGGGGCATGGTCCATCCCACTCCCCCGATCGTTGTGCCGGACTCGACATCGGCGGTTCCCAGGCCTTCTTTCCAGAGGGGGATTTCATTGACCAGGTGGATTTGGTACGTGCAAGGGCCCGCTGTGAACACCACGTCGACGGAGCCGAACACCAGGGGCAGCCGTGTGGAGGGGCCCAGCCATGCCTGGAGGCTCGTCTTGCGGTCATAAACGGTGGCTGCCGTCGTGCCACCGATGTTGACCAGCCACCACAGGTCGTACTCGTACACCAAACGCAGGAAGCGGCGGTGGAGGTACGGGTTGGCGTCGAGGACCATGTCTGCCTCGCGGCCGATGTCGAAAACGTGGCCGGGACTGACCACGTGGGTGCGTCCCTCGAACTCGATGCGAACAGTTGACTCCTCCGCCATACGTCCTCCTCTTCTCGTATCAACCTCAGGCAACAGCACAATGTTTCGTTGTGTCCGATGGTACCCCGTGACGGACGACCTGCACATCGAGACAGACATAACTTTCCTGGTCAGGCCACGGCACGCTCACTGTCGTCTGGTCTGTGATCTTGGCGCTGACATCGGCCGACCCATCGACGGTGTAACGATACTGGTCGCCTTGCTGAGGGGCTGGATTAACCCAGGTGAACACAGCATTACCAGCAGGATCATGGGTGCCGGTCATATTTGTGACCGCCTGGGGGATGGTCGAATTCACAATGGGATTCTGGGGTGTGGCCGTGGTGGGGGTGTCCTCAGGAGCAGGGGGTACGTCAGGTGCACCGCGCAGAACCACGATGAGTACGACTGCGGCGATGGCGACGATCACGACCGCGAGGGTGACCAGTGCCCATCGGCGTCTCCTGGGTGGCTGAGGGGAAACCGGTTCGGTCGGTGCCGGTTCCGGGGGGGCGGGTTGTTCCAGCGTCATCGGGCGTACTTGGGTGGGTTCGAGCACGCCACCACCATCCGGATCCGTTGTCGGACGGGCGGCAGGGGCTGTTGGCGCTTTGTCTGCCTGCCCGGGCACGGAGGAGATGGGCAATGCCGCTTTGGCAGTGGGTGTCCGGTCGTGGACCGCGTTGCGAGCCATGTCAGACGCTTGCGACAATCCCGCGAGTTGTACCGGGTCTGGGTCCAAGGTGGGGTCGATGGTGTGCTCGACGTGGGGGTCGATCACTGTCAGCGGGCGAAGACTGGTGCCGGCAGTCTCGTCATCGCCGAACCGGTCATCAATGTCGGCATCTTCCAGGATGTCCATCTGGGTAGCCGGAAGGTGGAGTTCGGACTCGACCTCGCGCAAGGCCATCCCGAAGGCCTTCATCGACGAATACCGGGCCTGAGGAGACTTGGCCATGGCGGTGGACAGGACCTGGTCCAAGGAGGCCGGGGCGTCAACCCGGCCGAGTGGCTGGTAGGGGGTATTGCGGATCCGGTCGATCATTACGTGCTGCCGGTTGTCGCCGCCGGGAATCTCGAAGGGAGCCCTGCCTGTCAGCAAAGCGTAAATGGTCGCGGCCAGGCTCCAGATGTCGGATTGGCGGGTCGGACGAGGGTTCGCGTCGAAGGACTCGGGCGGGCTCCACGGGATCGACATCCCTTCCGCGCCGCCCTTGGCCGCCTCGACGTCCGTCATCGCGATGCCGAAGTCGCCGAGGACCGGACGCGAGAAACGATCCATCAAGATGTTGGCCGGCTTGACATCCCTGTGCAAAATCCCTTGTGAATCGGCTACCAGGCCCGGACTGGTGTAGCGATGAGCCGATTCCAGGGCACCGGCCAGTTGGATGCCTATCTTCAGAACATTGGCCAAGGACCACTGGGTCTTGCGCAGTCCCTGGGACAAGGCCGCCCCCGGGTAGTACTCCATCACCAAGTACGGACGCCCGTCCATCGCGACCCCGGAGGAAAACACGGTCACGATGTTCTGGTGCCCGGACAGACCGGCCATGGCGTCCGCCTCTTTGTTGAGCCGGGCGGCGGCCTGGGTTCCCGCCATGTCAGAGTGCAGGACTTTCACCGCCACCTGGCGGCGCGGGGTATCTTGCGAATAGAGATAGACATCGGCGAAACCGCCGTGTCCCAGGTCTCGCAGATAGGAGAAACCGGGAATCTGCGGAGGCGATTCACGCCGGGCAGAACTCATGCCAACTCCTCGATGGAGACCATCAAGTCATGGCTGAGGAAGTAGATGTCCTGCTCCTGGGCGATCTCCTGCTGCCCGTCGGTCAGGCGGCGGTCGGGCTCACCGGCCCGGCGAAGGATGGTCCCGTTGCGGCCCAGACTGGTCACCAGGACACTCCAGTCCTCCAGGTCGACTCTCAGGTGGGTCGCAGACACGTGAGGATCATCGATGGTGATCAGGTTGGGGATGTCCAGGTTGGAGAAACGGGTTGCCTCGGGACGGCGACCGATGACGAAGGGATGGTCGATCGGCCTCACATCTCCCCCAGGCAGTTTCAGCCGGCCCAGGATCGGGCGCGGAACCTGAGTGGCGTCGACATCCAGGGGCGCGTCGCATGCCCGGCAGGTGACTCGCCGGGTCGAGTTGGGGGTGTGGCAGTGCGGACACACCCGTGCCGACACCATGGGACCCAGGACGGGAGGTGGTTGAGGGCCCGCGGCTACCTGGTCGCCGACCCAGGTGTGGGTGGTCATCTCGTCGTGGTCAGTCGAGTGATCATCGCCGGAACCGGACACCGACATCACTGTCATACCGTCGTGGTCATCGGCGTCTCCATACGGAAGGTCTGTTGTTGGAATCACCAGTTCGTTGGTCTCCGTATTGGATGGCGGAGCAATGGTCATTTGTGTTTCGGCATGGACATCGGCCGCGTCGGGTACGGGGGTCTCAGGGACGGGATTTCGAGCCGCAGGGTCCTCAAAGAAGGACCGATACAGCGTGGTGTAGTGGAGGTCTTGCTCGTCACGCGACTGGACAGGGGTGGACGGCTCGCCTGACGGTGCAGGAACATCTGCACCGAGTTCTACGGAAGCTTTCGCTTCGTCACCTAAAGCCGACGTGACAACGCCCGACTCAACCAGACTCGGCGCTTCAGCAGTAGGCACAGGCAGGCTTGGAGTATCCGTCACTAAGACACCATTACTTGTCGTACTGGGCTCAACCCTCTGGACCACTACTGGGGCTGGCGTTGGTTCTGCCTCAAAGAGCACCTCGATGAGACAGACCGGCGCCATGCCATCGTTGAGCACCCAGGACGGCTGACCACTGTCCTCGTTGTCGGCCAGGCTGAGCTGACTGGGTGCCAGGATCCTGTCTTCTCTCCAGGTCAGGACATCGGCGCCACTGATCCGTACAGGTCCTGGAGCCGTCATTGCTCGTACGGACAAGGGGCCACGTACTGCGACATGGAAACCGTCTGATTCGGGTACGGCGATGGCGAAGGCGGGCAAGGAGGTCAGGTCCGCAGCCGCATCGCCCACCACGGTCTGGAGGAGTTGGGCAAACCCGAGGCCGCCCCGCAGAGCCGCCCACACGGACATCACCGTGTCCCCCGGGCAATCTGGCGCGAGAACAACACAGCGTGCCCCCGACACGAGGCCGTACCACCGTCCCGTCGCGTACCTCATGGTCTGTCTTTCTCGCCGGAGCGTTCCACGTCTTCCAGTCCCATCATATCGTCGAGAGTGGCCTCGCCTGGTTCGTCCACGGAATCTTCCACATCCACGATGACAACCGACACGTTGTCACGCCCGCCCGCGGCCAGAGCGGCGTCAACCAACTCGTTGACTGCGTCGCCAGCCGGCAGCGGCTGGATCAGGATGCGGGCGATCTCGGCCTCGGTCAGCTCTGAGGTCAGCCCGTCCGAACAGATCATCCAGCGTTGTGGGCCCGTGACCGGGATCAGCCAATAGTCGGGTCGTTCGATGGTGTGCGCCCCCAACACACGAGTGATGACATTGCGCCGGGAGTACGTTCTCGCCGCCTCGGCGTCCAATTCTCCGGCCTCGATCATCTCCTGGGCTTCGGAATGGTCCACCGACACCTGGCTGACCTGGTCACCGACGACCCGGTAGGTGCGCGAGTCCCCCAGATTGATCACCAACCAGTACGGCCACCCGTCTTGCCTCACCAGGACGATGCCACTGACCGTTGTGCCGGCCGCTCGCCACAGATGTGAAGCTTCGAGGGAGTCGATAGTCCAGCGGGCCCGGTTCAGGGCATCCCGGACAGCTTCGACACTGGGATCTGAACCCAGTTTGCCCATCTCGTCGATCAGGATGGCGCTGGCACGGTCACCGGCGTCATGGCCGCCCATGCCATCGGCCACAATGAACACAGGGCGCTCAGCCAAGATGGCGTCCTCGTTGAAGGCACGGCGATGGCCGATATTGGTCGCGGATGCGACACTCAGTTTCACATCATCCACCACGGTCATGATTCTTGGGCTCTCTCGACATGGACTCGTCTGCGTCCCAGGATCAGCGCGTCGCCGATCGACACGCTGACAGGCTCTCCGGGGACCAGGCGGACCGGTTGAGCTCCCTTCCGTACAAGATCCGTACCATTGGTGGATCCCCGGTCTCGGAACCATAACCCCTGGTCGTCGAGGCCATACTCCGCATGGGTCTTCGACAATGACCGCTCGGGGTCGTCGACTGCCGTACACACTACGGATGGGTTCTGGGACTCGGGATGGCGTCCGAGCAGACCATGGCCACTCACGTGGATTCGTTGGCCAGTGTCGAACACCAAATCGATGGAAGGCCTGCCCACCGCGGGCCCGGCTGGCCTGGTGGGAGCGACGGGCCCCGACCATGGGGGCAACGACGGTGGTGCCACCACAGGCGAGTCGTCATCAGTTGGTCCGTTGTCGAAGAACTCCGGAGTCCTGGTGCCTGGAACATCCCAGATCAGGAAACCACCGGGATTCGAGGCCACGGGGCGCCCACAGGATGGACAGGTGACGCCCGATTCCAGCAACTGAGCCCCGCAGTGCGCACACGTTCCCATTTTTACAGCCCTCCATGGGTGGTGACGGTCGGCCTGGGATGTCGTCTCAGGGATGTCACAGCGATTTTAGCCCGGAATCGCCGCCACCAGGATCGTGTCCCGCCCAAGCCCGCGGCAGCCGCGACGGCCTCTTCCCAGAAGGCGTCCGTCTGTGCCGGAGTTGGGGGCGAGCCGGAGAAGGTTCCCTGATCGGCCGCATCGGCAAGCCCATTCATCGAACTGACGGAAAAGACTGAGGATACGATCGCCGCAGCCTGTCGCCGGGTGGCAGAAGGTGGAATGACGGTGCCCAGGTCAGCCGCCCGGTCGAGGATCTCCTGCCAGGCGAAGGCCATCCGCCACGGCAGACGCTCGTCGGTTCTTCGACGGGTCCTTCGGGTTGACTTGAGGGCGATGATGACGACCATCGGGCCCACAATCACGATGACCGGGATGGCACCGACCCCGATGTACCCGAGGATTGCACGCCAGGCGATGGCGTGCTGCTGGTCCTTCTTCTGGTTCTTGTTCTGCGAGTCGGGATCGGCTTGGAGCGACTGGTCGTCGTGAGAGGTTGTCGATGGCGGAGGCTGAAGGATTTGTGGTTTGGGCTTGGCCCTCGACTTGTTCTGCTGTTGCTGGGGTTGTTGGTTCTTGTCCGGTGTGGGGAAGAAGGCGAACCAGCCGACGCCGTCAAAGGGAACCTCGACCCAGGCATGCGCGTCTGACCCCTTCACCGACCAGGTGGTGCCGTCCAGGGTGGAATCGGCATCGGCCTTGAATCCCATCACCACACGGGCCGGAATCCCGATCTTCATCAGCATCAGGGCGGCGGCAACGGCGTACTGTTCGTCATCTCCGACCATTCTGGAGGGGTTGGCCAGGAGTTTGTCGATCCGGTACGAGGAATGCCCCGGCAGGGATGGATCCTCGGATTCCAACCCATGGGAGAAGTACCCGGTCGTCCGCAGCGTGTTGACGATGTCATTGACCTGATCCAGAGCTGAGGTGTCCTCGCCCGTCCACTGGACCGCCAGAGCCCCGACGGAATCGGGAACCCATTCAGGTGAGGGAAGTGTCACACGGGTCACCGGCGTGGCAGGCGTGGGAACCGCTGTGGGGATCAGTGACTGAACCGTGTACGACGCCCCTGCCGACAGTCCAGTCGGGTCGATCAGGGAATCTGACTGCGGGTTGTAGTACAGTGACGCGGTCAGGTCATTGGCTGACGGGCCACTGAAGGTGAGGTCGCGGTTCTGGCTGACCGACGGCACCCAGACTCCCGAATAGTCGTCGTCTGTGACCGTGACCGTCACCGGCTTCCCGTCGGCAGGCGCGGGCGAATCACCCAGATCAGGCCCGACCCGGTCGTAGCGCGAGGCTCCCGTCGCCTCGCCGACGTTATAAACCATGCCATCGTAGGAGTCCATCACGGCCAGGCGAAGCAGGTAGTCCGGACTCCATCCGTCCACGGTGAACAAGACAGTGTCCTTCTGAGTGTCCACGAGGTTCCGGTACGAGATTAGGGGGCTGGCGAAAGTGGTCATGTCCAGGGGCGGGGTGACGTGCTTACGCAAGACATCCCGGTCGATGCCCGTGTAGAGGGCCGGACCCGCCACACCGGCCACCAGCGTTGCCACCCCGAGCAGGACCCCGGCCTTGGCCAGCCAGGATTTCCCCGCCAACGACGACTGGCGGCGACGACCGGACATGGTGCCCGAGGACTGACGGTTGCGCCACACGATCCAGCAGATGCCGGCCAACGCGAGGACCACCGCCTGGACGGTGGGGTAGAAGGCGTTCGATGTCCCTAAGAGGATCACCAACGCGGTCAGGAGCGCGACCGGGATCAGCGCGACGGCAGGCCGCTTGGCCCGCCAGGCAGCCGTGAAGGCTCCCACCGAGGCCACCAAGGCAACGATGAAGGGTACGAGCATGAACGGGTAGAAGGTGGCCACCGGAGTCGTGGCCGTGACGAACTGTCTCCACACCGACACTGAGGAGAAAACTAGGGTTTTCACACAAGCGATGTTGGGCACCAGTCCGGCGATCCCACGGTTCCACAAGGCGGCAGCCGTACCGAAGACGAAGTAGGCCACCACTGTGGCGACGGCCATCGTGACTGTCGACCACCGGCGCCAGGCCCCCAGCCAGGCGGCTCCAGCCCCGACGACAACGCCAATGACGACTGGCCGGATGAACCCCGGCCCGCCGAAGACCGGCCAGAACCCCGCCAGCGCTGCGGTGAGCAGCACTGTCACCGCAGCGGCGTCGACCGCTGCCGGCCAGGTCAGGGGGCGAGGTTTCAGTGCGTGCATCAGACCTCCAGCGACCGCATCATCCGTGGCAGTTGGTCAAGGCTGCCCAGGGTTAGCACCGGAGAGTCGCCCAGGGTGGTACGGCCCATGGCAATTCCCAACTCACACCGCAGGACGACGGTCAGAACATCGACGCCGAAACGCACGCACGCGGCATGCATCCGGCCCGGGTCGACCTGGGCTCCGGTGATCATCACTGCCACTGACGCATCCGGGGCGACCTTCGCAGCGTCGAGGGCGACGGTCTCGATGGGCAGGGGCCGCTCAGCCAGTTCCAGGCGGGAGAAGCCATCCAGCATGATCATTGCGGTGACTGTGTTCAGAAAGCTTCCGGGAACGGCGATGGTCAGGTCTTTCTCTTGAGTGATCGCCTGTTGGCCCAGGGAAGCGGCGACCGACACGGCCAATTCGAAATCCTCCGCGGTCGCGTAATCCAAGGCGGAGCACGACAAGCAGACCACGAGGTGGGAACGTCGGGTTTCTTCGAACTGACGGACAACCAGCCTGCCTGTGCGGGCCGAGGTCTTCCAGTGGACGTGCCTCAAATCGTCGCCCACGACGTAGTCCCGCAGCGCGTGGAATGCTATGTCCGAAGATGACAAGGTGTCGGTCGGGCGACCCTCCAAATCCCTGAGGAACCCTGCCGACGAGTCCGCCAAGGACACTGTCTTCGGGTGGACGAAGAGTTCCTGAACCTCAGTCCACTTCTGTTCGCGTCTCAACAGCCCCAACCCGTCGCCACGGGAGGATCGTACTGGTCCCACAGGGATGACGGCCCGCTTGCTGGTATCCACCGCGAAAGGCTCGTAGAAGCAGTCTTGCCCAGTCAGGTGGCCGACATCGAAGACCCGGGTGGCCTGACCGATGGGAACCAGGAAGACCGAGGGGCGCAAGTTTCTGTCGGAGGTGTTGCGAACCGTCAGCGCTCCGTGGGCGTCGTCACCCACTCGGACTCGCATCCGGGTCATGTCCACCTGGACCGCGTAGGAGAACCGGCCGAGGACGAAGTACACCGAGCCCACCACGAGGACGAGGAGGAATAGAGCAATAACCAAGAATTCATGCCATTTGAGCCAGTCCCCCACTGCCAAGGCCACCACGACCACCGCTATCACCACCCAGCCGATGGGTTGGATGATCCCCAGGATGGGCCGGGCCTCATCGACGACTGGCCTCAGGTAGCGGCCCACAGTCTGCGCTCCGCGACGTACTGGGGCTATCAGTTGACTTGCCTTGTCCTTTGCCGACCACAAACCTGCCAACAATCGCGACGGCACTCTCGCTGGTGAGGCTAACTCGTCGGTTCTGGCAGCCTTCGATGGACCAGCCGGTTGCCGCCGACGGTCCTTGTCCGGCAGTGCCCTGGTGGGGGCAAGAGGGGTCATGGGGCGATCTCCGTCTGGGGAATGGGAACCTCATCAATGACCCGGTCGATAACCGAGGCAGCCGTGACACCTGCGAACTCCGCCTCCGGATCGAGGATGAGCCGGTGGTCCCACACCTGATGGCGGAGATCTTTCACGTCGTCACAGGTGACGTAGGGCCGCCCTTGGGATGCTGCCCAGACCTTTGCTGTCCTGGTCATGGCCAGAGCCCCTCGTACTGAGACTCCAATCCGGGTTTGGTCGCTCAGGCGGGTCTGCTCGGCCACGGTGGCGATATAGGTCAGTACGGCGTCAGCGACATGCACAGTTGTGGCGAGGTCGGCCATTTCCGCGACCTTGTCAGCGGGGATGACCGGGGAAATCAGCGAGGACCGGTTCTTCAAGGCCGCCCCCGAGAGGATCTCGACGGTATGAGCCATGTCCGGGTAACCGATGGAGGTCTTCATCAGGAAACGGTCCAACTGGGCTTCAGGCAGCCGATAGGTTCCGGCTTGCTCAATCGGGTTCTGGGTCGCGATCACCATGAAGGGCCGGCCCACTTTCCGAGTCACGCCGTCGACCGTGACCTGGCCTTCCTCCATGACCTCCAGGAGAGCCGACTGGGTCTTGGGCGAGGCGCGGTTGATCTCGTCAGCCAACAGAATGTGGGCAAACACCGGGCCTGGAAGGAATTCGAAGTCACCTTTGCGCTGGTCGAAGACCGTCACACCCGTGACATCGGTCGGCAGCAGGTCGGGAGTGAACTGGATGCGCTTGCTCGTCCCGGCGACTGTGACGGCCAGCGCCCGGGCCAATTGGGTCTTGCCGGTCCCCGGGGCGTCTTCCAGGAGAATGTGGCCTTCCGCCAGCATGGCAGCGACCGCGTAGCGAACTTCACGGTCTTTGCCTAAGACGGCCTTGCCGACACTGGCGACGATCTGGTTGACAGCCTGGGCGAACCACTGAGCTTGATCGGGAGTCATGGTCATGGGTCACGATGTCCTTTCCTGGAGATTTCGGCGAAAAGTCGCCACGAATACCGTTGTCATGCGCGGGTACAATCGACAATTTTAGGTGAACTAGCGTCGCCATGGGCGAACCAGATGGACACGGAATGGGTCTGCAGGTTGACACCTGTTTCCCATCCAACAAGGGCGTACGTTCCCGAGCCCGCATGAACCCAGCACCCCGGGGGTGTTCCGGTATTGCTGTCACAGCCGGAGGTGTTGTACTTCCACCACTGGGTGGCGTCGGCGGGCATATTGGAGAAAGTAACCGACATGTTTGTGGGCCCGCTGATGTGATAGGTACAACTGGGAGGTTTCGGACAGGCCGCCGCAGTCGCACTCGCACTGGCCACCGAACTGGTCTGGCCCGCGGAGTCGACCGCACGTACCTGAATCGAGTGCGATTGCGCACAGGTGCTGCCCACCGACTGGGACCCATTCGAGGCTGCCACGGCTGTCCATCCGCCGTTGTCGATGTTAACTTCCAGCTTGGAGATCGCCCTCCCGTTTTCCGCCGGCATGGACCATGACACGGTGACCGCATTGCCATTCTGGGCCGCCTTCGCACCAGGCTGGTTGGGAGGACCGTACGGACGGCAATTCCCGACACTGGTGGTCGGCCCTTTCTGACTGGTCGATTGAACCGTTGTGACAGCCCACACCTGGATCGTGTAGCCGGTGCTGCTGTTCTTTAAAGCCGCGGTGCCTGAGGTCGACCCACCGAAGGAACCCGACGTCCCATCGGAAGCTTGCCACTGGTACGACACCTCTGAGGCCTTCGCGCCATTGAGCGGGGCCGCGCTGAAGGACAGCGCACAACCGCCGTTCTTGTCCGCACTGGTCAAGCCCGACACCGTGCCCGGAGGTACGATCGACCGGAACCCGGCAGACTGCGCCGAGACCGCACCTGTCCCGGCTTTGTTGGTGGCAGACACGGTGAAGGTGTACTCCGTCTGGCTGGTGGGCAAGGTCGTCGTCTGACAGACCTGAGTTCCGCCCGTAGCCGAGACTGTGTAGACATTGCCGGTTGAGGATGTCAGTGTGTAGGTCGAGATCGCTGCCCCGTTGTCCGATGGTACGCTCCAGCACACCTGTGCGCGGCCCTGGTTGCCGACCGGGTCGAGCCGGGTCCACGTCGGTGCGGAAGGAGTGGCAGGCGGACCAGCCGGGGTCTGTTCCACAGAGTACGGCGACCACTGGCTGGGATCCGTACAAACGTTAGGCGCCGAGTTGACCGCACAGACCTGGACCTTGTAAGCCGTACCGTTCTTCAGCCCGGTCCACGAGTACGAGAGCCCTGTCACCCCAGTGACCATCTGCTGACCCGACGGCGGTGCCGGGGAGATGCGCAGGTTGTACGAGGTGATCGGCGACCCGTGACTGTTGCCCGCCAGCCAACTCAGGCTCACGGATTGGTCACCCCAGTTGATTCCCGGTGTTTTCATCGGGTCCGGCACGGCATCTGGGCGTACCTCCTGGGACGGCAACGATGGATCCGACACCCCAACCTCGTTCGTCGCCGTGACAGTAAAGGTGTACGTCGTATCGTTCGTCAGTCCATTGAGAACGCAGGTCGTCCCCGAACATTGTTTGGTGTACCCCGGGACTCCTGTCACCGTGTATCCAGTGATGGCAGCGCCGTGATTGTCCGGCGGGGTCCATTTCAGGGTGGCCTGCTGGTCGCCGATTTGAACCACACTGATTCCGCTGGGTGCTGCCGGACGTCCTCGCACAGTCAGATAGATGCGGCCCTGAGCCTGGCGATCCGGGTCCGCAGTCTGGTCCTGGATCGTGTACCGGACCACCATCTGCCCGAGGAAGGAGTCAGCAGGTGTCACGGACACGCCATTGCCATTACATCCCGTACTGACCGTCCCCTGTCCGGATTCGACGACCGCACCGACCACAGTCAGACTGCTGCCAGGAAAAGGATTGACGTCGTTGGCCGTCACGTTCACACACGTCGCCACACCCTGGCTGGCTTTCGGGACCTGGTCGTCGACAGCCACGGGCAAGGGCTTGGTCGTTCCCACGACGGTTACCGCAATCGGTGCCTGAGCCGTCGACTGTCCATCCGTGACCTCGACTGTCACCGTGGCTTTCGTTCCCTTTGCCACGCTGATGTCAGCCGCAACGGTCATGGTCACACTGCTGATCGAAGCGGTGATTCCCTTAACATTGGGCGGCTGGGCCACCGAGAATGACAGCTTGGCCGCCGGGTCCGAATCCTTGGCCAAGGCCGCCAGGTCGACAGGCGTCGATTGGCCCGCCTCGACGGTGACAGTGGCGTTGCCCATCGAGACCACCGGTGGAGTATGGGCCTGGTCCGACGGCAAAACGGTGACCGGAATCGTGACCACCGCGGTCAGCCCGGTGTCGTCTTCCAGGCTGGACCCATCGGTCACCTCGACCAGAATGGCCGCCGGCCCGGTGTAGTCGGCAGGGGCATGGAAAGTGACCTGAGTCGCGGAGGGTGCTTCTGCCGAACCGTTCCAAGCCGAGACCTTCTCGGCCTGCGTCACTTTCGCAGTACGCCCTGGACGCACGAGGATCTGGTCCGACAAAGAAACTGTCACCGACTCGCCCTGCTTGACCTGGAGGGCATTCGCCGACGGGTTGTACTGGGGCGGGATGGTATCCACCCCAGGAACAGTGATGAAACCGTGTCCGACAAGGTTGTCCGGGTCGGTCAGCGTGTAGTCGATGATCTGGAGATCCGAGGTGATCGGAACCGTGACAATGCCATCGTTGACGTGGACTGTCGGGTCTGCCACCGCCACCGTGTCCTGGCTCACGTCTCCATCGGGATCGCGGTCGTTGTCCCGTACGGACACGTCGACGGACGTGTGCATCAGGGCGTCGGTCAACGAAACCGTGTCGTCACCGAGAATCGGGGCTTTCAGGGCCACATCCGGGCTGACCGACACCGTGATGATCCCCGTGGACTGCAACCCGGCGCCGTTGGTGATCGCGTAGGTTCCCCAGTACGAACCGGACTGGCCGGGAGCAGTGATGACCACATTGTTGCCCTGTGTCGTGGCGGTGAAACTGTCCGATGTCGCAGAGTCGGCCACCAGCGAACAGCATGTATTGCCATGCTGGTCAAAGTCATTGGCCGTCACGGGCACGATCACCTGCCGCCCTGGTCTGGTCTCCACCGTGTCTGTCACAGCGATGGGTGGTTCGTTCTGGTCGCTGGCTGGTGCGATGCCGACGAGGACCTGGCCGGTGGCCTCCAACCCCTTGCGATCGCGGACGAGATAGGTGAACGAGTCGCTGCCGGTCGTGGTGTCCCCCGGAGCGTAGACGAAGCCAGTCGAACTGACGGCTGTGATCAGCCCCTGCGAAGGAGCCGATCCGATACCCACCAGGGAGACGAAGTCACCGTTGGGATCGATGCCGTCAAGCGGGATCGTGACTGCCACCGGCTGGCCGGCCAACGTGCGTACCTCGACCTGTTTGGGCTTGGGAGCGTCATTTCCCGTGTCATCTCCTACAACATGAATTGTCAATCGTCCAGTGTCGGGTTCCGCCGAGCCCGTCTGGTTGGCAACCTTGTACAAAGCCGTGTAGGTCCCGGGATTCTGGCGGGCGTGGACCCGCACGACGTTGCCTGAGGTGAAGACCAGAGCTTCGGAGTCGGGATTGGGAGTCTGGGTGAGGTCGGGCAGCAGCTTCAGGGGAATCCCATTGGGCTGGGTGTCATTGGCCAGGACATCGACGGTGGCGATGTCGCCCACCCGAACAGTCACCTGATCGTCCGCGGCCACCGGCGACATGATGCGGTCGGGAGCCGGTACGGGGACCACGGTGACGCGGCTGGTGGCGTACCCCTTGCCATTGGAGATCGTGTAATCGAAACTGACCGGCGAGGTGAATTCCTTCTCGGGGGTGATCTTCACCCGCTCGTGGTCGATGACCGACACGACGAACGGCAGATCGGCAGTCGCATCCACCGAGGTCACGACCAGGGGATATCCCATCGGATTGACGTCATTGTCCAAGACGTTGACATAGGTCTCCTGTCCGGCGGAGACCAGAACCGTGTCTGGAACGGCCACGGGAAGCGCGTCCTGATCGGGTGCTGGCAGGACGAGAATGCGGATCCAACTCTCCTGATTGGTCGAGGGCCCGTCCGTCACCGTGTACGTCAGGTAGACCGATCCCGCCTCATTGCAGACCGCCGTGATGGTCCCCGCGATAGTGTCGGCCGCCACCGAACACCTCGGGTCCGAGCTGACATTCGTCAACTGCAGGGCGTCGCCGTCGGGATCGGTGTCATTGTCCAGCGGGTGAATGACGATCTGCGAACCGACAGTGCCAGAGACCAGGTCGGGGGTCGGATCCGGGGGCCGGTTGCCCGGTGGGAGAACATTGACCGTGATGTCGCCATCGGCCACGGCCTGTCCGTCGGAGACCTGGATGTGAATCGTCTTCACGCCGGTGGAAATCCCGCCGTCCTGGAATGCCAGAGAACCGTCTTCGAGGGCCTGGACGGAGTCCTCGGGTGAACAGGAAGCCCCGACCAGAAAGATGGTGTCACCATCGGGGTCGCGCCAGTTGGACAAGACGTTGTACGACACGGTGTGACCACTGGTCACAGTCAACGATGTGGCCCGGATCGCGGCAGGCGGTGAGTTGACAGAATCGGGATGGACGTCCACCTCGACATGGGCATCCGACGTGCCGCCGCGCCCGTCAGAGACCTGATAGGTGAACCCGAGTGTTCCCGACGCGGTGGCGGGAACGTTCATCTGGAAGACGGATTGGGAATACACCAGGGACAGTTGTGTGCCCGCCGGGGCATCGCCGACTAGGGAAGCCGTCAGCAGGTCGCCGTCCTCGTCAGTGTCATTCTCCACCACGGGCAATAGCACCGACGACCCGGCCCGGGCACCGAACTGGTCGTCTACCGCCTGGGGCGGATGGTTCTCAGCAGTACGATCGGGCTTGATCGATTCATCGATCTCCTCTTTGGCCTGGGTGTCCTGATTGCCCTTGTCAGCATCCATCATGGAGTTCCAGTTGTCCACTTTGACCACCCGGTCGGCCACCGACCACACCGCACCCGATGTCAGTTCGTTGAGGAGGATGTGCCCCCAGTTGACGCGGAAGCGCAGTTCGCTGGTGGCGGTGATTTTGTCGATGGTGGTGGTCAGATCGTTGCTGTCGCCGGGGCAATCGCGTAAGAACGCCCCCGTGCCAGACCAGACCGCGTAGGTACATCCGTCAAGTTGGACCGGAGGGCTGGCCACCCCGACTCCCCCCTTGCTGCCCGCCTGGGTGACTGTAGCTTGACTGCCGTTCAGGGGTTGGGAAACCAGAGCGGTGGGCGTCTCATAGACCACGGAACCCGCTTCCGCTGAGACCATCTGGAGTGAGACGGACGTCGCGTCGGTCGCGCCGTCATCGGCCAGTAGACCCACTGTCTTCCCGGAGGCCAGGTGGATCGTGGAATCCTTCTGGCTGAGCAGGACCGGTTGACTGCCGACAACCGTCATGGCATAGGTCCCATCCGGCACCAAACCGGCCATAGCCTTGTCCGTCACGACAGGATCGCCTCCGGCTGAGCCCACGCGTACTGTTTTTTCTATCCCTGCGACGGGGTCGACGACATAAGCCGTCCCATCTTGGCCCACGGCCATCGCCGCGTTTTTGGGCAGATCGGTCACGGCAGCGGGCATGGCTTGCGATGTTGGGTCGAAGCTTTGGACCACAGCCGCTGGGAGAAGCCAGAAGGAGCCTTTGTCCGGAATCAATATCCCGACCATTCCACCACCAAGCTCAATGCCGGTTCCCCCGCCCAGCATCATGGTGTGACCCAGGGTCAGGTTGGCCGGATTGAGAGGAGCGACGGAACCGTCGTCGGGGTCCACGACGAAGACATTCGCGTTTTCTTGGAGAACATCGAAATGGGACATGTCCGTGACGTAGGCAATTGAGTCGAGTTGCTGGGCGGAATAGTTGAAACGGCCCACGGCCTGGACTTTTTGGCTCGTCACCCACACACCGGAATCATTCAAGTGCAACTGCGCGACCGGAAACCCCTGACTGGCGACAGCCATTGCTGTGAAGCCAGTTGCCAAAACGGTGACAAATCCCACAGAGAGAATCTTTCGCCATCTGCGTGATAGCAGGCCCATGACAGTACCTCTAGTTCCCCAGTCCGCCATGCCTCGCGCGGACCGATACAGCCCTCATCATCCAGACACGATGGTAACATACGTGACTTATTGAGATTCCATGGGGATTAATCCCCAAACAACTCATACCAACAACCATGGAATTGACAGATCACGTAGAATTGCTTTCATGACACGGGGTCTTCCGTTACTGCTCCTGATCGCCTGCACGATTTACACGGCTGTGCATGTGGTGCAGTCCGATTCTGAGCGTGTACGGGTGCTGCCGAAATTCCTCTGGCTGATCATCGTCCTTATCGTGCCCATTTTTGGGATGGTGGCATGGTGGATTTTCGGGCGGCCGATCAACACCCAGTACGTGCCACCCCAGGCTCCCGATGACGACACCGATTTCCTGCGACGTCTCTAGGAGCGCAACCACACCTGGCAGACAACCTCTGGTGCGCTGACAAATAACCCTTGTCGGCCCTGTTCCGCTTGCGTGATTTCATCAATCGTCGCGCACGGTCAACGCCCAGGAATCGGTTCCCAGAGCATAGGCACCTCGCCACACCCCATTCTGAAAGGTCACGCCACCAGGAGCGTTGCCGGTGATGGTCCAGCCCAGGCCCGGGAGCGTCTGGACCAGGTACGCCTGGACGACCGATGCCTGGGCCGACGGCCCGACCACGATCAACAGATTCGGCTGATCGGCGGTGTACGTCAGCGTCACTCCTGCCGGAAGCCAGATGTCATCGCCTGGCCCGTTGGTCAAGCCGAGTCCCGCCAATGACCGGCCATGATCAGGCACCGACACCGATGGGCTCGGCGTGGACCCAGCCTGGCCTGCGGCTGCCGAACATCCGGCTACACCACCAGCGAGAGCCACGACGGCGAGCCATGCGAGAAGCGTCGTCATCGCACCCGGCCCGCGCCGATGTCGTACGGATCCAAATGGCACTGCTTAGTTCCTTCCAGGCGGGGTTCCCACGAGCGGGCATCCTAGGAGCGTGCTGAAAGATTCGGACACCCTCCACAATGGACCAGCCGATACGGCTCACCTCGCCTGCACCAGATTACTACCGCTGTGATTCGTACTGGAGGAATAACAATCAGCCATCATTTCAAGCCGTACTGTAGTAATCAGGGTGTTGATAAGTCCAAGGCTTCCAAACCCCATCCCCTATACTCGACTGGGAGCAACAAACAGGAGGGTGTGGGATGACAGTGTTGGGTTTGATGGGCGAACAGGCTCCGAAGATTCGCCCGTCCGATCTGTTGACCGAAGACCATCCGGTTCGCCCGTACCCCTCGCTGACACCAGTACGAAACTCAGCCTGGGTGCGAGCCGGGATCTTCATTCTTGTCTTCATCGTTGGAGCCATACTGTATTTCTCCATCAACCTCGCCATCACAACCAGCCCCTTCATCTCGGATGTCACGGTGGAAATGATGGAACTCATCGGCGCCGTGCTCGCCTATCTGGTGCTCGTCATGCTCACGGAACGGCGTGTGTGGCCCCATGAACTCGCGCCACGCAGAATCCTCGGACTGTTCAAGGGCATGCTCTTAGGCTTCCTGCTCGTGTCGGTGTGCATCGGGGTGCTGGCGCTCATCGGCACCTATCGGATCACGGCCTTTAACCCGTCCTACGTACCGTGGAGCGACTTGTTGGGGATGGGAGTCGTGGCCGGCATCGCCGAGGAGATCATGTTCCGCGGCATCGTCTTCCGCCTGGTCGAAGAAGGACTGGGCACCTGGGGCGCGGTCATCGTCTCCGGGTTCGTCTTCGGGATCATGCACTGGTCCAATCCCGACGGAACCCTCTGGGGCGGTATCGCGATCGCCATTGAGGCAGGGATCCTCTTCGCCGCCGTCTACACCGTGACCCGGTCGTTGTGGTGGACCATTGGACTGCATTTCGCGTGGAATATCACCGAAGGCCCGATCTTCGGCTCGATCGTGTCAGGCAACGGAGCGCAGAACAGTTGGCTGACCAGCACCTGGTCCGGCCCTCAGATCCTCTCCGGCGGCCAATTCGGCCTGGAGGGGTCGATCGTGCCCGTGATCCTGCTCGGGGCACTCGGAGTCTTTCTTCTTGTCCATGCACAGCGCAAGGGTCTGATGGTGGCCCCCTTGTGGATCCGGAAACGGGCTCTCACCCGCGCGCCAGCAGGTCCAACCCCCGGTCCTGCCAAGTAATCGCCCGCCTCACACCGGCGCGGGCACAGGCCCCGCAGTGGACTGGACCCGACGGCCGGCGGTGGCGCAAAACCTCGTGCCCGGCTGAGCAGACCCCCCTCCACCGGGCCGACAACCTGGCCTCCGGCACTTCGATGGTACGCCCGCCGTCGTACCCCAGGGCGCGGGCCTGCTGCTTCCACACCCGTCCGTGGCCGGCTCGAGGACCGGCCAAACCGTGCGCGATCTCGTGGAGGATCACCTGTTCGACCTCGTCGTCGGCCAGATAGGCCACCAAATACCGCGAGCAGGTGATCGTCTTGTCGCAATAGTGACAACATCCCAAGCGAGTACGGGCGTGGTCGAGCCCGAAGGACCATGACCCGCCGAGATGCCGGTGCACCAGATCGGCACCAAGGACCAAAGTTTGTTTCGCTGTCGCCATGTCGTCACTCGTCACGCGGTGGGGCTACGCGGTCACGGGAGCATCGGCCACGAACGTGGCGGCCACGTGGGCCAGCGCATAGTCGTACCCGGCCAAGCCGAGCCCGGCGATGACACCGGTGGCCACACCGGAGATCACGGAATGGTGCCGGAACTCCTCGCGCGCATGGATATTGGAGATGTGGACCTCGACCAGGAAAGACACCTCGCGAGCCGCGTCGGCCAGGGCGTACGAATAATGGGTCCACGCCCCCGGATTGATCACCACCGGTGTCTGGCGGTCCGCCGCCTCATGGAGCCAGGAGATCATCTCTGGTTCCGAATCCGTCTGGCGTACGTCCACCGCCAAACCGAGACCATTTCCCGTACCCACCAGGTGTTCTGCCAGCTGGGCATAGGTCAGCGTCCCGTAGACACCCGGGTCACGGACACCCAAACGCCCCAGATTGACCCCGTTCAAAACCAAGACCTGTGTCATCACGACTCCTTCCGACTGCCTCCATCCAGGCAGGCTCTATTCTCTCACCGTGGCCAGATCCAGGTACGCCGCCGCGAACAGCCCCTGATGCAACAAACACGCGTACCGTTCGACCGGATTGCCGTCCGGGTACCGGATCGTCTCCACCCGGACATCCCGGCTTTCCGCCAATCGGGCCAGGTCCACCCCATACGGGACATACTCCTCGTCGTCGAGGACGAGCAGGCAGAACCGTGTGGCGTCCGTGCCGCCTTCGACCGGGTCGGCGAACAGGTCGCGCGGCTCAGACTTCAGCAGCAGGGGGGCCAGAGCATGCTCGTCGGCCGCCAGCACCGGCAGTCCGGTGACTTCGCGCAACGCCTCGGCCACACGTCGCGAGGCCCGGGCCGCCAGGACCGACCCTCCCCACAGCAGTGGTACGGTGTCGGCCAGCGCACAGGCCAGATTCTTGGCCGGATTGACCTCCAGCCCGTAGCGCGGTCCACAGGTCTCAGCCACCGAGTCCAAGACCGCAGCCGTGTCGTCCAAATCCAGCCCAGGGCCAAGGTGCAGCAGATCCAGGACTTTCAGAGCGAGCAGCGCGGACACGAAAGGATCGTCCTGATGGACCGACAACATTTCTATCGACACGGACTCGTCCAGGATCGGACACCCATCAGGGGCGACCACGAGCAGCCAGCAACCGCGCTTGTGCGCCTCCACACAGGCCGGCAGCAGGCGCGAATCGGCCCCGGCCAGGATGATCACCAGGTCTAAAGGCCCAGCCCACGGCGGCAGAACCGTCATCGGCCAGGCAATACACGGAACCGGGCACGAGGGCTCGACGACAGCCCTGATCAACCGCGCTTCGGCCCCGAGGACCAGCACCGAGCGCGGACGAAGCCCCCCCAGATGCGTGGCGACTTCCGACAAATCATCGGTGTCCTCCAACCTGAGTCGGGCCCCGGCCAGAGCCAGGGCGTGCACCCGCTCTCCCTTGGCCTGCAAAGCCACAGGATCATCCAACAGCGAATCGTCGAACATCGGCGTGGGTAGTCAGGACCGCCTGGGCGGCAGTCGCGTGTCACGGGCCTCTTCGACGAGCATGACCGGAATCCCGCCGCGAATCGGGTACGCCAACCCGCACGACACGGAATTGCACACCAATTCCTTGGCGTCATAGTCCACACTCAGATTCGAGTGGCAGATCGGACAAGCCAGGATCTCCAACAGAGTCGAGTCCAGTTCCAAGGCCATCAGTTCTCCTTCACCAGATCCAGCACACGATCGCGCAGCCGGGCCATCAGATCCGGGTCGCGAGCTTCCACATTCAGTCGCAGCAGGGGTTCGGTATTCGATCCCCGCAAAGATATCCACCACTGGTCACCGAGGATCTTCACCCCGTCGCCCCACTCAACGATAGCATCCTTGCCCATTGTCTCGGCCACGTGGGTCATGGACGCCTGCTGGTCTCGTACGCGGGAATTGATCTCCCCCGACGAGGCATACCGGATGTACCGGCTGACCAGGGACGACAAGGGTTGATCGGACTTCCCCAGGGCCGACAGGACGTGCAGGGCCGCCAAGATACCCGTATCCGCACCGAAGAAGTCGCGGAAATAATAGTGGGCCGAGTGTTCGCCCCCGAAGATGGCGTTGTGTTCGGCCATCAGAGCCTTCATGTAGGTGTGCCCCACGCGCGAGGTGACCACCTGGCCCCCATGTTCCGAAACGATCTGGGGCACCGCCGACGAGGTGATGGTGTTGATCACGATCGTTCCCCCGGGTTCGAGGGCCAACTCGTCGACTGCGATCAAAGCAGTGATGGCGGACGCGGGAACGACGTCGCCGCGTTCGTCGATCATGAACGCTCTGTCCGCGTCCCCGTCGAAGACGATCCCGAGGTCGGCTCCATGGGCTCTGACGGCCTTCTGCGCGTCGACCAGGTTCTCCGGTTCCAGCGGATTGGGCTGATGGTTGGGGAAGGCGCCGTCCAGGTCCAGATACAGGCCGACCAGTTCGACGTCGAGATGGGACAGTACGGCGGGAGCCGTCTGGCCGCCCATGCCATTACCCGCGTCGACCACGACCTTCAGATGTCTCATGCCCTTCAGGTCGACCAATCCCAGCAGAAACGCGACGTACTGGTCCAGGGTGTCCCGGTGTTCGACCGTGCCGGCCTCGGCGGTCCGGACAGGCTGGTGGATGCCCGTATCGATGTCCTGTGCCAGACCGGCCAGCTTGGTCAGGAAGTCGGGAGTCACCGGTTTGGCCCCCGCTTCGCAGAACTTCATCCCGTTGTAGGCGCTGGGATTGTGGCTCGACGTGATCTGCACCCCGGGCAGATCCAGCGAGCCGGATGCGAACCACAGTCCGTCGGTCGAGGCCAGCCCGGCATCCACCACGGATATCCCGCCCTGGGTCACTCCTTGTACAAATGCTTCTTGAATCTCGGGCCCGGTGATCCGCATGTCCCGACTGACAACGATCGTACGTTCTGGCTGCAGAATGGCGTACGCGCACCCGATGGCCCAGGCCCCCTCACCATCCCAGTCCTGTCCGACAATGCCGCGAATGTCGTTGGCTTTGAAGATGTCGGGTTGTAGCACGATGTTATTTTAGCCCGATCACTTGTCCACCTCATCGAATTCCGGTGTGCGTCCCGCCGTTGAATCTTGGAGTTGACAGCGTCCTCAACCTTATTGATAATGATTCTCATGAAACTTCGCATCCTGCCCGTCGTCGCGATCGTACCCTTGCTTCTTGCCGGATGCCAGACAGCCCCCACGGCATCGCCCCAGACGCTGTCCGTCGTCGTGGGGCTGTATCCGTACGCCTATCTGGCCCAGACCATCGGTGGCAGCCATGTCACGGTGACCGACCTGACCCAGCCGGGCGCGGAGCCCCACGACCTCGAACTGACCGCCCAGCAGGTCGCCGCGATCGCCAAATCGGACCTGACGATCTATGAAGCCGGATTGCAACCGGCAGTCGACGCCGCCGTCCAGCAGGGCAAGCCGGCCAACACCATCGACACGACCACCGTCGTACCGCTGGAAGACCACGGGACCGGGATCGACGACACCGGTTCGGGCAACCTCGATCCACATATCTGGCTGGATCCGACCAAGATGGTCACGGTGGCCCAGAGCATCGCCCAGAAACTCATCCAGCTCGACCCGGCCAACCAGCCGACGTACGCCCAGGGCCTGGTCACACTGACTTTCACCCTGTCCGGCATCGACTCTCAGTACACCGCGGGACTGGCCTCCTGCCAGCGCACCGATTTCCTCACCACCCACGCTGCCTTCGGTTACATGGCCGAGCGCTACGGCCTGACTCAAATCTCCATCGAGGGCCTCTCCCCCGACGCCGAGCCCGGTCCGGACCGTATCGCCGAAATCCACCAGATCGTCCAGGACAAGGGTCTGACCACCGTCTTCTTCGAACCCCTGACCTCGCCCTCACTGGCCCAAACCATTGCCTCCGATCTCGGTCTGGCCACCGACCAGTTGGACCCCATCGAAGGCCTGACGAGCCAGTCCCGGGGCAGCGACTACGCCCAGATCATGGCCTCCAACCTCACCGCCTTGCGCCAGGCGAATGGATGCTCATGAACCTCATCGAGGTCGATTCACTCAGCTTGAGCCTGGGCGGGCTGCCCATCCTCAAGGACATCTCCTTCGCCGTCGCGGAAGGCCAGACCATCGGCTTGCTCGGTGCCAACGGATCGGGCAAATCCACCCTGGTGAAGGCCATCCTCGGCCTCTACCGCCGTCAACTGGGGACCGTGTCCCTCCTGGGCCAGCCTCTGGAACGGTTTTCAGCGTGGGACAAGATCGGGTACGTCCCGCAGCGGGCTTCGGTGTCCCTGCACTCGACGACCGTCATGGAAGTCGTCGCCTCGGGTACCCTGGCCAAGCGACCCGTGGGCTGGATCCGATCACGGCAGCGGGCGGCGGCCCTGGAGGCCCTGGCACTGGTGGGACTGGCCGATCAGGCCCACGAACTGTATCTCCACTTGTCAGGAGGCCAACAGCAGCGCGTTCTGATCGCCCGGGGTATCGTCAATCATCCGCGGCTGCTCATCATGGACGAACCCTTCGCCGGTGTCGACATCGCCAACCAGGGCGAGATCGCGGCCACCTTGACCCGGTCCGAGGCCACCTTGCTGGTCGTCCTGCATGAAACCGAAGCCCTGTCCTCCAGCATCGACCGTTGCCTGGTTCTGCGCGAAGGCCGCCTGGTCCACGACGGCCCTCTGACACCGCCGAGCGCGCACGATCCCCACGAGACCCCCGCCCCCCAACACACCCATCTCCTGACGGGAATGGAGCCACAATGGACCTCCTAGCATTCGCCTTCATCCAACGTGCCCTCCTGGCCTCCGCCCTGGTCGGAGTGTCGGCGCCCACCATCGGAACCTACATCGTACAACGCCGCTTGTCCCTGCTGGGTGACGGTCTGGGCCACGTCGCCATCGCCGGAGTCGGCCTGGCCCTCATGACCGGCACGGCGCCCCTGCCGTGGGCGGTGGCCATCTGCATGGTCGGGGCCATCCTGATCGAGGCCCTGCGCCAATCCGGACGGGCCACCGGGGATGTCGGGCTGGCTGTACTCTTTTATGGCGGCCTGGCGGCTGGTGTCCTGATGGCGTCGGTCGCCGGTCAGGGCGCAGGAGGGTTGTCCAGCTACCTGTTCGGTTCCCTCAACACCATCTCGGTGTCGGACCTGTGGGTGGTCGGCGGGCTGACGATCCTGATCCTGGTGGTCGCCCTGGGCCTGTCCCCGCAGTTGTTCGCCCTCAGCGCCGACGAAGACTTCGCCAAGACTTTGGGCTTGCCAGTAAGGGTGTACAACTACGTCATCGTCGTCCTTGCCGCCATCACCGTCACCACGGCCATGAGAACAGTGGGACTGTTGCTCGTGAGCGCGCTGATGGTCATCCCGGTCGCCGCCGCGCAGAACATCTTCCGTGGTTTCTGGCGCGGCATGTGGGGGGCGATGGGCATCGGCCTGATCGCATCGGTCGGCGGATACCTCGCGTCCATCTACGCCAACCTGGCCCCCGGAGCCATGATCGTGTTGATCACCATCGCCTTCTTTATCGTCTCCTGGCCGCTGGCCGGCCTGCTGCACCGCCACTGGCACCGCAGCCAGGATGCCACCGACCCCCTGCCCGCAGTCCATGAACCGGTCGGGAACCATGCCCATGTCCACGGCCCGGGCTGCGGACACGACATGGTCCACCACGGAGACCACATCGATTACATCCACTCCGGCGAACTGCACTCTCCCCACCAGGACCACTATGACCAGCACTGACACGCCCCTGGCCAAGACCACGACTGATGACCGGGAAGACACCCGCATCACCAAGGCTGTCGCCGATCAGCCTCGCCGTACTCGCCAAAGAACGCTGATCTGGGATTATCTGTGCACCCGATCCGAATTCCTCACCGCCCAACAGATTCACGACGCCTTGCGGACCGGGGGAACACCGGTGAGCCTGCCCACGGTCTACCGCACCCTGACCGCCATGGCCGAGTCCGGTGACCTCGATGTCCTGACCACGGACGGCCAGTCCGCCTACCGGCGTTGCTCCTCCCACCATCACCACCACCTCGTCTGCCGTGGCTGTGGCCGGACCATCGAAGTGACCGGCACGGTGGTCGAGCAGTGGGCCGAAGCCGTCGCCCACCAGTACGGATTCGCGGACATCACCCACATCACCGAATTCTCGGGAATCTGCCCCGCTTGCCAGGAGTCACACCGCTAAATTCACCGATCTGTGAGAGCGATATCTGATCGACCACGAGCATGTAAAGTGTGCTGTATTCACCCGTCATGATTCATAGCGGGTAGGAACCGGAAAGGGACGGCATCATGGATGCTCCACTAGACAGGTTGGGCAATAAGCGTTTCGTACTCCCCATCGTTGGCATCATCGGCGTGTTCTGCGTCTTGGCGCTGGTCTTGTACCCCATGCTCCACGCGGCGCCGAAGGACGTGCCCTTCGCCATCGTGAACCTGGATGAGGGGTTGACCACTCCTCAGGGCCAGGTCAATGTCGGCGACTCGGTGGTGTCGGCGATAACAACCGCCCCATCTCCGATTTCTTGGACCCAACTGGACGACCAGATGACGCTGAATCAGGCAATGGACAACAACAACTACTACGGCGCGATCATCCTGCCGGACACCTTAACCGAGACTCAACTCGCCATTGCCAGCGGTGTCGTCACCGCTTCCCACGTCCAGTTGATCATCAACCAGGGTAAAAATGCCACCCTGGCTTCGGCGATGCAGTCCAACCTGACTACGGCTCTGCAACAAAAGGGCCTGCTCGTCGATGTCACGGTCATCCATGCCGCGGACATCGGTGGCGGAGCCCTGGGGACCCTGCTCTTGATCCTCCCCTTGCTGATCATGATGCCGGTGGTGTCCATCATGATCTTCTTCATCCTGCGCCCGCCCAGAGGGGCTCCACGCCAAGTACGTGCGGTCACGTACGTCAAGCAACTAGTCTCGACCGTTGTCATGTCAGCTCTGGTGGCCGGAGCCGTGATCCTCATGGCAACGTGGGTCGGCAGTCTGACCATCCCCGCCGGAACGCTCTTCCTCTTCCTCTGGTTGGCCGCCTTCTGCGTCATGACCTTGTTCCTCGGCGCCTTGGACATCGCGGCGCCGCTGGGCGGTTTGGTGATCTTCGTCATCTTCGCCTGCGGGCTGTCCTCAGCCGTCCTCGCCCCCGAGATGCTGCCCTCGTTCTGGCGGACCTGGTTCTACCCCTGGGTGCCCCAACACTTCATCGGCGGTGGGGTCTCCTCGATCGTCTCCATGGGCGACGGCATGTGGAACAGTTCCAGCGGTCCGCTGGCGATCACCGCCGGTGTCGGGATCGTCCTCATGCTGGTCGCCGTCGCGATCGGCGCCGGGAGGCGCAAGCCCCAGGTGGCTGCCCCGGTCGACCACAAATCGGCTGTTCCCCCCACCACTTTGTCACCGAGTCTGTCTGACACCACGCCACACCCTGCCGACACCACCGGACAGAATCTGGACAGTACGGAAAAATCCGCGTCCGGGGAAACGTCATCGTCGGCCGCTGATCCGGATGCTCCCAGCACAACGGAATCCGCCACGGTGGCGTCAAGCACCGATGAGACCCCGGAAAGTACCGACCAGGACGATCCGCAGGAAACCGCACCACTGAAAGACGAGCCGGATGCGCTCATGACCGCTGATCTCTCCAGCTCAGGTGATGTATCCAGCCCCACGGACAACACCGATGAGGTCCCCGGAACTGAGGAAGAACACGAGCCCGAGGTGACGCCCCCGCCCGTCGACAAACCCGATGCTTCCGACACCAGCGACACGTTAAACCAGACGGAAAAACCCGACAGCGACCCAGAAACTACCAAAAAGTAACCAGACCTGTTACCGACCGGTGAGCCACCCGCGGGGAGCCCACCCTGACGGCATCAGTTCTCCGATGTGTTCGGGCAGGAACTCGGCCATCCGATCCGGTGTGTACGGCCCCATGTGACGGGTCGACACGTACGCTTGCATACCCGCTGCCAGCAGTCCGGCCATCTCCGCCCCCACACCCTGGGCAAGAAGGGTTCCCGCCATCCCGGCCAGGACGTCGCCCGACCCGGCCCGGGCCGGCCACGAGGTCCCCTCCTGGGGCTGAGTCACTTTGCCCAAGGGCGTCGCCACGTACTGAATGTGTCCCTTGAGCAAGACGGTGGTCTGAAATTTCTGGGCTGCCAGGATCGCGTGCTCGACCGGTTCAGCCTCGACGGCGGACCGCTCCACGTCCAGCAGACGGGCCAACTCTCCCGCATGCGGCGTCATCAGCGATCCCTCAGGACAACCATCCTTGGCAAACATGAGCGCCCCGGCGTCGACGACGACTGGCACATTGTCCTTGGTCACCCGTGCCCACAGTTGCTTATTCCCGGCCCGGTCCTGATCGTCCCAGCCGCTGCCTGCCACCCACGAACCGACTCGTCCCGCCCCGAAGGTCACGGAGGGAATCCGGGTCAGGATCGCCGCCTGGGCAGCGTCCGTCCCGCAATAGCGTACGAAACCGGCACCGGAGTTCACAGCACCCAAGACCGTCAGCACGGCGGCTCCCGGGAAGCGTTGAGATCCTGTCATGAGCCCGACCACACCGCGGGCATACTTGTCGGCGTCACGTTCGAAGCGGGGCCAACTCCCGGCCAATCCCACGAAGCTGAAGAGTGATATCGGGGCCATTGCGCGAGCTTACTCCACGGTCACCGATTTGGCCAGGTTCCTCGGCTGGTCGACGTCGTACCCCTTGAGGGTGGCGATTTCGCACGAAAAGACCTGCAGGGGCAGGACTGCCAGGACCGGCTGGAACAAGGTGGGGACCACCGGCAGCGGGAGGAAGGTGTCGGCGAACTCTTCCGCCAGTTCGTCTCCCCGCTCGGCCAAGACGATGGTACGGGCGCCGCGTGCTCGTACTTCTTGGATGTTGGACACCATCTTGTCGTGGAGTTGGTCCCGGCCCTGTGGGGCGACGACGACGAACACTGGAAGCCCTTCCTCAATGAGGGCGATCGGGCCGTGTTTGAGTTCTCCCGCCGCGAAACCCTCGGCATGCAGGTAGGAAATCTCCTTCAGCTTCAGGGCCCCCTCCAGAGCCACCGGGAAGCCGACGTGACGGCCGAGGAACAAGACAGTGTGTTCGGTGAGCATGTCGCGGGCCAGGGCCAGGGTCGTGTCCAGGTCGTGCAGAACCTCGTCCATCTTCGCGGGAAGGGCTTCCAGTTCGCGTACCTGGGCGACGATCTCATCGCCGAACTTGGTCCCTTTGACCTGGGCCAGGTACAAACCCAGCAAGTAACAGGCAATGAGTTGGGTTGTGAACCCTTTGGTCGACGCCACGCCGATCTCGGGCCCGGCGTGGGTGTAGATCACGGCGTCGGACTCGCGCGGGATGGTGGCGCCGTTGGTGTTGCAGATGCTGACCACCTTGGCGTGCTGTTCACGGGCGTGACGGATCGCCATCAAGGTGTCGGCGGTCTCCCCCGACTGGGAGATCGTCACCACCATCGTGGTCCGCGTGATGATCGGGTCGCGGTACCGGAACTCGGAGGCGATCTCGACCTCCACCGGAATGCGCGTCCAGTGCTCGATGGCGTACTTGGCGATCAGTCCGGCATGATAGGCGGTCCCACAAGCGACGACGATGATCTTGTCGACGCTGCGCAACTGTGAGGTGTCGATGCGCATCTCGTCCAGGGTCAACTGTCCATCGGCGTTGATCCGCCCGAGCAGGGTGTCCGCGACGGCCTTGGGCTGCTCGAAGATTTCTTTACGCATGAACCAGTCGTAGCCACCCTTTTCTGCCGCCGACAGATCCCAGTCGATATGGTACGGCCGGGTGGTGGCGGGCGTGCCGTCGAAATTGGTCACGGTCACACTGGTCGGGGTCAACTCGACGATCTGGTCCTGGCCCAGTTCAATGGCCTCACGGGTGTATTCGATGAAACTGGCCACATCGGAGGCGAGGAAGTTTTCGCCCTCGCCCACGCCGACCACCAGCGGCGAACTGCGCCGGGCCGCCACCACCGTGTCAGGGGTGCCGGCGTCGATGGCCACCAGCGTGAAGGCCCCTTCGAGCCTCCCCACCGTGGCCCGCATGGCGTCCAGAAGAGACTGGCCCGAAGCCACCTCGCGCTCCAGCAGCAGGGCCACCACCTCGGTGTCCGTGTCTGAGGTGAAGGTGGCGGCTTGGTCGGCCAATTCAGCCTTCAGTGTGGCGAAGTTCTCGATGATCCCGTTGTGGACCAGTGCCACCCGTCCGGTTTGACCGAGGTGGGGGTGCGCGTTCTGATCGGTCGGGCCGCCGTGGGTCGCCCAGCGGGTGTGCCCGATGCCCTGACAGGAACTCGCCAAAGGATGAGCCTGGAGTTCGTTCTCCAGGTTGACCAGCTTGCCAGACTTCTTGCACACGTCGATCCCGTGATCGGTCACGAGAGCGATTCCAGCAGAGTCGTACCCTCTGTATTCCATCCGCTTCAGGCCTGAGATGATGACCGTCTGGGCGTCACGTTCCCCGACGTATCCGATGATTCCACACATAAACACCACTGTACCCGAGGACCTGGCGCCACCCGGACAGGCACGACGCCAACCCACAGGTGGGTCCCACCCGAACCCACCGATGTACGCTCCACAGGCCAGGCCACGAATTAGGGGCAACCCCGGATGAACCGATTCATGGCTGCTGCGCGACGCTGCGGCGGCACGCTGGCTCGTCGGGTGTCGCTCAACAGACGTCCAGTCTGCCCTCACGCCACCCGCCGACCCATCGCACCCCCACAGTGTCGCTCGCGACGCCAGCAATCGGTGCATCCGGGGTAACAATCCTGCGGGCTCCCATGTGAAAGAATGAGGCGTGAGGACTTCCCAGCTGAACACGAAATCTGCCCCCACCGGAGCCTATCTGACCCTGACCAGGGACCATTGGGCGAACCTGGCTCAAGAGCGCAATCTCAGCCTGACAGCCCAGACCCTGGCCGGACTGCTGGCCATGGGAGATCCCTTGAATATGGACGGGGTACGGCAGGTCTACCTCCCCTTGACCGAACTCATCAACGTTTATATCGACAATACGTCTTCTCTGTCCGCCCAGTCCAACGCCTACCTCGCACTCGACGAACACCCCACCCCGTTCATCATCGGCATCGGAGGCTCGGTTGCGGTGGGCAAGTCCACCACCGCACGCCTACTTCGCGAATTGCTCAGTGTCAATCGGCGCGTCGACCTGGTCACCACAGACGGTTTCCTCTACCCCAACTCGGTCCTGGAAGCCAAGGGCCTGATGGAGCACAAGGGGTTCCCCGAGTCGTACGACCAGGCCGCGCTGACCCAATTCGTCATCGACGTGAAATCCGGCATACCTGAGGTGGAGTCGCCGGTGTACTCCCACATCACCTACGACATCGTCCCCGGCGAAACAATGACCATCCGCCACCCCGATGTCCTGATCATCGAAGGCCTCAACGTCCTCCAACCGCCTCGCACCCGCATGAGCGGCGAGATGGGCCCGGCGGTGTCCGACTTCTTCGACTTCTCCGTCTACGTCGACGCCCCCGAACAAGCCATCAAACAATGGTTCCTCGACCGCTTCAAGAAACTACGCCAAACAGCGTTCACCGACCCCCAATCGTACTTCCGCCAATTCGCCCACATCCCCGACGACGAAGCTCTCGTCCTGGCCAGCGAAATCTGGGACACCACCAACGGCCCGAACCTGCGCTACAACATCCAGCCCACCCGCGACCGCGCCACCGTCGTCATCGGCAAAGGCCCCGACCACGACATCGAGTGGATCCGCATCCGCAAGATCTGAGAGCTGACCCTTACGCGCCAGCCTCAACTTCGGGTAGGCTTGATTTCATGAGTGTTGCGGTTGGGGATGTCACCGAAGCGGCGCTGGCCATGTCTGAACGACAGCGGGCCGCGCTGGCTGATGCCCTGCTAGACAGTCTGGACGGTCACATTGGCCCCCAGGCTAATGTTGATGACGCATGGACAACGGAAATTCGTTCCCGCGTGGACGACATTGTCGCCGGGCGCGTGCAGACACTCTCTCGTGAACAGGTTGATGCTCGTGTCGCCGCCTCCTTGGCAACGAGACGCCTTTGAGCCTGACACTCAGATATCATCCCGAGGCTGCCGCCGAACTTGATGCCGAGGTCGTGTGGTATGAAGACCGACTGGGTGGTTTAGGCTCCCGTTTCAAGAGCAACGTCGACACTGTCTTGGATGATCTGCTGGCAATCGGTGCATTCGGGTGTAAGTGTGTTCATGACACCTGACTTACGCCAGGTCCCCCCATGACCAGCCCCATGGTTTACCAAAAGTGACATTTCCGATGCCTGGTGTTTGATGAAAAGATAGAATATTTCTCCATGAAATGGTCTCAGAAGAACGCCAACCACCGGATCCAGCACGTCGTAGGGATATCTGCTCTCCTCCTGGTCATCACTGTCACAGTTGCCGGATGCTCGTCGACTCCCTCCGGAGATGCGGGCCTGGTCTCGTCGGGCTCGGTCACGGCTTCGGTGACCCCTGGTCAGTCACCAACCACCCAGGATAACCAGAACACCGCAACGACAATGCCCAACCAGCAGGCAGTGGCGAATTTCGAGCAGTTGTGCCAGGAGAAGATTGGGACTGACACACATGCCACGGGAACTGTGACGATCGACCACAAAGCCTGGGGTGCGACAACGATCGTGTCCTGTGGTCCTACAGATGTCGTACCCAGCACTGCCGAAGGCGTGCTCGCCGTCGACTCGACTGGAACAGTCACCTGGAACTCAGGCGTACCCGCTGACGTCAACAGCCAAGAGTTCGCCCTGGCCAACCCCGCCACAGACGCAAGCGGCAACATCTTCATCACCTACAACCCGGGCCGCTACGACGGAGTCATGATCCTCCACCCGACCGACACCGGGATGGAAATCCTCGCCGGCAGCTACTACGAGGACATCGACCCCGCGGCAACGACGAGCTATCCCAACGACTTCTACCAATCACAGTTGGTCGGCCCAGGTTCCGACGGCCTCTATCAGATCGCCAAGTCCGTCAACGACTGCGTCCCCGACTGTGCCAGCGGACAAACCACCACCCAGGTGTACGCCTGGAACGGCCAGTCGTACGAAACGAAGTGATCGACGCTCACACCCTGATCTGATGAACCTGTCTTCCTGGCAACACTGATCGCCAAGTCCTAGACGTAAATCAAGGCACTCAAGAATTCGATAGTAGCGGCTGGGAACTCACGTGGCTAGGATGTGGTAAAACCACGAGGCAAGGAGGCCAATCATGGTCCATTCTGTTCCGCGCATTCTTAGTTTTGTGTGCTCTGGTGCACTGGTTGTGGGATGTCTTTCCATTCCAGTTCTTGCGCAAGCCGACGAGACCAATATCGTTCCCGATGCGGCCCTGCGTCAGTGCCTTGCCACCGCGATGCACACTGCGGGAACGGGAGCTTCCCCGGGGTCACCAGAATATGCAACAGAGGCTGACTCTATTTCCCAAGCTGACCTCGATGCCCTCGCAGCCGCAACCACATGGCCCTACGGGATCAGTTGCACAGGTGTGGCTTCATTGGAGGGTTTGCAGTATCTTCATGATCCAGAGCTGATGTACTTACGAATACCCACCACAGGAGTCTTCATTCCCCCAGTGGCGTCGCAGGTCACACTTACTTCGGACGACCCGAATATCGTTCAACAGGATGATTCCTATCGAACAACCCCAGTTGAGGAGTGGCCTGAACCGTACTGGACCAACAAGGATGTGACCGTGACTGCCACCAGTACGGATCCAGCGGCTGCCATCCGCTACACATCGGTTTTCCCATATACCGATGTCGTGGACCCGCAATCCGCATCCGTCGAAAACTACTTCACAGGGCCTCTGACCTTTTCAACTGAAGGTGTACGTCTTATAACTGCCTGGGCAACATCCTGCGATTGCGCCCTTGATGTTTTGTCGCCTGCTTCCATGCTTGTTGCCATCGACAAGACACCCCCAACAGTTGATTCTATGCAGGTCGACGGAGGTTTCACCCTTGTCGCACATGACAATCTGTCAGGTGTCGCATCCGTAGAATACATCGGTAGTGAAAATGGCCCATCAGACTGGACACCATACACCAGCCAAGTCCTCGCCCTGAAAGGAATTGGCGGAACATTCGGGTATCGTGCAACTGACAAAGCTGGCAATGTCTTCACTTCACCCATCGTCCTTTACGACAATGGAGATCTCTACGTTCCGGGTAATCCTGACTCTGATTCCAACGCATCAGGACCATCTGCCATCCCCAGTGGAGGCTCAGTGGCTGATCCGACGCATGGATCTGCACTAGCTGCAGCCCTCGGATTGCTGATCATCCTGGGGAGTGGGGCTGCTTTCTTCACTCGTCGCAACTTACAACACCCGTGATCTGAACAAGTAATACTGACACTATTGACACTAGTCAGCCCCAGATACCAGCATCACCCAGGGTGTCGTGAGGTGCCGCACGGTCGGATCCTCAACTCTCTGTCATAATGAGGGCTATTGCCAGTTCCAGTGAAGACGCGAAATCTGTGGGAGGTGATTGGTCGTCCGCGGTCATTGTACTTCTGTGTTGTGCGACGGCCATTCTTAGTGGCACCGATGCCCTCTTGTCTGTCCGGTATAAGCCCACTACTGCACCGGTATAAGGAGCTACCCTAGACTGACTCTGTTGCCCTTGCCACCGATGACAACAAGTGGCTCACATGTCATCCACAAGGGTTACGGAGAGGATCACAGATGGCCGGTACCGATGTCACTGTGCCACACAACACATTGCGGCAACGTTTACACACATGGCTCACAGCGCACCCTGCAACCTTGTGGATAACAATACCTATCGTCATCTATCTCGTACTCGTGGGTCTCGGAGTGACACAGTCGTCAATCGGCATCGACATGTTGAGACAAGATCCTTCGGCACCTTTGGGCCTCCAGATCGGCGCAGCACGTTCCATTCGAAGTGACGAATTCCTGACCGGGACCCCTAATGCCCTGGGCATCGCTGAAACTGGACAAAACCCTAATCTCAACCCCCTGACCAGCGGCGCTGGGGTTTTTTCCGGCTACCTCAGTGGCCCAATCTCATCAATTGTTCTGTTCGACCGATCTCTTCTCCGGCTTGGAACCATACTTCCTGTGGCCAATGTATTTTCGGCATATTGGTGGCTACCAACCTTACTTCTGACGTTAGCCCTGCCTGCGCTCTTTAAGTTCTTGACCGGTAATCGTTGGTTGGGGCTGTTTGCGGCCGTACTCATGTTCGCTAATCCGTCCAACGTGTGGTGGAGTTTCTCGCTGACCAACACCCTTGGGTACGCAGTGGCAGGTTCTTTCTGCCTGGTTGCTGCCACTCGAGCCTGGCGACAGCGCGCATTTCTGAGATCGGTCTTGCTCATGATCCCCACATCAGTGCTCTTGGCGCGCACCGTTTTCCAGTATCAGCCATATGCCATCGTCATGGTTCCCGGAGTCCTCCTTCCCATCGTTGTGGCGTTGTGGGCGAAAAAGAAGACTCGCATACCAAGCATTATTGCCGTCGGGCTTTCTGGCATCCTCACTCTCGCATGGGTCGGCATCGTCCTCATTGAGGCACATTCTGAGCTTTCTGCACTGACTGAAACCGTTTATCCAGGGTCACGACGATCCACCGGGTTACCATCATCTCCGGGGTCACTCTTCGGCGCTCCGGCGCTGTTCGATCTGGAACATGCCTCAGTGGTCGCAAGCAATCAGTCTGAAATAACGTCTGGCTATAACATCTTGATTGTTCTCGCACTTGTGCTCGCCCTTTCGGGCCTTCGTTTCACTAGTAGACGACTCGCTTGGGCCTGGCGGGCAGGCGTTGTGGTGTGTGGAATCTGGCTCGCTTGGTGCATGGTATACACCGGGAGTTGGAGCTCAAGGTTGCCCCTGTTTAACCTCATACCACCGGACAGAGCAAGACAATCAGTAGGAGAAGTGATTGCGTTCCTGCTGTGCCTGACACTTGCGGCCGCTCCAAAGAAGGGCAAACCAAGAATCGTTTTAATGGGTACTCTCATCACAGCAGGCATCACCGCCTGGGCTGCTTCCAATCTCAGAGTTGAGAACATTCCGTCACTGGGCTTTCGCGACATCGCCCTGGCCACTATTGGTGTCGGCGCCATCAGTGCACTCCTGCTCTGGCGGCCACGGCACTGGGCCGGTTATGGCCTGACTGTCATCCTTAGTGCCGCAACAGTGATAACCGTCAACCCGATACTGTTCGGTTTGGGTGATTTGTACACATCAAGTACCGCTGTGTATTTTCGGGATGCAGGAGTTCAAGCGCGACAAACAGACCACCTGTGGGCAACGGATGACACTGGACTTATCTCTTTAATGACAGCCTCAGGTGTACCAACAATCAACAGTCGAATCCTCTCCGGGCCAAACCACGCCGCCTGGAGTCGTCTGGACCCCAACCCGCAGGACATCGACTTGTGGAACCGTGGTGGTGGCACTCATATCTGGATTCAATGGGACGAGAATGCCACTGATGTCTCACTGTCCAATCCATCACCCGACATCATTCTGATCGACTCATCGCCCTGTGTTCTGGCTGCCAGGATACCGAACCTCGAGATGATAACTTCTCACCAACCCCTGAACGCTTCATGCCTCACGTCAGCCGGTACACTCGAATGGGCTGGCCAAACCAACTACGTGTATTCGGTTAACTAGTGGTATTCCGGGTGCCTGACACCGGTGGAATCTAAATACCAGAATTATCCAGGTGTCATGAGTTACCGCACGAGGAGATGCTAAACTCGCGGTCATGACGGGGGCCACTTCCAATTCTGGTGACGACACGCCATCTGTGGGGGTGAGGGGTCGTTCGCAGCCATCGTTCACACGAGTAGCCGTGGTGATACTGGGTGTGTTTGTACTCGCTCTCATCGTCGCACTTGTCTTCCATATCGGCGCTCCCCTGCTCCTGCTGACAGTCGTCCTCCTCTATGTTGTCGTACCGCTACCACGGGCGGGTGACCACGTCATCACAAGAGTGGCGGCACTAGGACTGTTCCTCCCGGTGGGGTACAACATCCTGGGTACGGTGGGGTATCTCGTTGGACTTCACGTATCGGCCGACGTGTTCAATGCTTCTTTCGCTGCTGTTCTCACCCCGATACTTCTCCTCCGCATACGTCGAAATCCCAACCTGAACCTACCCAGGTGGTCATCTTTCGACTCCATAGTCATACTGCCTGTTTTCCTCATTCTGGCTATGGTGTTTATCACCGTTTTTCATACCGACTTGTCGCTCGGTGACAACATCATCCGTTACATCGCGAGTTCCTCAGATGGTACGCGGCATCTGGCAATGTTCAATGACCATCTTCGATATGGCGGTAACTTCACCCTCACCATGGACTCCCGGACCACAGGAGGCACGAGCGGATACCCCACTGGTTGGCACCAAGGCTTCTCGATCATCTTCCTCAGTGTGTTCACATTCACCTCGTCCACCCCTTTTCACTACGTGGCCTACTCCTACTTCGTGGCAGCCATGATCACCTTGGTAGGCACTTCCTTGTGGGTCAGTCTTCTGACACTCACCGTCTCTCAACGGATCTCGCCCACTCAGGGCATTCTGTTCACGACATTCACATCCACGGCCGCAACGATGGTGTCACTGTGGGCAACGGTGGTGATAAGTTTCATTGTTGGCGGTTACGTCAATTTCTACCTTGTGGTTTCCTACTTCGTATGCGCAGTAACAATCGTACTTTGGTCTGACATGCTTAACGTCCAGGAGGTGTGTCGCGCAACACTGACTGTCCTCCTCCTCTCGTGTGGCATGTCTGCGACGTGGACCATCCCCGATGTCTTCCTGGCAATACTCCTCATCCCCTTGGGCTATCAACTGATCACAAAACAACGCACGCAGGTGACCTGGCGAGAAGTCACCATGATTGCCTGGGGCGGGCTTGCTGCTGTTGTCACTGGGTTGACCTGGTTATATGTCATTCTGATCCACACGTCGAACGATGCCATCACTGTTCAAGGAAAAGCGGCCGGGACACCTGACCTGTGGGTGGTTCTCGTTCTCACAGTGCTATCCGTGCTCACTGCATTCAGGTCAGACTGGCTCACACTCAAGGTGGTGATCACCACCTCGATCGTCGTTTTAGCGGCCACTGCCGGGGTCTTCTGGATGATCGCCGGACGGACCCTGCCGTACTACTTTGACAAGATCATGTTAACGATCCTTGCTGTGATCGCACCAATCGGATCATTGTTCATCATGAACATATTCAAGCGCCGACGCCTGGCAACGGTCTTAGCCATCGTTCTGGTCTTGCCCTTCATCGGGTTACTTGAGTATGTCATGGTCACCCTCATCAGTTCGGAAGCACTCCTACCTGCAACAGATAAGGAACTCGCGATCGTCACCGAAGCATATCAACGACCATTCAATGAAGGAACACGACAATACATCGAAATCACCGATTTTCGGAGAAGTGAATTCTACAATGACATGTTACAAGCTCAATTTGTCAACCCAGGGACCTGTTACTCGGACATTACCTTTCCCTTGATGAACCAGGATTGGGATAAGGCCCACCAGGCCGCGCGTACATGCTACGGCGATGATGTTGTTTTCATCGTGCCATAACCCGGATCAGACATCTGACCTGCACGGTTCACCAAAACCTTCGAATGCCGGGACGATGGTCGGGTATTGGCCCTGATTTAAGGAAGATTTACGATAGGGTGAGTTTCGGTCAGGCCTACAATTTGGTCTATAACATATCACCCCTTGTCGAATGGAAAAGGAGAAATCGCGTGAAGGTGCTTGTCCTGGGAGCTGGTGGAATGGCTGGGCATGTCATGGCGATGGTGTTGGCTGACTGTGGCCTTGATGTGACTGGGCTGGCACGAGAACCGGTAGCTTGGGTGGAGAGCATCGTCGCGGATGTGCGGGATGTCGAAAGTTTGTCCGTGGTGACTCAGTTCGACGCTGTCGTGAACTGTGTCGGCGTACTGAACCGGGCTGTCGATGCCAGTCCCTACTCAGGCATCTGGGTGAATTCCTGCCTACCTCACCTCCTTGTCGAATTGGCCCGTGACAGCCATACCCGGGTGATCCACCTCAGCACCGACTGTGTCTTCTCCGGGCACGAGGGCGGTGGTTATCGCGAAGACAGCTTCAGGTCGGCTGACACTCTCTATGGCCGGTCAAAAGCACTGGGCGAAGTGGTCGATGAAAAGAATCTCACACTGAGAACCTCCATTGTCGGGCCCGACATCAATTCAAACGGGATTGGCCTGTTCACATGGTTCATGCAGCAATCGGGCAGCGTCCCAGGTTACACGCGCGTACCCTGGTCGGGCGTGACGACCATTGCACTCGCAAGCGCCGTCGACGCGGCACTGAAGCAGGAACTGACAGGGCTCTACCATCTGGTCAACAACACCACGATCAGCAAGTACGATTTGCTGGGGCTGTTCAACGATCTGAGGGATGTTCCAGTCACCCTTGCCGCATCGGACGTGGTTCAAGAAGACAAATCTCTGATCGACACCCGTCACGATCTTAATTTTACAGTCCCAACATATGCCGATATGGTACATGATATGGGGAAATGGATAAACGAACATTCTCAACTCTATCCTCACTATCAAATGAAGACACTCTGAAGACCAGATCACCCTACCGAGGGTCCTCCTTTGGCACTTCCAAACGCAATGAACGATACATGTGACTGGAACCTGATCGTCAGGTTTCCCCATACCATTCGCATAGAGGACCTAAGGATGGCGCCTACATGATGACAAATGTACTTGTTTTTGTCGGGGCTTATCCCCCGGCATTCCGCGCCGGAGGACCCATCCGAGCAATTGAGGCGATGGTGGCCCGGGCTTCCTCCAATTTCGCACCATACATTGTGACCAGTGACAGGGATCTGGGAGAACCGCTTCCTGCCACGGTACGGCGCAACACGTGGGTGAGTCGGGGCGTTGCGAAGGTCAACTATGTGAACCTGCGTTCGGCGGCAGCTGTCGTACGCTGTCTGAAAATGGCACGAGCGGCCAAACCAGGTTTCCTCTACTTCAACAGTTTGTTCGACCCCAGGCTGACCATGTTACCGATTCTCTTGTGGCGACTGGGATTCTGGGGTCCTGTCACAGCGGTGCTGGCGCCCAGAGGGGAACTCGCGGACCAAGCCCTGCGAAACCGTTCTCCGATCAAGAAGATCTACCTGGGGATATTCCGGATGCTCGGCCTATCCCGAAAGGTCCTCTGGCACTCCACCTCGGCCCAGGAGACAACTGACATATGCACCATGTTCGGAGACAAAACCGCTATTGTTCTGCGTCACGATGACATCCTACTTCCCGACAATCCTCCGCCGTTAGACAGGTGTACCTCGAAAGAGCTCAGAATCGTCTTCATTGGAAGGCTGACCGCACATAAAGGACTTCATCTGGCGCTTCAAGGACTTATCCGGGCTGGCTGCGATACCGTCATGGACATCTTCGGACCTGAGGAAAACGCCGCATATGTCCGGCAGTGTCGGCAACTGGCAGAGTCCATGCCTTCTAATGTTCACGTGCAGTTTCGCGGAGTGGTGGTCCCAGATCAGGTGGTGGACACCTTGGCTCAGTACGATGTGCTTCTCTCCCCGACGGCGAGTGAGAATTTCGGATACACCATTGTGGAAGGATTGTGTGCCTCGTGTATCGTCGTGACGACCGCGTCGACTCCCTGGACACAGATTTTGGAGGATGGAGCCGGCATTGTCTTGGATGAGCGGTCGGCCGATGCTGTTGCCGACGCCATCAGACAGCTGGCGGGACTCACCACTGAAGAACTCACGCAATGGAGGAGCAGGGCCAGAGAGGCTTACCTGACCTGGTTGGGCAATTATCACCCCGAACATCTGTGGAATCTCGTCCCGCTCGGCGATACGCGGTAAACGCAGACCCCCGTTATTAACCAGTGTGGCCTGAGTGCCGTTGCGTCTCCTGAACCCCACTGGCATGGCCGGGGCGGCCACCTCCCGCGAAGGCCAAGATGATACGATGGCCGAGTGAAAATCCACGTTCTCAATCACCACTTCTGGCCAGATGGATCACCGTCGGCAGTGCTTGAAGAAGAGTTGGCGGACAGCTTGTGCCAGATGGGATATGAGACTGTTCTCGTGGGTGGGTCTGGGTCATTCCACCACACCACTCGTCCGTCACCGCAGTCTCCCGTGCTCCGACTGCGGTCGGGAGAACGGGGGAAGCGCAACTCACAATTTGCCATCTTGTACGACTATTGGCGTTTCTGGAAGGCGGCTTGGGCGTACATCAAGACCCAGGTATCTCCTGGGGACGCGCTCCTAGCAACCTCGTCACCGTTCCTCAATGTCTTCCTAGTCCGAGTTGTCCGCCGGTCTGACCCCGGAGTGGTTACCATCTTTCACCTTCATGACTACCTTCCCAGCAATCTGCGTTCCCTCAGCATCGTTCATCGTCTTGCAGCTCCGTTTGTCAAACTGGTGACCGACCACTTCCTCAAACAATGGGATCTCGTCCTGTCATGCGCAGGCAACATCGCATATAAAAAATCGAATTGTGTTGTGGCTCGCTTCTGGCCCACGATACAAGGACCCATCACCAAGAAACCATCGCCAGCCCGTCGAGCTCTCTACGCCGGAAACCTGGGAATTGCACACGATGTCGATGCACTGATCCGGCAAATGGGGCGCCTCCACGCCGACGGATGGGGAATCGACTTCTTCGGGGATGGACCCATGGCTGACAAACTCCCCTCCTTCGTTGACAAACATCCTTTTGTCTCTGGAGATGACTACGTTGAGACCCTTAGATCCCACCCCATCCACTTCGTCACCGGTGTCGGGCGGGACGGCACTGGCGCGTTCCCGTCGAAGACTTTTAATTCCCTGTACGTGGGAGCACAGGTCGTGCCGTGTGGATTCAGCCCTGAAATGCTCGAAGAACTGGAATACCTGCGCAAGGTTCCTGATCTGGCCGACAACCGACGTTACGCCGCTTCGGTGGTGGACCGATTTCTGAAAAGAGCTCCAGCCTCCGGGATCAGATCATGGTCGTGAGAATAATCCTTGTCGCCGCTGGTGTGAATGCACCGTGCCGACGATGAAGGAAACGACTCGTATCGAGGTATCGTCAACCTGATAGTCGACCGGCGGACGCGGCCGGGGAAGCGCAAGGACCAAGTCCAACGCAGCCAGCACACTGTTTACCTCCAACCCGGCGGTGATGATGGACCCCGTGTCAAGCGCTTCGGGGCGCTCGACAAAGTCCCTCAAGGTGATAGCTGGAAAAGACAGGATTGAGGATTCTTCGCTGATCGTCCCCGAGTCTGACAAGACGGCTTTGGCTTCGCACTGGAGTTTGACATAGTCATGGAAACCAAACGGCGGGTGGAAAATCAGCCCGTCGGTTGTCGCCTCGGGCAACGCCTCAAGTCGTTTGCGGGTCCTCGGGTGAGTCGACACGAGTACGGGCATGTTATAGGCCTCATGGACCACCCTCAGACACTCCAAGCCCGCCCGGAGGCGGTCAGGGTAGTCGACGTTCTCCTCCCTGTGCAGACTCACCAGGAAGTACTCCCCAGGCACGAGTCCTTGGTTTGACAAAACCTGGCTAGCCTCAATCTGCTCGCGGTTATTGTCCAGCACCTCAACCATCGGCGATCCCGTCACGAGGATTGTGGAGGGGTGGATGCCCTCAGCCAGCAAATTGCGGCGGGCATGCTCGGTGTAAGCGAGATTGTAGTCAGCCAGATGGTCGATGATGCGCCGGTTTGTTTCCTCGGGCACATTCTGGTCGAATGAGCGATTCCCAGCCTCCATGTGAAACACCGGAACGCGCATCTTTTTTGCCATGATCGCGGACATACATGAATTGGTGTCTCCCAAGATCAAGAAGGCATCCGGTCTGACGCTCGTGATCGCTTGCTCGGTCTTGGCGATGATCGACCCCAGGGCGGCTCCCAACGACGACACGTCAGCATCAAGGAAGAGGTCTGGCGAACGCAACCCCAAGTCTTCAAAGAAAACTTCGTTCAACTCGTAGTCATGATTCTGGCCTGTGTGGACCAACACATGGTTCACGTGCTTGTCCAACAGCTTGATCGTCGGAGTCAGCCGGATGATTTCCGGGCGTGTCCCCACTACGGTCATCACTGTGAGGGCAGCCATCACTCCACTCCCGCCCGTCGCAACTCTTCCTGTACCTCAGGAAGCTCCATCAGCAAAGCCTTAGTCTGGTCGACATCCAACCGGGTCGTGTTGGCCGAAGTGTACGCCTCGGCCTCCGCATCTTGGCGTCCCTGGTCGAAGTATTTCTCGTACTGGAGTCCGCGAGCGTCGACTGGGACCCGGAAGTAGGCGCCCTCATCCATCGCTCCTACTCTCTCCTCAGCCGACAACAATGTCTCATGGAGCTTTTCCCCATGACGATGACCGATCACTCGGATCTCGGGCTCATCCACCCCGAATAATGACGCCACCGCCCGGGCCAAGACTTCGATCGTCGCTGCGGGCGCTTTCATCACGAACAAATCACCTGGCTCGGCATGTTCAAACGCATACTCAACCAATTGCACTGACTGAGCCAGGGACATCAAGAAACGTGTCATCTGCCCATCGGTCACAGTCAACTCTTGCCCAGATGTCACCTGACGTACGAACAACGGGATCACCGACCCTCGTGAATACATCACGTTCCCGTACCGGGTCAACGCCACAGTCAATTCTGAACCTGGGTTGTTCCGGGCAAAGGCCTGGACGGTTTTTTCCATGAGTGCTTTGGTCATTCCCATGGCATTGATGGGATAGACAGCCTTATCCGTACTGAGACACACCAGAGACTTCACGCCAGATTGCGATGCGACAGCCACGACATTTTCGCTGCCGATCACGTTGGTGGCGACCGCTTGGCCTGGGAAGAACTCGCACGACGGGACTTGCTTCAATGCCGCCGCATGAAAGACATAGTCAACTCCCCGTAGTGCCGGCCGTAGACTCTCCCGATCCCGGGTGTCGCCGATAAAGAACCGCACTCGCTCGTCACCGACACGACGGCGCATATCATCCTGCTTGGCCTCATCACGACTCAGCACATGCACACCTGCCACTCCCGACTCCAACGCATGACGAGTCATCGTCGACCCGAATGATCCGGTGCCTCCTGTAATCGCAACGACTTTGCCCTGCAACGTGAGACTCATCTCCACTCCAATCAATCAGACCAATTCTGAAGCTTGTGACAACTTTTATCCGCAGCCCATCAGCTTAGTACACACCGGTCACTCCTCAGATGCACCCGACGTCTCATCACCTGGAGGGTTCTCCAGAGCATGCCTGAGGAGAGCCGACTCCTCCGCCAGACGACGAACGCGGTCTTCCAAGCGCGTGACTTCCAATGACAAATGAATACAAACTCCCAACAGCAGTATCAGCGCCAACGCGAAGAGCAGGTTCGATGCAACCTGTACCCCCACCAACCTGGCCACATACCCCAGGAGGGCTGGAAATGCTGCCAAGACGATGGCGATGACACCGACACCCAACCACAGAATGGCATATTTCTCTGATATTCTCCGCGACCGTAACAGTGCAACAATGATGGCTACGACAATTAATGCCAAAAACAAGAACAATATCGTAGTGCGCACAGCTTCAATCCTTTGGTGGAGTCGTTGGCCTGGTCAGCGCGATGAGCAGAGCAAGCAGACTTCGACCCAGATAGATGACTGACTTCACCGGTGAGGTCGAGGGTTTGCCTGCCTGACGCTGTCGCATCTGGACAGGAACCTGGGTCACGGTGAGTCCTGATCGAACTGCCATGACCAAGGAGTCTACGGTGTCACCCAGATACTCCGTTGGAAAATGAATTCTATACTGCTCGATCGCTCGTCGGTTTCCGGCACGAAATCCACTCGTGACATCGGTAAGCCGCGTGTGTGCCAAACCTGAAATGACGCGGGCAAGGATCCCCATCATGAGACGCCGGGAGGCTCCGGCAGAGTAACTTCCCACACCAGCGAACCTAGCCCCAATGGCAATGTCTGCTTCTCCCAGTGCTTCGAGAATACGGGGAATGTCTCTCGGATCATGCTGACCGTCTGCGTCCAACTGGAGAACTTGGTCATAGTCGTTACGGTGGGCGTACTCGAACCCAGCTCGTAAGGCTCCCCCCACACCCAGATTGAAGGGGAGGCGCAACACCGAAACCCCAGAGTTTTGAGCGATGTCGGCGGTGTCATCACGGGAACCATCGTCGACGACCAAAGTGTCGATTGCGAGGTGTTGACTGCCCAATTCAGCCAGTGTCTCACCAATCACAGCTCCTTCATTCCAAGCCGGAATGATCACGAGGGTTCGAGGAGATGCGTCAGGATCGACCATGGTCTACACACTACCTCACCTTCAGTCACGCCTGATGTCATTGTTCTTCGGTCCCACGATCTGATGTGCGAGGGATCGCCATCATGCCAGTGACATGGACAATAACTCCACACGAGGATCCGCCGATGAGGGCCACGATGACTGTGACTGAAAGGGTCCACGGAATCCACAACATCCCGATCGTCACCACGATGGCGACGACCCACCCCGTCATGTAGACCGTATGTTGATTATTGGCCAGGGCCAATGTTCCTGTCAGAACGACGAGACATAAGAAGGCTGCACCTAAGGTCAGCCCACCCACTAGTAGTGGTCCGAGTCGATATTCGGGGCGCACCAAACCCAGCAGAGGCGGCCCAATGATCCCTGCCACAATCGACGCCAGAACGCCCAGCCCCAGAACAGCAAGCACGATTCGACCAACGACTCGAGGACTTCCTCCCCGCTTGACGAAGTGAGCAACGATCATCGACTGGAAGGCGTTCAGAGGCAGCATCAATGGAGCCCGTGTCATAGAAATTGCGAAGAGCAACCCGGCCGATTCTTGGATGATGCTGTTGCCCTCGACAAGTCCCAAAAGCGTGGGAAAACCAACCACCAATGCTGTACTGGCTAAAGTCGCCACGACCGCTTGGCTAGTTTTCCCAACATATTCACGCACATTAGTGTCACCTCGGCTGCCGAGAATCGAACGGTATCCTTTGAAGACGAGAACCAGCACCACCCAGGTCAACGTTGCCACACCCGCCGCCAGCTTCACACCGACTAGACCTGACAATGCCAATGCAGCAATGACGATAGCGACACTGCGAACAAGCGGATCAGCCACCATGAGTACGGCCGCAGACACCCACCGTCCCTGTCCGCCAAGAACCCCCACGACCGAGGTGTACCCCCCGTAGACGATTGCAGCCAATGCGACAACGACCACTGACAACAGCCAGTCCGAGCCAAAAACCCGCGGAGCCCACAGCAACGATGACAAGAAGAAGATCGCAACAACCCCTGTGGCAACGCCAAGTCCCGCAGGCACGACACGGACGTGATGCGTGGCTGGCACCACCATGGCTTCATCTCCAGCAAGAGCCGCAGTACGAGTGGATCGTACTGTTTCGAATTGGATGCCGCCCAAGGATCCAAAGACCCAGAAGAGCACAGACCAAAAAACAAGGAACTGGGCATTGAGTTCAGGGGACAAGACCTTCGCCATCACTACCATGAGAACGAAGCCGGCTACTCCGGCAATGCCACCTGCCAAGCCCACGGACCCCACACCAGTGAGGGTCTGCCTCGTCGGTAACTTCACGTGTTCGGGTCTCCCCTCAAAACCGAAACTTGAGAAGGCACAGCAGCGCTTGATGTATAGGTACCCACAGACACCTGCGACGACGCCATGGTGAACACCTTATCGCACAGACCACTATCGGGGCCGACTCTCCAATTCACAACAGAAGAATCCACATGTGCAAGTCTCCCGCCAGGGGGAACTCATCGAATACCTTCTTGCCGCATGACAACCATCATGTAATTTGAACCCAAGCGGGTGTGTTTACGAATCTCCCGGCGAGAGCGTGCGTACATCGGCAGCCGAAGCAGACCGATCACGTAAGTACCAAGTACTTTGCGCATGCCCTTGACTCCGTGATCGTGCTTGACTTGTTGCAGGAAATCCTTGATCCCTTTGAGTAACTCAGGCATGGACAGGAAGATCAAACGCCATGGTGTGTTTTTGTACACCACAGCCAGATGGTTGCGGGCCGTCATGATCACCGGGTACATCTTCATGTTCTTCTTGGCACTCACCGATCCCATATGGTACGCAACTGCCGTTGGCACAAAGAACGAGTCATATCCTGCCACCAAGGCGCGATACGCGACATCGACGTCTTCGTAGTACATGTAAAAGCGCTCGTCGAAGAAGTAACTGTCGGGGTCAGGTTGGTGCTCGATGAAATCGCGGCTGAACATCGCCGCTGCGGCATTGACACCAAAGACCTTTCGAGGATAGTACGCCTCGTGATCCACCAGTTCGGTGTAGCCGTACTGAATCCCCTGGAGTCGCTTCGACACATAGATATGGCGGGAATCGACAATGTGATGGTCGTAATAATCTAAGGTCAAACCCTGGGCCGCTGCCACAGAAGGTTTGCCGTCAACGTAGTCCAAAATGTTGCGGGTCCACTGCGTGTCCAACACCGCATCCGAATTGATCAGTGCCACCCACTGCACATCTGGATTTCGCAGAGCGTGCCGAATGAGAACATTGTTTCCCTTAGCGAACCCGAGGTTACGCGTGGACTTGAGAAGATGAACCTTGCGATACTTGCGCACCTGTGTGATCGTGTCGTCTGAGGAATCATTGTCCAGAACATAGACATCAGACTTCACACCGGCCTGCGCAAAGATGGAATCGATGCATCCGGCAATGATGTCCGCATTGTTCCAGGTGACGATCAGGTACGCTACTGTCCGATTTTCCATGTCGCTATATCCCTACCGTATCTTTCAGGACGACAAGCGCGTCGCGGGGGGAGAGATTGTCGTTCAACAGGGTGTCACGGAAGGGCATCGCAGCCGGATACAACCTGATCAGCCCCCACAGAACAAGACGGTCAGACCATGTTCTGCCATCGACGACACCGGTGAGGAAGAGCTCGGGATGGTCAGTATTCACCGGGAATGCCACCACCGCATCGTCGAGTCCATCAACGTCGCGAAGCAGATCCGGCAAGCCTGCCAGTCCGGAGAACGTCACATCACCGCGGTGATACAGCGGACGAAGCTGACCCTTGTGCTCCATGAAGCCGGCGTTGGCCACCAAATTATCGTTGCCGGTCATCAACAACGGAGCCACCGCCGCAGTCTGCGGCAGTCTGAGCGCCCCGACCAACTCATCGAGCCAACTACGGTCTTTCGGAAGATACATGGCCCGCATGACGACCACCGCATCAGCCTCACTGGCAGTGCACTGCTCGGAAATATCTGCTGTCGGTGGAAGGCACCTGAAACGTGGAACAACCCACGTGGCACCGGTCGCGGCTCGCAGTTGTTCTTCGAAACGACTATTCACCCTGACGTCGTCCGAGACCATCACGACGACATCGACCCGACACGACCACCGAGGATGGCAGTGATACCATGCTGGCTTGTCAGGAAGGATATCGACGCCATCATGGTCCACACCGATGGCATCGAGATAGTCTGTCACCGCAGCCGTGCCTGCTTTCATTGCGTACGACTTTTGGCCGATCGCACGCGAGGACGAGAACTGCGCCTCTCGCCAGTGGTAGAGAATCTTCGGAATATGCACAGTTGTGATCTCACGCGGCAGAGCATGAATCCTCAACAACAGGTCATAATCCTGGGCACCATCGCGATCCGGACGCAACAGCCCCACTTCCCGTACCAGATCTGCCCGGATGACCGACAAGTGATTCGTGTAGTTCATCTCCAGGAACATATGCGGCGACCAGGATGGCTTGAACGAGGGGCGCTTGCGATACCACCCGTCATCGCTGATCGCATCCTCATCGGAGTAGATGACATCCACATCCTCGTGATCGGCGATCACCACAGCGGCCTCGTTCAGCGCATGGTGTGACAAGGTGTCGTCATGGTCGACGAACACAATGAACCGACCGCGCGCCTGCTGAATCCCGGTATTGGTGTTACTCGCGATTCCTGCGTTCGTACCCAGACGGACATATCGGAACCGCGAGTCACCATGCGACAACTCTTCCAGACGAACAGATCGATCCCGGTCAGTTGAGGCATCAGCCATGATCATTTCCCAATCGGCAAATGACTGCGACGCCACGGAGTCGAGCAGTGGGATGAGGTATTCATCTGGCGTGTTAAAGAAGGGTACGACGATGCTGAACAATGGCTGTTCTGCGTTCGGTTCAGTTCTCAACGGCGCATGGAAGACAAAAGGTTCGACATTCTTGATGTATGCCTCGAAGGGGTGTGTCCAGGACAATTCGCGAGTCAAACCCATCCGCGAGGTCACTTTGCGAATGGTTTGTCCCCGCGCTGAATAGACAGGAAACAAGATTGCGATCCCTCTTCGGAATAATGATGGCATTCTCGATGGCCTCTCTATGCTCCGCCAATGAGTGAGTCTACAACACCTCTCCTGGGGCCTTGACGCTCGGTGTTCATCCTGATTGCTGGCCGACTACGCACGACAGCTCAGTTCTTCCACGTGGATTTCCTCAACACAACAGATGCGCCATTGAGGACGAGATTGTCGTTGAAACGCGTGTCACCGAAGGGAACCTTGGCTGGGAGGAAGCGCACCGGGCTCCACAGCACGAGATTGTCACGCCAGTGTCTTCCATCGACGACACCGGAAACGAAGAGCTCGGGATGATTCGCCTGCGTGCGAAAGGCCACAACGGCATCGCTCAGCCCATCGACATCGCGAACGAGATCCGCCGGGCCAGCAAGAGGAAAACCAGTGGTGTGGGCTCCTGGGTACAAGGGTCTCAACTGACCCTGGAACTCAACCCAACCCGAATCAACCACCCGATCACGAACGGCGCCCATCAACAGTGGGGCAACAGCCGCCGTCTGGGGCAATGCCAGTACCCCCACCAGCTCATCGAGCCAAGTGGAATCTTGCGGGAGAAACATGGATCTGATCACCACCACCGCGTCAGCGGACGCGTCACAATGCTCCCGGACATCAGCACTGGGTGGGATGGACACAAACCTCGGTGTGACCCATCGGGGGGTAGTCGCCTCACGTAACAGTTTCTCAAATTGGCGGTTCGTCCGGGCATCTGGTGACACCATGACGATGACATCGGTGCGGCATGACCACCGGGGATGACAGTGATACCACCAGGGTTTGTCCGGCAAAAGACTCACACCCTCGTGCTCCACCCCGATGGCATCCAGATAGTCACGCAACGCGACTCGTCCAGCCTCCACTGCGTACGACTTGGTGTCCAAAGTTCGCAACGTCGAGTTCTCCGCCTTCCTCCAGTGGTAGAGGACCTTCGGGATATGCACCACTGTCAATTCTTGCAAGGTGTGAATCCTCAGCAGCAGATCGTAGTCCTGCGCACCGTCGAGTTCAGGGCGAAACCCTCCGATCCGCCTGATCAGTTCGGCGCGAATCACCGACAGATGATTGACATAGTTCATTTCAAGGAGCATGTGAACCGACCAGGACGGCTTGAACAATGGACGCATCCGGCGCTTCCCGTCATCGCTCAACACATCCTCGTCGCTGTAGACCACATCCACGTCCCGATGGTCTGCGATCACGGCGGCGACCTCATTGAGCGCATGTGGTGAGATCGTGTCATCGTGATCGACGAATACGATGAACTGCCCGCGCGCCTGTTTCAACGCTTCGTTCGTGTTGGCCGAAATTCCCAGGTTCCCAGGCAGACGGACGTAGTGAAACCTCGAGTCCAGACCAGACAATTCCTGGATCCGATCTGCCCTCGTCTCATCGGTCGACGCATCGGCGATGATGAGTTCCCAATCCTGGAAAGACTGAGCACGCAGGCAGTCAAACAACGGATTCAGGTACTTGTCGGCAGTGTTAAAAAACGGGATGACAATGCTGAACAGAGGCTGATCCGTGGCATTCGGCGTGGCAACCGGTGAAAGAAACGAGAATGGTTCTACAGCCTTGATGTACTTCTGGTACGGATTTGTCGCCAAGAACTCACACAGGGCGCTCAGCCGGGACATCGCCACTCGAACCACCTGTCCTCGTGCAGTATGCACGGGAAACACACGCTGAAGTCGGCGTCCGATCAATCGTTGCATGTACGATGGCCTCTCCGTTTTTATGGGCTCGTGAGTTTACAGTACGACTCGCACGCGCCTGGAGCAACATCGATACGTGTTCACGCCGGGAAAGCCTCTCATCGATTTTATCGAGCATCTATACTCTGTATGGATGGTGCTGTCATTGGGAGTCCCAATGGCGTGGCCTCATGGTCACCACGCGCGCAGGATATCTGCCCGTCTCAGGCTGGTTCAGCATCTTGGACCGCAATGGCTACACGTGGTTGACTTATCTGGTCAACACAGGAAGGCGGATCAGACATTGAGCACAGCCAGTGATCGAGCCGATCGCCTGTCACAGGAACCTCTCCATGACATGTTCCCGCGACACACGATGCTGAAGGGATCTCTTGGCTCCATCCAAGAAATCTGGAAGCGCCGAGAATTGGTCAACCTGCTCGTACGCCGCGAGATCCGGGCCAAGTACAAGGACTCTGCCCTCGGCCTGGTCTGGAGTTTGATCCGCCCCTTGGTGCTGCTGGCGATCTACTACGTCGTCATCGGCAAGTTCCTGGGAGCCACCAGGATGATCGCGAACTTCCCCATCCACCTCTACGCCGGGCTGACCCTGTGGACCTTGTTCCAAGAGGCGGTCTTCGCCGGAACCGGGTCGATCCTCGCCAATTCGGCCATCGTCAAGAAGACGGCACTGCCCCGTGAGATCTTCCCGCTGACCAGCATCGGCGCGGCTGGTTTCAATTTCACCATCCAGTTGGTGATCCTCATCGTGGCCGTCTCCTTCACCACCGGGTTCGACTGGTCGATCGGCTTCCTCCACTTCCCCCTGGCCATCGTGACGATCGTCACCTGGGCGACCGCCTTCGCCCTGCTGCTGTCCGCCCTCAACGTCTACATGCGCGACGTCCAGCACCTGGTCGAAGTGGTCCTGATGATCGGATTCTACGTATCACCGGTCATCTACAGCTGGGGAATGGCCGCTCCCCACCTGTCCGGGGTGTTGCAGGAAATCTACCTGGCCAACCCGATCACACTGGCTGTGATGGGCACCCAACGAGTCGTCTGGGACGCCACTCCACCCTTCCCGTGGCCCACCCACTTGGGAACCCGTCTGCTCATCGCGTGGATCGTCGGTCTCGTGGCAGTTTTCTTGGCACAACGCCTCTTCAATCGCCTTCAAAGCAACTTTGCCCAGGAGATCTAGATGGGTGTTGAGGTCGTACGGGTCACGGATGTCAACAAGACATTCACCATCAAGAAACAAAAGTCTCTCAAAGAGCGCTTGGTCAATTACCGTACTGGCAAACTCCATGAAGAGACCTTCGCCGCGTTGAAAGACATTAACCTGTCCATCGATCTGGGAGAGTCGGTCGGTTTGATCGGCCCGAACGGATCCGGGAAATCGACTCTGTTGAAAATCATCGGCGGGATCCTGTCTCCAGACTCCGGCCAGGTCTTCACCAGAGGACGAGTTGCGGCACTGCTCGAATTGGGGGCAGGTTTCCATCCAGACTTGTCGGGCCGGGAGAACACCTTCCTGAACGCATCCGTGCTCGGATTGACCCGCGAGGAGACTGAGCAGCATTTCGACGAGATTGTTGAATTCTCCGGTATCGGGAACTTCATCGACACCCAAGTCAAGTTCTACTCCTCGGGGATGTACGTCCGCCTCGCCTTCGCCGTCGCTGTCCATGTCGATCCGGACATCCTGCTCGTTGACGAGGTCCTCGCCGTCGGCGATGAGCCCTTCCAGAAGAAATGCATGGATAAGATCCATAGTTTCCAGGAGGAGGGCCGGACCATAGTCTTCGTGTCTCACTCGCCGGGCCAAGTGGCGGATGTGTGTGACCGCGCGATCGTGCTCGAACAAGGATCGCTGGTCGAGGACTCGACCCCCATCGTCGCCCTCGGGCGGTTGCGCCGGGACTACCAGGAGGTCATTGCCGCCGATCAGGCGGACCAGGAATCCTCCTCCTCCCCCTATGAGGCCAAGATCGACCGCATCTACCTCACCGACTCCCGTGGTTCTCCCCACGACTCCGATTTCCAGGTGGTGATGCCACCGGGATCCGACCTTGAAATCAACTGCGAGGTAGCCTTCCCTCAGGCCGTCCCGAACTGGGCCTTTTCAGTCATCATCGAAGACTTTCTTGGCCGTACCATGGTGGAAACAGACACCCGAGAAACTCTGCACGTGAACATGCCTTCTCAAGCCGGCACAGTACGTTTTCAGATCGCCTTGCCCGCTCTGCAACTCGGGGAGGGTGAGTACACCGTTCGGGTCAGCGTTCGTGACGATCAGGACCGGGTTCTGGATCTGCTCACTCACGCCGGTAATTTCGCCGTACGAAGCTTGAAACATGTCCTGGGACCTGTCTATTGCGAGCCCCAAGTCACCATTTTGTGACCGGCTGTCAGCGCCAGGAGCGTGCTGAAGACATTGTCACTATGACGGCGATGTCACAGTGTCAAACGTTGTTTCACAACCCGGGCCAGGCTCTCCGCCACCTCGCGGGCCCGTTCTTCGGTGTCCGCCTCGACCATCACTCTGACCAGGGGTTCTGTGCCCGAGGGACGCAACACCACTCGTCCGGCTCCCTTGAGTTCGGCCTCTGCGGCGGTGACCGCCTGGACGACTCCCTGGTCCAGATTCGCCCGAGTGCGATCCACTCCGGCCACGTTGATCATCACCTGGGGCAGACGCTTCATGATGGAGGCCAGTTCCGCCAGGGACTTGCCCGTACGCACCAGTTGAGCGGCCACGTGCAGCCCGGTCAGCGTGCCATCGCCCGTACTGGCGAACTCGTTCATCACGACATGCCCCGACTGCTCGCCCCCCAGGGTGAAACCGTTGGCGTTCATCGACTCCACGACGTAGCGGTCCCCCACCTTCGTCACATCCACGTGGATCCCGTGGGCCGCCATCGCCCTCAAGAAACCCAGATTGCTCATCACCGTGGCAACCACCGTGTCCTGATGGAGGCGTCCCGACTCCTTCATGGCCAGGGCGAGGATGGCCAGAATCTGGTCACCGTCCACCACCCGGCCGTTGGCGTCGACCGCGATGCACCGGTCGGCATCCCCGTCGAGCCCGATCCCCAGATCGGCCCCCGAGGAGATGACCTCAAGTTGGAGGGCCTCGATGTGCGTGGACCCACAATTGTCGTTGATATTGAGCCCGTCCGGCTTGTTGTGGATGGCCGTGACCGACGCGCCAGCCGTCATGAAAGCCTTCACAGCAGTACGGGACGCAGCACCGTTGGCCGGATCCACAACGACTTTCACGCCACTGAGAGGACGATCTGAGCCAAGCGACGCCACCAGGTGGTTGACGTAGCGGTCCACCAGTTCGGGATTGTTGCACACCCGCCCGACCTCGGCGCCGGTGGGACGAACCCAAGCCTGGCCCATCTCGGCCTCGATCAGGTCCTCGACGTCGTCGGGAAGTTTGATGCCTCCGTGAGCGAAGAACTTGATGCCGTTGTCGGGCATGGGATTGTGAGACGCGGACAGCATGACACCGAAGTCGACTCCAACCTCGGTCACCAGGAAAGCCAGGCCCGGAGTGGGAACGATACCCAGCCGGATGACATCGACACCGGCACTGGCCAAACCAGCAACTACTGCGGCTTCGAGAAATTCTCCGGAGGCTCTGGGGTCGCGTCCGACGACTGCGCGTAGGCGGGTTCCTGGATCGGCCTCCGCTAAAACATGGGCTGCCGCAACTGACAAGGACAGGGCCAGTTCCGCGGTCAACTCCTCGTTGGCCCGGCCCCGTACCCCATCGGTGCCGAACAGGCGAGACATCAGCGCTTCGAGTACTGCGGTGCTTTGCGGGCCTTCTTCA
>WRFP01000002.1 GCA_009778725.1 Propionibacteriaceae bacterium
AGAAGGGGAATCCGGGCTCGCGAACTCTGATTCAATGGACATTAGTCTCCTCGGCACTAGAACGCTGGTTGGCAGGTGCATTCACCCTCAAGACCAACCTTTCCAGTCTACTAGATCCTCCCCCAAATCGGGTATTCAGTAACCCGTTGCTCGACCCTCCCAACCCCACACCCCCGCAATATCAGCCCCCTTTCCCCCCTGAGACAGCCCCACCCATTCCAGACGTGGATCCCCACAGACCCTGAGGTAGCGTGGCCCGAGTCGAATTCCAGGAATATTGGAACTTCTCCCCATCGCAGAACACTGGACTATCAATCACTGCGCTGCTGTCGACCTCACACAGGACCTTCCCCTGTGCACACATCACACACTCAAGACGGACCCTGGTAGAATCAGTCTTACTGTAAGACACATGGAGGAACTCATGTCAACGGTTATGGTCAATGCACGAGTCAGCGCAGCTGACAAGAGTGCTGCCGACCGGGTGCTCGCCGCTAATCGGAGCACGTGGTCACAAGTTATCCAGTCGCTCGCCGCGTATATGACGCGCACAGGGAGCTACCCCGAGTGGCTACTCGAATCCTCGGGCGACGAAGAGCAACAACGCCGTACCGACCTCTTGATGAGCGTCGCCGGCATATCCCACTCCCCCGATTTGGCCTCTGACTCGCGTACAGCCGACATCCTCTACGAAGCGTTGACGGCTCGACATGCATGAGGTCCTCCTTGACACCAACGTCGTCCTTGATTTTCTCTCATCCGAACGCCCTAGCCACGATCTGGCTGTTTCCTTGGTCAATGACCTCCAAGCGACCGGTATCAAACTGTGCCTGGTCGCCACTTCCCTGAAAGACGTCTATTACATACTCGGGCGCTTAGATGGAGAACAAGCGGCCCGTCAGGCCGTCATAGCCCTTGCTGGTTCCATGACCATTCTGCCTGTCGATGCCAGTTGCTGCCGACAAGCCCTCACCAGTACGGAGCCCGACTTTGAAGACGGCATAATCCGGGCGGCCGCCGAAATGGCCGACGTCGACTACGTCGTCACCCGCGATCGACGTGCGTTCATCGGATCCCGAGTCCCCCGGATCACACCTGCCGACCTCAAGCGCGAACTGCCACTGTGACCAAGCCGAGAGGTTGCATCACCTGACGCGTCATGGCCCGAGCAGGGCCAGGGGAACAACGGCGATCCCATCAGTACGGCGGTAAGCGTACTCTCCTGTTGTGATGACCACACCCGGAAGATACGACTCTCCAAGGTTCTTCTTGAGCCAGAGGATATGGCGTACGTCCTTGTCGGTCACCGATTGGGAGAGCTTGACTTCAACAGGCAGGATCTTCCCATCCTCTGTTTGAAGGATCATGTCTACTTCATGCTCTCCTCGATGGGTCCGCATGTGAAAGACGCTCGCATCGCTCGCCTGTGCGTACACACGGACACACAAGACCGACAGATGCTCAAACAGAGCCCCCAATAAAGTGGCGTCTCCCAAAGTGGTTTCTCGGCTCCCCTGATCTCCTTGGAGCAATTGGTGTTCACTCACATTCAGCAGCCGACAGGCCAGAGCAGGGTCCGCAAGAAAGTGCTTTGGTGCCTGCCCCAAGCTCTGCAACCTGGTCCCCGTTGGCCGCCACGGCTCCAGCAAGTCGAGCATCCACAACTGGGACAGAGCATCCCGGTAGGCCATGGTCGTCGTCTTCGCCGGTTTGTCTGTCTCCCCGGGCGTACTGGCGTCCAGGATGGCGGAATAACTGGCAGTGGAGGCTGTCGCCGCAGCGTACGCGGCCAACCATGCCCGAAGAACTGCCGGTTTGCGCACGGGATATCCCTGTTCCGGGAATTCGCGCTGGACAAGATCGTCGAGGTAGGAATCTAAGAGCATTCGACGTATCATGTCGGGTTCAGTACGGATGCCAGGAAACCCCGACGCCACGATCTCATGGGTGTAGTCCGCAAGACGCACATCTGTGTGTCCGCCAACCGAATCCTGTCCTGTAAGCACTTCCTTCACGCTGACCGTAGGGTGACCCACTCCACGTTCAGCCAGCGTCATGGGCCGCATCCGCATCCGGATTATCCGACCTGCCCCAGAATGGACACTCACGCCCTTGGGAACAGTCGCGCTGCCCGTCAACAGAAAACGCCCCGGAGGTGCCCCATCATCAACAGCCCGGCGTACCAAATCCCAGGATTCAGGCACCCGAGGCCACTCATCTACCAACAACGGCCCCGGCAAACTCCTGAGCAGAGCGGGATCAGCCCCCAACCGTTCCCGATTCGCTGTCAGATCCAGACGAAGCGTACTCGCAGCACGCCGACGCGCCGTCTCGGTTTTTCCCACGGCTTTGGCCCCATATAATTCAATAGCCGGTAGCAAGGGTTGATAAGTGTCCAAAACAGCATCCAGTACGCGCAGTGAGTAGTCATCCACAGTCCTACTGTACCATTTTGAGACCCCTTACCATACCATTTTGTGACGATCTACTATACCATTTTGAGGAATACTACTCAGAATATTCCATTCATACTGTTGACAACCTTGTCCCTAACCCTGTACGACAAAACGTCAGAAGGAGGTCCTCATGTCGACAACAAGGGTTACCCGCTCAAGTCACTACAGCCGAAATTCTGCGACAAAACTGGTTGACCTGTGATGACCAGCACCCCCATCCCAGAACTGAGGAAGCGCCAGGCCATTCTTCCCGATCGATCAGGTGGCACCAGTTGATAGCAGGTGGAAGACTAGTTCCCCCAACCAGAGATCCGGCGACCCTACCACCACCGCTTCCAGAAGACCCTGAACGGCCCACCCTCAGCAAACTACTCGATCAGATGAGAGATGACGAACGCTGATCAACTCTCGCTTGCGCGGGAAGGGCTTCTCAGCTTGGACCCTGTGCCAGTTCCACCTTGCGACGTGGCCGGGTCGGCAACCTTGATGTCGGCTCAAGCAGCAAGGCCAACCTTCTCCTGAACCCATGACTCAATCAAGTTCTGGACTGGTGTCCCGGTTCGACCAGACTCACGCTCAAGCGCGTCATACACAGGAATGGGCAAATCCACGACAACACTTCGCGCTTTTTGTCCAGGGTGTTCGACGTGGTCAGTGTCGAAGTAGTGGAGGACATCTTTGTCACCGTCATCGAAGAGTTTGTCAAGCTCCTCGCTATCAGTCCATGCCTTGTCTTGCATATTGTGCTGCCTCCTCCTTCCGTGAACGCCTGACGGAGATGATTCTCATACTGTCATCGCGCATTGCAACCTCTGGGGCTGTAAACGTACCTACGTGTCGTGAGAGACATGGAGGTGGCGGCGATGGCCAGGGTTCTGGTGGCGATGGCGAACAAGTCGTCCGCTGATACGGCACGGCGGGTGGCGCGGGCGTCGAAGCAGCAGGCGTTGGAAGGCAAGAGGCATGGCGGCAACGAGCCGACGCCGCGCGAGGCGAGTTCGCCCACATAACCGGCCTGTCGCTGACCGACGCGGTCCGACTGATCGAACAGAACAAGGCCGCCCGCGCGAAACAACAGGCGAGAAAAGGAATCCTTCGGCCCGCCCCGGCACTATCGCCGCGCTCGCAGCCCCCGAGGAGCGCCCAGCAGCGCGGCCCCGACATCGGCCTATGACCCACGCTCCGCAGACCAGCAGTCGCGTTCCGAAGACCAGCCGTCACAAAGCCGCGAGTCCACCACCGAGTTCGACCCTGTCAAGCGGTAGCCGACGTACACATTGCCTGTCGTGTCCACCGCGAGACTGTTGGGCCAGGTAAGCGGACTGCTCGCCGCCAACTCGTGTATGCTTTTCTGAATCGAATGAGAAGGCGCGATTCCGGACAACGGCGGTTCGGGTAGGTTCACCAGTACCGGGCCGCAGGCGTTGCTGGCGTGTTTAGTTGCCTTCTTGGCACCGAAGGCGGCGAATGGCATGACAAAGGTCAACATGGTTACCAGAATGTTCGGCGTACTCGCGATGGTGTTGGGATTGGTCATAGGGGGCGCGCTGGTGGCCATCATGCCCGCAACGCCAGCTAAGGCCGACCCCGGCCCGCTGGCCACCTACTCGTTCACCAGCCCGGGCTGGGCCACTTTCGGCATCGCGCTGCCGTCGGGCGAGGCGCGCGATGGCCTGCAGGTGGGTTCTCTGGCGACCCAGACCGATGTCAAGAACCGTTGGCCCGACGGCTCGATCCGCTATGCCATTCTGACGACGCATGTCACGACGACGGGCAGTTACGCCATCACGGCCGCGACGGCGGCGACGGGCAGTTTCACGCCGGTGGTGCCCCGGGCCACCTTGACGCTCAACGTCGAGACAGCCGGCTTCGGCTCACCGGTGGTGGCCTACACCTCCGACGTGCCTGCGACACCGTCCAGCGATCTGTGGCTGAACGGTCCACTGGTCAAGGAGTGGCGGGTCCTCACCGCGCCGCAGGCTGATGGCGTCGATCACCCCTTTCTGACGAACATCTGGGATGTCCGCGTATATGACGACGGCACCGGCACCGTCGATGCGACGGTGGAGAATGTGCGGGACGTGCCCGAGGCCGACGGCGTGGTCTACGGGGTTGACATCAGCGTCAACGGCGCGCCGGTTTACCACCACGACGCCAGCAAGCCCGGCCCGAACCCACTGTCGGGCGACTGGAGCTACACGAGCGCAGACCACGGCCAAGTCCCGGGCAACTGGATTCGCCTGACATCTGGACCGAACGCCGGGCAAGTGGCCCTGGTGGAAAACGTGTGGACGGATGGCTTTGAGACTATCCCGCCATTTGACACATCGGCACAAACCGACGCGACCTGGGAAACGGTGCTGTACCACCAATACGGCAGCCGGTGGCATCGGCTCTTTGGTACGCAGGGTTTCGTCGCGGCAGATGTGGTGACCGATTTCGCGCCCTTCGTCGCGGCCGGCGCCGTGCCACAGTACCTTGACACTGTTCCGGCGACCACCCATTCGGCTGTCAACACCGATCAGTGGCAGTCCTTCGACCTCATGGGCTATGGCGTCATCTTCACCTACGCTTGGGCACCCGGCGCGCGTCCCGACATGTATCTGTACCCGGAATGGGCGGCCCGCTACATGGTGCATGGCACAAAGGACCTGCGAGCCGAGGTTTTGGCATATGGCGACATCTCTGGCAACTTCGCCAGTTCTTACACCAAGTCAGATCCCGCACAGATCGTCACCCTGGATGAGAAACCCAACTACTGGCTCGACGCTCGCGCAGGATCGGGAGACAAGCCGTCAAACAACATGCAGGGTAGTCGGAACAGAACGAACAACTCCCACAAGTCATCCCTGGCGTACATTCCCTACCTGGTGACCGGTGACCGTTACTACAACGACCAAATGATGTTCGATGCCAACTGGGCCATCAACAACACGTGGCCCGGAGCCACCCCGGCGCGCGGCTCCGAGGGCATGTTGTGGGGGGACGCTCCCCGCGGTTTCGCCTGGGGCTTACGAGACGTCATCGACGCCGCCTTCTATCTGCCAGACACCCATCCTTACAAGGCCTACTTCACAAAAGTGATGGACAACAATCTGGCCGGCATGGACGAATATGTCGGACAGCTCCAAAACCCGCTGCAGTTCTATCACGTTCCGGTTGGCAACGTCGACGGGAATCCAGCGGTGGACCCATGGCAGTTGACCTATTTGGCCTGGGTGTTTGACCATGCCATTGCGCAGAACGACAGCCCAGCAGGAACCGCCGCAGTGCATAACCTGCTGAACTCCGTCATGGGGGCATTCACCAACGCCCCAAGTTTTCTGCCGGAGTATGCCGCCTCGTATCACCTCCTGATTGGCACGGGCGACGGGTCGGGCCAGCCCCTTGCCTACTACACGAGCTGGGCCGAGCTTTTCGACGCCAACTTCAAGGACTCCTCGGGCGCCATCACTGTGGACCCACCGCCGTGGGTGGGTTACTACGGCCCCGAGATGCGGGTCGCCTCGATTCTGGGGAAGAAGTACGGCATACCCGGTGCCGAAGACGCCTACAACTTCACCATGGCGCAGGACGATCTAGCGCGCGGAGGCCACGTCGGTCTCTTCATGGAGAGCCTCAACGAGCGCTCGGCCTTCGCGATTGCCGACTACACGCTGGAGCCGACGGACAAACCGGCGACTGTGACGCTGTCGGTCGACTCCAATGGCACGAATGTCCACACTGTGGTCTTGAACTGGGTGGCGCCCATCGCAAACGGGACCACCAGCGACGGGCGGGCGGCTTCCTATGATGTGCGATACTCCACCAGTCCGATCACGGAGGCGACCTTCGATTCTTCCGCGCAGGTCGACATGACGATCGCGCCGCAATCGGCCGGGAATGCGGAGGTCCTCTACGTCAATGCCCTGGAAACCGGCAAGACGTATTACTTCGCCGAGAAGTCAATCAACGCCGACGGCGTAGCGTCCGAGATGTCGAACGTGGTCAGTGCCACAGCGGCGGCTCAACCGGGTGTCGTGCAGCAGGTTCTCGTGTCGTCCATGGCCGAGTTGCAGGACGCCATCAACGCCGCCCCGCCCCAGGGCGTCGTCATCACGGTCAAGGCGGGCGATTACACCCTTGACAACACGATCATCGTCCAGTCCAAGAACAGCATCACCATCCAGGGCGCGACCGATAACCCCGCCGACACGGTCATCCGGGGCGATGGCATGAACGGTGGCATCCTGCACAACGTCTACGTCAACGGTTCCAGCTATCTGACCGTCAAGAACCTGACGCTGCGCGACTCGTATTATCACGGCATTCAGGTGAACAACGGCTCGCAGTACTTCCACGCCGACAACCTGGAACTGTGGGACAACGGCGAGTCGGCCTTCAAGATCACGGCCGGCGAGTGGGGGGTCGAGGGGACGGATCAGTATTCCGACTATGGACTGATCGAGAACTGTCATTTTGGTTTCACCTCCGCCGGGGCACGCGATGTCATCGAGGGCATCGACGGCGTGGCGGCCAAGGGTTGGGTGGTGCGGAACAATGTGGCCGAGAACGTCCGGCAGACCAACGGTTCGATCGCCTACGCCATGTATTTCAAGGGCAACTCGATCGATTCGGTGTTCGTGAACAACACCGTCATCAACTCCGATGTCGGCATTTCGTTCGGCGACGGTTCGACCGGCTATCAGTGGTTCCGTTACGGCGACACGTCTTTCGAGCACCGGGGTGGGTTGATCGCCAATAATGTCATCAAGTCGACCGCGTTGGACACCGGCTTGGTGTTGCGCAGCGCTACCGGTTTCAAGGTTTACAACAATACGGTGTGGAATGGCGACGCCTACACTGCCAATAGCATCAGCCTGCGGGTTTCCGACACCCAGCCGCCGGCCGGCTGGGCCACGCCCCAGCCGACGCAAAACGGCGAGATCGTCAACAACATCTTCCGGTTCGCCATCGAGCCCGATTACGGCACGGCGAATCAGCAATTGAGCGACACCATCGTCAAGGAAAACAACCTGGCTGGCGGGCAATCCCTGTCCACGGCGCTCGACCCGGCCCTCTTCGTCGACGCGGCCAATGGCGATTTTCACTTGGCCGACGGTGCCACTCAGGCAATTGGTCATGGCACCAATCTCTACGCCGACGTGCCCACCGATTTCGACGGCAACTCCCGTCCTGCCACCGGGGCCTTCGACATCGGCGCCTACCAGAAGTCGGCGGCTACTGGGTCCAGCCAAATCCATGTGCGCAACCAGCAGGAGCTCCTGGATGCGGTTGCCGCAGCTCACAGTGCCGGCGAGCCAACCGAGATCATCTTCGACAACGACATTCCGGTGGACCAGACTATCGTCATCCCATCGGGCACGACAGCCACATTCACCAGCTCCTACAACCTGGAGATGACCGCCAATGCCGCTGCGATCGGCGTCGATCACGGCGCCAGCCTGACCATCGACGGCATCGCCGTCACCGCCGCCGACGGTGCCACCGACACCGGGATTGTCGTCGACGGCGATTTGGTATTGGCCGCTGGTTCGATCACCGGTCACAGCGCCACCCAAGACGGCTTCGGTGGCGGTGTGACCGTCAACGACACGGGTACGTTCACTGTGACCGGCGGCACGATTTCCAACAACACCGCGAGCCTCAACGGTGGTGGTGTCATGAACAATGGCACCCTGACCATATCGGCCTGCGATGCCATCTCTGGCAACAGGGCCGCCAATAATGGTGGCGGTGTCTACAATGGGGGCGCCGATGCCACTTTCACCATGGACGACTGCACGATCTCGAACAACACGGCTGCCCAGAGCGGCGGCGGGGTGTACAGCACCGACTACGCCAGCTTCGCCATGACCGGCGGTGAGATCTCCGGCAACACCGCCAACGTTGACGGTGGCGGTGTTTGGAGCTCGCACAGCCTAACCATGTCGGGCGGGGTCATCACAGGCAATACCTCGCCCAACGGCGGCGGCATCTTCGTCACCGCAGATACGGGCAACAGCGTCGTCATCGGCGGCACGGCCCAAGTGACCGGCAACACCTTCGTCTCCGGCCCGGCCAACAACATCACCTTGCCGGCCGGCGTCTACATCAGCGTCGGCGACGGCGCCAACGGCGCCGCCATGCCCACAACGATGCTGGCCGGCGTCACCAAGGCAACGGACAACGGCGTGATCGTCGCATCGGGGGCCAGCGCGGGCGACACGGCTTTCTTCACCGCCGACGCTCCAGAACTGTCGGTGCTCTACGACAACGGGCAGATCAGGCTGGGGGTCCCGACCGCGTTGGAGTCGATCACGGTGACCACACGGCCGGCGAAGACCGCCTACACGGTTGGTGATTCGCTCGACCTTACCGGTCTGGTTGTGACCGCAACCTATTCGGATGACACGACAGCCGATGTGACCGCTGATGTGACGACGAGTCCGGCCGGTGGCGCTGATCTGGCAACCGTCGGTTCGCAAACGGTGACCGTGACCTACGTGGATGGTGCTGTGACGAAGACGGCCGCGTTCGAGGTCACGGTGGCCGCGCCGCCGGTCGCGCTGACGTCCATCGCGGTGACGACGCCGCCGAGCACGTCCACGTACAGCGAGGGTGAGGCGCTGAGCCTCTCTGGGCTGGTGTTGATGGCCACGTTCAGCGACGGATCGACAGCCGATGTGACGCAGGACGTGACGACCAGCCCGGCCGATGGTGCGGTGTTAGCGAGTGTCGGCACGCAGACGGTGACGGTGTCGTACGAGCGTGACGGGGTGACGAAGACGGCGACGTTTCAGGTCAGCGTGACCGCTGCGCCAGTGGTGGTGGCGTCGATCAGTGTGTCGCCGTCACCGTTGGCGTTGCTGGTGGGCGGCACGGGCCAGGCCACAGCGATGGTTGGCCCGTCGGATGCGGCCGACAAGTCGGTGACGTGGTCGTCGAGTGACCCGTCGGTGGCCGGCGTGGACGCGTCCGGGAAAGTGACCGGGGTTGGTACGGGCACCGCGACGATCACCGCGACCGCGAACGACGGTTCCGGGGTGTCGGGTTCCACCAGTGTGACGGTGACCGCTGCGCCGGTGACAGTGGCGTCAGGCACGTTGTGGATATCGGCCCTGATAGCGACCATAGGCGACCCGGTGCCAATGATCGGAACGGTCGTTGATGAGAACGGTGTCCCGCTCGTTGGCGAGCTCGTCACGCTTTCTGTCAGCGGTTCGGCGACCATTTCCGCGCCGACGGGCGTCGTGCGCGCGGATCGGAAGTCGGTCACGGTTCCTACCGGGGCCAACGGTGTCGCGCAGGCTACAGTGACGGATGCGACCGTGGAAACGGTCACAGTGACTGCTGCCTTACGTGACGGCCGTTCGCTGACCGGGTCGCCGACCAGAATCGATTTCCTGCCCAAGCAGGGTCCCACAGTTCTCCCGCCACCAGTCATCGCGACACCAGCAGATGGCCAAGTGTTGGCAACGGCCACTCCTCAGTTCAGCGGCACGGGCACGGCAGGCTCAACGGTCACGGTCAGCGATCAAGATGGCGTCGTGTGTGTCGCCATCGTTGGAACGGATCGTAGCTGGGCCTGTACGCCTTCGACACCGTTGGCGGGCGGTTCCCACACGATTAGGGCCGTAGCCACAGACACCTCCGGCGCAGTGTCTTCAGCCACGCAACTGACCGTCGTGGTGCAAGTGCCTCCAGTTGATACCCCGAAGCCGGGCGTCCGAGTGGAGACAGGCGGGTCTGTTCGTACCGGTTGGCCAGCAGGCGCTTGGTTTGCCGTCGCGGCGTTGGTCGGCGGACTGGGTCTGTTGTTGACTTCTTGGCGCAAGGGCAAGGTCACCGGATAGGAAACGACTTTTCCAGTGTCGGGCACCCGCCTGACATCACCTTTCTGCCAGGAGGGAAGGCGGCCGCAGGGTAGGCGGTCTTGCTGCGAAACGGGTGGCGGAATGCGCCCGGATGCCATGGAGGCCTACGCTCGCGACCGCAGACCGGTCGTCAGTTGTCTCAACTCACCTTCATGTTTGGACTTGATGGTGGCTCGATGTGGATCCTGCCACAAGACGATGGCCTCACTGAAATTAACGCCATGCTTGAGTTTGTTGGACTCACTTTTTGCAGGATCCCACTCGAATCTAGGAGCGTGCTGAAATACGCTGTTCCGAGCGAGGACGCGCTGGGCGGGTGGAGATTCGCCACCCCGCATCTTGTACACGTACTGGACGTACGTCGCAAGATGTGGGGTTCGAATGTCGCTCGTCCGGTGCGCCGCAGCCGGGACATGGTCATCCGGGCCAACCGACAAGTCCGCCACCGGACAATGGACCTGTTGATCGCCTCGGTCGCCCACAGCCGGGGTGCAGCGCTCATCACAGCAAACGGTTCCGATTTCATGCCACTATCCGACATCATCCCCATTCTCACCCCTGATGGAAGCCCGTGAAGCGGGCAGCCTCGGGTACGGAGCCCTGGTTTTCCAACCCGGAATGATCTACAATGTAGATCATGCTAACCATTGGGATACGGGAACTGCGGCAGAACCCAACACCGGCGATCAACGAGGCCAAAGCTGGTCGAGTGGTGGCCGTGACCCAGCGCGGAGAAGTAGTAGCCCATATCACTCCTCCATCGGTCACATCCAGCACCTGGGACCGGCTCATCGCCGAAGGAAGATTGCGCCTCCCGGCTGGCGATCAGGCGACGTTGACACCGCCACTGCCCGCAGACCCAGAGCGACCGGCTCTCAGCGAAGTGCTCCAACAGATGAGGGACGCCGAGCGCTGATATGGACGGAACCTATTTCGACACCTCAGCCCTGGCCAAGCTCGTACGAACAGAGGATGGCAGCGCGCAAACCGCAGAACTCTGGGAGCACTCCAGGGGATCGGCCGTATCCAGTGAACTCACGATCACTGAACTACGACGCACGGTCCGCAGCGAATCTGAGATGGTGCGGGCAAAGGCCGACGAGGTTCTGAACCTGCTCTATCTCATCCCCCTTGACCGCATGATCATCGAGGCAGCCGCACGTCTGAACCCCCAGATCCTGCGCACTCTCGACGCTTTACATCTGGCCAGCGCGCTGGCCCTGGAAGAAAACCTGATCGGTTTGGTGACCTACGACACCCGCATGGCCGACGCCGCTCGCCTGTATGGAATACCAGTCAAACCTTGACGGGGTGAAATCCCTACTCACCTCAACCCCGTGAAAACCCGTTTTACGGGTTCCATCAACACACCTGACAAGTACTGGCCGAGAGCATCTGCCGTACTTTGAAGCTGAACCGTCAGAGGAAAAGGGATGTACTTTACAAACTCAGTAAAAACCTGAACTTTGTAAAATACATTTTACATCTTTGCCAGATCGGGTGGCATGCCTATGCTTACCGAGCACAAGCCAATCCGCAGATTCACCAGGTGCTGTCCTGGCGCATGACGACTTCGCTGCCACCATCGATGAAAATGATCTGCCCGCACAAGTGACTATTGGCCGTACTGCCCAACCATCCGAGCAGCGCAGCGATCTCCGAAGGCTGGGCAACATCCTTCAACAACGCCGAACCGGCGGGAATGGCTTCCTGCTCGTCAACGATCTGCGGATCATCGAACATGGTCGCTATCATCGGAGTCAGTACGGCCCCTGGAGCGACCGCATTGAGCGTGATCGAGGCCCCAGCCCACTCAGGCGTCGCAGCATGACGGCGTACCCACCGAGCAAAGGCTTGTTTCGTGGAGTTGTAAATGAAGAACGGAATCTGAGACCCGACGATGGCCTCCGCACGTGCCAGAGCCGCATCCCGCTCGCCAGCCAACATGGCATCCACCAGCTCATCGTCCACCGGCGAAATGGAAGCCAGCGAGGCAATGCCCTGCGCCCGAGGCGCCTCAGACTTCGCCAACAACGGCCGCAACCCAACCAACGTCCCCACCATGCCAAAGAAGTTCACCTTCACCGTCAACGGCGAATCCACCAGTACGCCAGCAATGCTGTACACCGAATCAACCACCCCACCACTGGCTGCGTCAACGTCGCGTACCATGGCCTCCAGCCCCTCCGGACTCGACAAATCAGCAATGACATCGGCATCATGCAAATCAACCCCGATGACCCGCTCCCCCCGCAACCTCAGCAACTCCGCCGTCGCCTTCCCAATACCAGACGCCACCCCAGTGACAACAGATACACGTTCCATAACATCCTCCAATTGTTTATTGACTTCGGGATATGACTAACAGTGGCAACGCTTCCAAATCACTGTCGCCACAAGCCTTCCCCGGGAAAAAGTTGAGTGTACGCCATGATGACAACGGGTACAAGAGCGTGGAAGACGTGAACAGCTTCAACCTCTAAGCCTCGGTGATGGGCCAAACTGTTCTTCAGTCGCGCCCGTAAAGGTCGCGCGTGTATACCTTGTCGGCAACATCTGCGAGTTCGTCAGATCGGCGATTCGTGACGATGATGTCACTACGACGCTTGAATTCGGGCAAGTCACCCACCATCTCGTACTCCACAACCCGGCCTTTCGCCACTGAGGGTTCGTACACGATAACTTCCACACCGGAGGCCTGCAATCTGTCGATCACTCCAAAGACCGAAGATGACCGAAAATTGTCCGAACCAGCTTTCATGATCAACCGATGAATCCCGACAACCTTTGGCTGTCGCTTCAAGATGTCGGACGCGATGAAGTCCTGCCGTGTCTCATTGGCCCGGACCACAGCAGTAATCATGTCTTGCGGGATCCCCGCATAATTGGCCAATAATTGCTTGGTATCTTTGGGCAGGCAGTATCCCCCGTAACCGAACGACGGATTGTTGTAGTGGTCTCCGATACGTGGGTCCAGACCGATTCCAGCAATGATGGCACGCGCGTCGAGGCCTTGGGAGATGGCATACGTGTCAATCTCATTGAAATAAGCAACACGCAAAGCTAAGTAGGAATTGGCGAACAACTTCACCGCTTCTGCCTCACGAGACCCAATCAACAACACTGGTACGTCAGGCGAGGCGCATCCCTGGACGAGGATGTCCGCCAAAGCCTGCCCCCTGGGTCCACTGTCGCCAACGATGACACGGCTCGGATTCAGAGAATCGTGCAGGGCCCTCCCCTCCCGCAAGAATTCGGGAACAAACAGGATCTGGTCAGTGCCAAAGCGTTGCCTCATGTTTTCGGTGAATCCCACCGGAACTGTTGACCTGATGGCAATAGATGTATTCGGGTTCTCAGTGAGAGTCGCAGCAATGCATTCCTCTACTGACGAGGTGTCAAAGCAGTTCGTATTCGGATCGTAGTCGGTTGGGGTCGCAATCAGTGTCCACTCCGCCCCCCTGACCGCGTCCTCCAACACGGTTGTCGCCTCTAAAGACAATTGTGTGTCCGCCATGTATTCGTGGATTTCGGATTCGGGCAGGATCGACTCCTGCCGATTGATCCTGTCAACTTTCGTCTCATCGATATCCACCACTGTCACATGGTGATGGCGAGCCAGAACCAAGGCATTCGCGAATCCGACATAACCGGCGCCGATTACTGCAATGTTCATTTCCCACTTCTTCCATGGCAGCCAAGATACATCGTACTTGATTCCTTAGTCGGTCATGTTCTCATAAAACGCGATGGCATCGTCGATGGGCCCATCGTACATAAGGCTCCCTTGTTCAATCACTAACCCTCTGTCACAGAATTGCTTGGCAGAACCCAGCGAGTGTGTGACAAATAACAAGGTTAAATTATGTTTGACCAAAATCTCTCTCATCCTCGCCAGACTCTTCTTGTGGAAAGCTCGGTCTCCCACTGACAAGACCTCGTCCAAGATGAGAATGTCTGGATCAAGAGAACTTGCGAAGGCAAATCCAAGCCGTGCTCGCATTCCCGATGAGTACGTCCGAAGAGGCTGATCAATGTAGGGCCCAAGTTCGGCAAACTCGACAATGTCGTCCATTCTCTGGTCTATCTCGGTCTGTGACAAACCCCACAAACGTCCCCTGAGTCTTAAATTCTGCCGCCCCGTCAACTGCGCATCGAAACCAGCGGAGAGATCCAAGAGAGCACTCACTCGTCCATGGATCTCAACGAGGCCTGATTCCGGGGCAGTCACACCCGTGATGATCTTGAGAGCGGTGGATTTCCCGGCCCCATTTCTCCCGATCAGAGCGACTGACTCTCCACGGCGCACCATAAAACTGAGGTCATTGTTGGCTTTGACAGTTTTGAAAGAGACCTTGGGTAGAAAGGCTGACAACAGACGTTTCTGTTCAGAGCTATACAATCGATATGTCTTTGTGACATGCGAGAATCTGATCGCTGTGATGCTCCTTGTGGCAGCAGTCTGAATATATGTGGCAGGTCTAGATGACATCTGCGGTCTCCTTGCCCAATCTGCTCTGAATCCGCAAAGCCAGCAATAGCATAACAATGAAGATCGCCAGGAAAGGAGCATACAAGCCTGGGTGGGCCCAGACCCAGTACCTGTCACAAATAGCAGCCCTAAATGCCTGGATAAAGAAGGTCACCGGATTGAAAGCCAAGACGATTCTGACCCATGGGACGTTGATTCTTGATACATCAAAGAAGACACCCGACAGCCACATCAACGGAACAGACATGACTTTGACAAGGTTGTGAAAATCCTTGCTGATCGCAGATAGGGGAGATGCCAGTAAGGACCACACGGTGAATGTGACATGCATGACAACGATGAGAATGGGAATTTGCAGAAGATATATCGAAAATGGTGTTCGCGTGAAGACCATCGCAATCGACAAGATTCCCAGGGTCAAGACAAATATAATCACCTGGGCCACCGAGAAAAAATTTGAGATCACAGGTAGTGGAAATTGCAGCTTTGTCACAAGATAGCTATAACGTCTGTAGACGTTGGACCCCGAGCTGATCATGGTTGACACGTAATTCCAGACAAAGAAGCCAGCAGCCAACCAGACGACGTAGGAAACCCCGTCGGCCAAGTCTTTGTTCACACGTAGGCCGATCTCAAGTGTGAACCAAAATGCGCACACATATACAATCGGCTTGGCCAGTAGCCAAATCCATCCTAACCAGGTTCCATGAATGCTCTTCTTGAGGTCAGTGATAGCAAGGTACCAAATCTGACCACGATACGACCAGTTGTCTCCGATGATACTTCGCAATGTCTGAAACACTACTGTGTTACTCCCGTTTGAGCCCTTGGAACTTCCATGGAGACAGATGAGCCTTTCTCGTGCCTCAATGATTCACTTCACGCCAGGCATCCCACTTTCCATCACTTGTCGGGATGCACCAGAGTTCATCCTAATACTGCCACACATGCCAACTCATACACTCTGGTTATCTTGAGTGTCCATCGCAGAGAAACCTGGGAAGATTGATTCAGCCAGACATACAGACATCAGAATCCAGTAGAATTTGTCACAACTGCCTGGGTGGATAATCAGAACCATCAGCGACAATGCCACCCACTCTTCCCTTTCACGGGGCTAGTACATTTTCGTGTCGACCATCATTGAGTCAGCGACAGTTAGGAGTAAGGCGCATGTGGAAGCGAACAAAAAATTTCCTTGGTCTTTTCTTGCCAGTTCCCGCCAGGAGCTTTCATCGGCAGGCACGGGCAATGAAAACGAAACACGACCACGATATGCAAGAGATCAAGGACACTCTCGCAATAATGAGCACTACGTTGGCAGCGCTTCAGGCAACTGTTGAGTCAACACGCCAGGTGGCGGCGGACACACAGGGAATCGTGCGCGAAGGCCAAGGCGAGATCAGTAACCTTTCAGCTCGTTCGATGACCATCCAGGATAGGACAAATGTCCTCTGCAAGTCAGTCGACGGGGTTGAGACCACGGTAGAAAGCATCCAAGTCCAAGTCGGAACCATCAAAACAGTCACCGACGCTATCCATAACAGCGTCGACCACACCCACGAAGCCATCGAAACCCTCCAAGACACCGCAGCCACCACCGACACCAAAACCACCACACTGCACGAATCAGTTACCGGACTCGAAACCACCCTCGACTCCATCCAAGGTCAAGTCGGAAACATTAATACAGTCGCCAACGCCATTCACAACAGCGTCGACGAGACCCATGAAGCCATCGAAACCCTCCAAGACACCGCAGCCACCACCGACACCAAAACCACCACACTGCATGAATCTGTCACCGGACTCGAAGCCACCCTCGACGCCATCCAAGGCCAAGTCGGAAACATTAATACAGTCGCCAACGCCATTCACAACAGCGTCGACCACACCCACGAAGCCATCGAAACCCTCCAAGACACCGCAGCCACCACCGACACCAAAACCACCACACTCACCGAATCCGTCGCCGGACTCGAAACCACCCTCGACGCCATCCAAGGCCAAGTCGGAACCATCAAAACAGCCACCGACGCTATCCATAACAGCGTCGACCACACCCACGAAGCCATCGAAACCCTCCAAGACACCGCAGCCACCACCGACACCAAAACCACCACACTCACCGAATCCGTCGCCGGACTCGAAACCACTGTCGGAACCCTTGACCAGCTTGTCCATACAACACGCAACAGTGTTGACGAGGTCGTGTGGTCGAGCATTTTCCAAAATACGATACAAAAGTGTGATTGGTTGACAGATAAGAATTTTTCACCTGGGCGTTGGGCCGCAGGTTACCCCTTCCTATACATTCTTTTTCGCACATTACGGGACGCTGGACCGACGAGAATACTGGAGCTAGGCCTAGGCGAAACCACAAGGCTCATCTCTCAGTACTGTAGGGCGAACCCAAATGTGGAGCATCTCGTTGTTGAGAGCGATTCCACCTGGGTTGACTTCTTCCGCAAGTCTTTCGATGTGCCGGCCAACACTGAGATAATCCGTCTTCCACTGGCCTATCGCCCATACAAAACAACAGACTCAATCCGTGTGTATGAAGGATTCCATGATCATCTGGCCCACGGAGAATATGACCTCATCTGTATCGACGGGCCAATGGGAGCCGACATGCGGTCGTACGACAGAATTGACTCTTTGTCCTTGCTTCCTGACCATCTTGCAGGATCTTTCACCATCATTGTCGATGACTATAATCGGGCAACAGAACAAAACATGGTCTCAGAATTGCTGTCCATTCTCAATGATGCAGGGATACCCTATGTAAAGGGTATTTACAGGGGCAGTAAACATACCCTCGTGATCTGTAGCGAAGACAACCACTTTCTCACGTCGCTTTGACTCCAAGCCGCTCTTGCTCCCCATGGAAACTCTCACATGACAAATTGATTCTGATGGTAACATTCACGTACTGACACCGATGATTTTTGTTTGTCAGGCCTCTACTGCGAAAAGGGAGAATTGTCTTGCCTGAAGGAACTGTTGTAGATCAGAAGAATCGCTGGAGAATACCCGAATCGATATCAAATCCGTCAGGACAGGCTGATTCTGCTTCAAATCAATTGACTTGTACTGTCTCGATCATTGTTCCTGTGTATAACGATAGTAACTCCGTGGGCCGGGCCCTACAGTCGTGTCTGAACCAGAGTCTGCGTGACATTGAGGTCATCTGTGTTGATGACGGTTCCACTGACCAGACTCCTGACGTTCTCGCACAGTTCACGCAGAAAGACCCGCGTTTCAGAGTAATCACCCATTCGCGACGAAGAACGGCTTTCCAGGCCCGTAGAACTGGTGTTCTCGCTGCCCGGGGGGATTACATCATGTTTCTGGACAGTGATGACGTTCTGGACCCAGTGGCTTGTGAGAAGGTCAACCGTGTGGCCCAGATCGACAATCCTGATGTGATCCACTTCGGAGTTTCAGTCATTGATACCATCACCAGAACCTTGATCAAACCGGGGCCAAACGTACAGCCACGAAAAGAAGTCTTATACGGCTCTGCCATTTTCCGGGATTTTTTTGGATCATTCCAACCAAACGTCTCTGTTCCCCTGTGGGACAAGGCATACCACCATGTTCTTGCTCTTGAGGCGTTTAGAGAGCAATCAGCAGAACGAGAGGTACCACAGGCCAGCGATATATGCATGTCAGTCATTCTCCTGGCGTCGGCGAATTCATATCGCAGCATTCCTGATGCACTGTATACGTGTTTTCTTCGGTCGCGTGAGTTAGAAGGACAGATGATCACCGACGCCGAATACGAGGACACCCTTAACACCCGGGCATCTTATGAAGTCATCACCGAATTCGTGACAGGGGCCCACAGTCCAACACCTGATGTACATGAATTCTTGTTTCACATGCGTTCATGCTTCATCCATCACAGCCTGAAATCCTTACTTCAACTTGCGACCCCAGATGCCACGGCCCTTAAGCGCCTTTTCGACCTGTGGCCATTCGAAGAGGTTCTGGACGTGCTAGAAAGGAGATTCTCCTCAAGACCAGAAGCCCTTTTCCCCATGCTTCGCGGTTTCAAATACCGCAACGAGAGGCGAACTCGGAAGGTTCAAACTATTGGCTTGTTTGTCGACACACTTGGGTACGGAGGTGTTCAACGTGCAATCGCAATGCAGGCCAGTCTTCTTTCCAGAACTGGGTATTCGGTCATCATACTTACTAGCGGTAAGAAGTCAGACTTTCCCTACGCCATTCCCAAGACTGTCAAGATCAGGTCGATCTCGCCCCCCAGCGATTCAAAGCTCCAAACCGATACAGCGGGTATTCTTCATGAGCTAGCTCAAACCTTGAGAGAGGAAAGAGTAGATGTCATCATCAATCATTCAAACTATCGAGACAACCTTCTCTTTTTCTCACTTGGACTAGCAGTTCTTCCAGTCCAAACAGTGATGACCGTCCATAATTTTTGCCTTCGGTCCATGATGGAGTTTAACAAACGTTTTGCTAACTACCACCGGATCCTAGCTTTGTACGATGCAGTAACAGCCCTGTCACCAGTTGATGTCCTCTTTTGGCAGACAGCGGGAGTGCCGAATGTTCATTTGGTTGCCAATCCAATCGAAGCAATACTCGAGGCTCATGAAACCGTGGAAGATACCCCTCCAGATGACGATACCACGTTCACACCAGTCGACGTTCTCTGGATTGGGCGTTTACAAGAACGAACCAAGAGTGTCAGTGAAGTCATCCGAGTCTTTGCGGAACTGCGGAAGCTTCGTCCCCAAGCGAGCCTCCGGATCATCGGCCCAGAACAAGATCGCGGTATCCGGGGGCGACTTCATCGTCTGGCCGATGAACTCCAGGTCAGCGATGCCATAGAGTTTATGCCTGCAACCGATCAGCCCATTGCCGCTTTACAGGCTGCTTCTGTCATGCTGCAAACATCCCAGGTAGAGGGGTTTGGGTACTCGTTAGTTGAAGCAATGGCGGCACGTCGGCCGGTGGTCATGTATGACTTACCCTATCTGACGATTCCTCAAGGAAATCCAGCGATCATCACTGTCCCTTGGGGACGACGTGATCTCTGTGCGAGGGAAATCCTTGAATTGCTCAATGATGATGATAAGCGTGCCAGCATTGCCGAAGAGGGATACAACGACCTCCGTCTTCGCTTCAGCGATGCCTCATTGTTGGACTCCTATCAAAAACTCATCGTATCTCTGGCTCCATCCCAACCAGGACCGACACCGGATACAGCCCCAACCTTCGATGCCGCTTCCACACTAGTAAGTGAGGCGCTCCGCTTATTTAACATCGTCTATCGGCGCGAAACCCGTTCTCAAGAACAAAGTGAAAAGGCCCGGGCTTCTCTCAACGCCAAGGTGGAACAACTGGAGACTGAGAAACGTCGCCTGCAAGACGCTCTACGCCCGGTGCTCGCGCCGAGCCACCGCTCACGTATCAAACGCTTGATGGCCACAGTCACGATACACGAACCAACTTCTGACACCACAGCAATGGGCTTGGGTATTTGGCCCTTGTGGCAACGACAGATGCTAACATGGCGACCAGTTCAGGTTTCACCATTCACCGACCTCTCACCCGATGACCACTCGTATCCATACGCTTGTTGGATGCGCGACGAGGGCTTGCTTCTGAGTTCCGAAAACCGATTTGAAGGTTCAACCTTGGTAACCCGCAGGGATGCATTGGTAGCATTGTGGATTTTGGCTGGACGACCTGAGATAGAGGCGGAAGACCCCGTGCCATTTGAGGATGTGCCCATGAACGATCCTCACGTATCAGCGTTTCTCTGGGCCACCGAGCGACGAATCGTCAGGATGCTGGCGACCACGTCAAGTCAACTCCTCAGGCCTGACCTACCATTGCGACGCGCTCCACAAGCTGCCTTTCTCCACAGAGCGGCAGGGAGTCCTGCGTACGTTGCTCCTGACGACAGCCCCTTCACAGATGTCCCGGCTGATCACGAATTCTATCGATCAATCATGTGGTGTGTCCTTCAAGGGGTCATGTCGGGCCAGCGTCAAGACAAGACTATTTTGTTCTCTCCTGCTTCGGTGTCAGACCGAAGCAGCTTTGCGGAAAGTCTTTTCAGTTTCGCGATTGGACCCTTAGCTGTTGAACAACAGGACCAACCAGTGGCTGCCCCGGTTCTAGGCAAGGAGTGACACGCCATGCTGTGGGATCCTCGCACGGTTGATGACAACCTTGAAGAGGTAGGACGTGATAAATGGCTGAAATTCGGTCAACAGATTCGATCCACACGGATACGTGACATCCTCACAAGGAAAGCTACTCTTGGGGTGGTTCGTCGATGGAGACAATTGGTGCAACAGGTCGAGAACGTCACATCGGGGACCATGGAGGCGATGGAGACATGGGCTCAATGGGATGAAGAAGTCCTCAGCATATTGGCTCAAGTAGTCATTTCCCAACGGATAGTCCCGACTGATCTCGAAGATGGACTTGCCATCTACAGAGCCATTGAAATCACCAGTGGGACAACCGTTCTCGGGCAAGATGACCGACTGGCCATTTGTGATGCGCTATCCGAGTTGGGTAGTCACCAGGAACTGCTCCAGACTGTATCAAGGCTCAACATCGCAGACTTCAATCACCGACAAGCTGGACTCTTGACAGCTAATGCCTTCAATTTCGAGTCTGGTCTCGATGAATTGTTCTGGCTGAAGTCAGTCAATACTGTCTTAGGTGAGGATGAACTGGCTGATTTGGTACTTGATCCAAATGGACAACCAGTTCTTGATCGGCTGTCCTGCAAGGCAGTCCCTGGTTCTGTTCAGGGACCCTTGGTGACTGTCATTGTGCCAACCCATAACCCCGGGCTTGAGATTTTCACTGCAGTACGGTCTTTGGTACTTCAAACATGGAGAAACCTTGAGATTCTGATCATGGATGATGCATCTGATCCAGAATACGAATCGAGAATTCAAAGCCTAGAGAATCTGGATCCTCGCATTCGCGTGATTCACTCATCTCCCAATCGGGGATCCTACTATGTCCGAAATCTTGCGGTTTCAAGGTATGCGCATGGCGAGTTTGTTACCATCCACGATGATGATGATTGGAGCCATGCGGACAAGATTGCCTTTCAAGTCTCCTATCTGCTCGAATCGGGACTTGCTGCGGACACATGCCACACCATACGTGTCACAAACAGCTGTCGATTTGTGCGCGTTGCCGAGCCCCTCGTCTATAGCAGGATGTCCTATGCCTCGCTGATGGTCCGGCGTTCAGTGTTTCGAAGTATTGGTTACTGGCAACCGTTGTGGACGAACGCAGATCGAGAGTTTTGGCTGCGAATCGAGTCCTGGCAAGGGCGTCGAATCCCTGTGCTCGGTAAGACTCCATGGCTCTTTCAACGTGTCCGAGAAAACTCGTTGACCTTCAATGAAATCTCCCGCGGTTATATTCTCAGCAGTCGTCGGTGGCATGAATGGCTGTCTGTTGCACTCCACTCCCGCTCTCAAATCTCCGGTAGGCGAGTATTCGAAGGTGTGGGCGTGAGCTCTCAACCATCGCGGGCGTCCTATGCATTACAAAAACAATTGCCCGGAACCATCGAACCAAAGATTGACGATCTGGTCATAACTCACTGGGGCAAGGAAAACGACATGATTGAGGATGCAATCAAGAAAGTTAATGAATTGCGAACTCTCGGGCATGTTGTTGGCTTGATGCATGTAGATTCACCACGCTGGGGGATTGCTGCGGGGATTACAGACAGAGTTGCAAGACTAGTTGAGCAGGAAGGAATCCATCTCATTGCCGTCGAAGATGAATTGTCGGTCAAGACAGCATGGGTCCTTGATCCAGGAGGTTGTTGGTTGGCAGAATCACCTCAACCAAAACTCCATGCGGAACATGTCATCTGTCCTTGTGGCAATGGTGGAGGCCAATGCTACCTCAGGTATCAGACCGAGACAATACATGATTAAACGCGACCGTCAGTCGCTCCATTGAGACGGCTTTACAGAATGGGGATTCTAGGGTGATGATTAAAGAATCGGACAGCACGGTGTCCATTGCTCTCATTTGTGACGCGGGTTATGTGATTCCCACAGCGGTCACAATATCATCCATCATTGCCAACCGATCTCAGAATTCCAGTTACGAGATTTTTATTGTCACGTCAGGAATCAGCGAGAGTGATATCAGCGAGTTCCAGAAGTTTGAAACTACCGGAGTTCGCATTGAAGTAATCACGACGAATCTGGGAGATTTGGAAACTCTCCACACGAAGGATGAGTCAGCCGTGTGCGTTGCCACACCTGCTGCCCTCCTCAAGTTCCGGCTCCCAGACCTCATACCCAGGGATAAGCTCCTTTACTTGGACGGGGACATCGTGGTGAACTCTGATCTGTCTTCGTTATTTGACTATGACATTGACGGCTACTACCTGGCGGCAGTTCCTGATAGCGGAAGTCTCTATTTCAAGCACAAATACCTTGAACTGGTCGACACCTATTTCAATACCGGTGTCATGTTGCTTAACCTTGAGCGAATGCGAATCGACAATTGTGCTGACACCTTGATTCGCACCAAAGCCGAGATACACGACTCAATGCTCATGGATCAAAATGTGTTCAATCTCGTCTTTAAATCGGGTGTTCTGTACCTGCCAATTCGTTTCAACCTGCTGTATGTCAATTTGCATCGATCAAGAAAAAACTACACGATTGACGACATCAATCTGCTCTACCACACAACTTATACTGACTTGGACGAAATCCGGTCCGACGCTGTTATTATTCACTATTCATCTCGAAGCAAGCCGTGGACATTCGGAAATGTTCCTGCAGGAGATCTTTGGTATAGCTATTTTATCAAGATGAGGAAGGTTGCCTTTCGTACACGCTACTCATTCAAGCATGTGTCGCGTGACTCTCAGACTGGAGTCTCTGTCATTCTCCCGGTATGCAACGCTGAACACTACCTTGACGAAACCCTCGCCAGCATCCGGAATCAATCATACGAGGATATCGAGATAATATGCGTTGATGCCGGCTCAACCGATGGATCCGCGGAAATCCTGCACGAGGCGCAGGAGGCTGATCATCGAATCGTTGTGATTCCTCATTCCAACCAGGATCTGAACGCTGCTCGCAATGTTGGGTTGGCATGTGCATCGGGGACATATGTTTACTTCTGCGACACTGACAATCTGCTTATGGCAGATGCATTAGAGATTGGCTATTCGACCATGGTTGAAAGTTGGTTACAGCTGTGTTTCTTTTCTGGTGGCAGTCAACCCAACGATGAACCTTCTACCCAAGGAGATCCTCAACACAAGAAACAGCATGCAAAATGGGCTCAGTATCCGGGTATCCATGATGGCTATGAGCTTTACAGATGGATGGAGGAGCACAACACATTTCTCCCGGAACCCTCACTCCAGATGATCGGAAGGGACCTGTTGATCAAGTATGATTTGTGGTTCAGAGAGAGAAGGGCCCAAGTTGATGAGGTTTTCTGCTTCGAAGCTCTGCTCAGAGCCGGAAGAGCCGCCACCATTCCAGATGTTCTGGTCCAGCGGAGGGCTCAGAAGGTATCTCATGAAACGACTAGCGATTCCTCCTTGGCCTTTCATGATTCATTCACAAGTGTTGTAGCGATGCTTTCATTGATAGGGGCGGTGGAACCGCGTGAGCCACTGCCAAAGGGTTCCAAGGACAGAATTAGTCGCCTCTTCAACAGTGCTTTCGTCAGTTACCGCGAATTACCACCCGGCAAGAGAAAGATTCCATTTTTCGAAAGTCCTGCCGAGTCAGCCCTGGCCGATCTGCTGTACCGACAGATTCAAAGTCGGACGGTTGCCTTTGAGGAATTACAGCAGGCTCGGCAGGACCATGTAGAAGTGTCTTGACTTGAGCATGGCGTGTAAGTCGCGCCGGGACGAACTCCTACGACGAACTGGTAGTTGGGGCTGCTCGGAGACCTATCTCTTCCGCGGTGGAATCGAAAACCTCAGTTACTTTGACTACGCACGAGCGGAATTTGCTCGAATTCCAGCAGTTGATGATCCGCAGTATCATGACGAGATGAGATTGCATATTATTGGTGCCAGAATCAAAGCCGGGGGCCTCGTACCCTTTGAATAGGCACGACAGCTTCCTTCTACCTCCTATCATGAGAAAGGGTGTCGAACAAAGTGACACAACATCACAGGAAATCGATGCATCTGCTTCAGGGAATCGACTAAAACAATGAGTGAAAAGGTTCGTTCAATCAAGGACATGAAACGTCTGTCCAAGAATCGGATCATTGGGGAAATTCTCTTGGACGATAGTGTCATCGAATTTCAGGGAGAAGGAAACACACTGATTGCCCTTCCTCCAGCGGGACGAGGAGTCGCATCGGAATGGAACACAACACTACGATCTGCGTCGATCAAATTCCTGGGCAACCAGTCCATAGTCATGCTCGCACCGTCGAAATGGGCCTATTGCATTGATGTTCGAATATTTTCAGAATGTTCGTTATGCTGCGGGGACAATTTTTTCAATCCCCGTGGAGGAGCTATGTCATTTACTGTTGGTGAACATTCTAATGTTCTGATGGGCTCCGGAGGGAGAGTAGCATCGAGAGTTCAGTTAGTAACCTCAGATCAACATCCACTCTATGACATGACAAGTATGACGAGAATCAATCCAAGCCGCAGTGTACTGGTTGGCGACAAAGTTTGGTTAGGAAAAGACTCCTTGATCATGAAAGGGACACAACTCGGAACGGGAAGCACCGTGGCAGCCAGAGCTCTTGTGGCTGGAAAGCGAGTTCCCAGCTACTCATTGTGGGGTGGTGTGCCAGCTCAACAGCTCCGTGAGCATGTGTTCAGTCTCGGATTATACGTAGATTCACTAACACCACAAGAGACCGAAAGAGTCGCCACCCAAGATTCCAACTATGTTTTCTCCAAATTTCATGAACAACGAACGCTCAACTTTGACGAAGTCGACGGTCAGATCAGAAGTCTTACCGATATTGACGAAAAGATATCATTTTTGATGCAATTTTTTGACCGCGGAGCTATTGATCGTTGGTTCATTTGACATATGGCTGTCGACCTCCTTCATGGTGTGACTTGGGTGGTGGCGTAACCCGTTGACAAAACGAACACATGACTCCCGAGTTCCGCTGACCTGATGGGGTATCTGGAATTGGTCAATGAAGTTAGAATGATTAATATTCGGAGTAGACATGGTTTACCTCTGATTGAAGAACATGGGTCGGATGCAGTCATGTCACCCGGATGGGCCGGTTTGGTTCGCCTTGATTATTCAGCGTCTCGGAGAACTTCACTTTGAGATTGGAGTTTGTGGTATGTCTCAAGGTGAACCGGTCCAAGGACACAACATTTCTGACTTCTCCCTAGAGGGGATTCGGCGGAAATCGGTGCTCTTGGGTGAGGCTCACTGAGGACGGACAGAATGCAGGAGCATCTATCGATTAGTGTCATTATTCCAGCACTCAATGTTGCACCCTGGTTGCCACGTTGCTTGGAATCAGTATTGTCACAACGAGATGTGTCCCTGGAAGTCCTTCTGATAGATGACGGAAGTCTCGATGCCACAGCAGAGATCGCTACCGGTTTCCAAGCCGTCGATCCTCGTCTCCGAGTGCTCCGCACTCCCAGAGTTGGGGCTGGCGCGGCCCGCAACGTCGGCACATGCAAAGCACAAGGCACCTATCTGGCTTTTGTTGATGCGGATGACAGTATCCCCGAGAATACATATGGGTCTTTGCTCCGAGTGGCATTGCAGACACAGGCTGATGTGACAATCGGTCGCTACCTGAGGGTTGTCGACACTGTGGTGAGCGAACCTCAACCCTCCCATTTTCCCGCGCCGGGTCAGTTGCTCACGCTCCGTGATTTCCCTGACCTGCTCAGACAACGACAGTGCTGGAATCGACTGGTTCGTCGTGACTTCTGGCTGGAACACAATCTTCAGTTCAGTACGTCACGCAGGGCGAATGATATTCTCGCGATGACACGCATGTTACTGACGGCTGAACGAGTGGCCACGGTCGACGACATTGTTTATCACTATCACAGCCGCCCGGGAGATACGTCTATCACGTCACTTCAAGGCCACGTGGACTTCTTCACAGACTACCTGCGCGAGGAGATCCAATGCGCTGAACTCTGTATGGGAACGCCAGACAGGGGAATCAAGAAATCGTACGCCTTGACCGTACTGAGGAGGGACCTGCCGAAGCATCTCCAGTCACTGCTGGCCACCTACGATGCCCTCGACCCCGCAACCAGTGGAGCACTGCAAAACGACCTGTCCCTGTTTCTCAGCCTCGTTGCTGATGCCCCGATGGCACGTCCGGCAGCAGCATGTGCCTTCGCCGTTGAGACAGCGAGCAATGGACAGTGGTCGACGTGTCAGAGGATCATCGCGGACCTGTGGAACCAGGAACCCGCCGAACCATCGGTGTACGCGTCTGGTCTGTGTTCGTGTCAGGATTCTCCCCACTTGCACCCATGGGTCTACACACACATTTTCACTGAGAAAGTGCTGCGGCGCTTGGCCACTCTGCCATCTGAGAGTCTGGCCACCGAAGTACGCGATCATGCTCAGGTTTACCAATTGTGCCTTCAAAACTATTCGTCTTCGCTCGATCTGGATGACGGGGAAAAACGTGTCCTAGCCGAAATAAGGAAGGTGGGCACATCCTCCGAGCCAGCATGATCCGTTCTGAATTGATGGCCGTGCACGCCATTGAGCGCATGGGCGATAGAGTGTTGCCCAATCGGCATGAGAAACACATACCACAAAGGTTCCCCTGTCTCTGTCGAACTGCTGACAGGGAAAATAGTCACATGGAGTGAGTTACCATGGAGGGTAAGAAGTGAAAGAGATCTTGGTGAGAGGAGGCCGCCCTCCTCACGTGCCCATGTCACCTGAAGCTTCTCTGGCCAAGAACGGGTGGGGCGTCTTCGGGGGCAATATTGGCAATACTCTCTTCTTGAGTTCTGTCTTCCGAACACTCAACACCGCTGAAACTCAGGCCGTGGTGGATTGTTTGTTTCCAGAGAAAGGTGTCGCGGACATCGACCAGATGGCGGCAGAGATCAATGAACGATTCTCTGCTTGGGTGATACCTCTCGCGAACGCATTCCGTCCTGGATGGGAGCGCGCCCTTGGGAACATGACGCGTCTCGTGCGACGTCTGAAGATCCCATGCGTGGTTGTGGGAGTCGGAATTCAAAGTCCGCTCGGCACCGCTGTGATCAACAACGATCGCACGTGTGATTCGGCAAAAAAGTTCGCCACAGCCGTCCTCGACCATTCGGAGACGATCGGAGTGAGGGGTGAATTGTCCCAGCAGTTCCTCGTCAACCTGGGGATTCCCAAAGACTCGGTCGATGTCATCGGATGCCCGTCACTGTTCAATAATCCCGGAGATCTGCAGGTGGTCCGAAAGGTCGACAGGATCGGTAAGACCGATCCGGTGGCCATCAACATCACGCCATCGAAACCGCCATTCGATCCGTCGCTCCTCGGTCCACTCACGGAAACCTACCCCAACATGATCTATGTGGCACAGCAATACGAAGAGCTACGACTCTTGTTGTGGGGCATTGACTGGACCACCACCTACCCTGACCTTCCCGTCCATTCTCAGCACCCGATGTATCAACAAGACAGGATTCGATTCTTCCTGGATCCCCCCCGGTGGCGCGCATTCATGAGCAACCAGGTCTTTGCCTTCGGCAGCCGACTCCACGGCAACATCGCCGCCGTTTCCGCCGGAACCCCGGCTTTGCTCATTGCCCATGATTCCCGAACGTCTGAAGTAGCCCAGTACCACTCCTTGCCATATCTCACCGTCCATGAGAGCCCGTCAGACTCGATCATCGACAGATTCTATGACAAGGCTGATTTCACCAAGTTCAACCAACGCCATCCTCAGCTTTTCCAGCACTACGTCGATTTCCTGGAGAAGAATGGCTTGTCGCACATCTTCCAGGAGGGAAACGCAAACCCTCAGTACGACGCCCTGCTCGCCTCTGCACAATACCCTGAGCCAGTCGGTGTCCTCGAAGCACATCTGAATCCAGCCGAACAGCAACTGCTGCGAAAGCTGGCGTGGCTGAGAAAAGACCAGGCCACCGACAAGCAACGAGCATCACGGGGTTACGACTTCGGATTCGTCCCTAAACAGGTCGCCTGATGTGCCCTGCCGGAGCACCAGGTGTCCGCCGGCATTCGGGTGTAACCCCGCTGCTGATCTTCCCTGTCGCATAACCGATGATCCGCTTCGGGCTCAATCGGGTTACCCCAACAGATGCCGAACAAGCCGCTCCCCTGCGTGTCCGTCTTCCAGGGGAAGAAAGTCTTTGATGAATGCGTCTCTGTTGGGCTGATAGTCCTGGTGGATCCTGTCCAGAGAACCCAGCACGTCCACCAATTCCTCGAGTGTTCGACACCAAGGCCCGGGGGCTGTGCCTTCGTACGGAATAAGCGATCCGCGTTCCTGACCCATATATTGGTCCAGATCAGGGACGAAGAAGACCATTGGATTGTTGGTCAGCGCATAGTCGAACCGCAATGACGAGTAGTCCAGAACAGCCACATCTGAAGCCAGACACAACTCCTCAACCCGTGGATAGCTGGTCACATCAATGACCCGTGCTCCTCTCTCGCGAACATCGCCACCACGCCCCTCCATCGGATGACCCCGCATCAAGACCACATAGTCAGGAGTGAGGCGAGCGGCCAGCTCCGCCGGGCTCAACACGTCCGACGTCCGAGCTGTGGTCTCATTGTCGGACAGCCAGTCCCGGAACGTTGGCGCGTACAACACAGCTATCGCAGAGTCAGAGATCCCCAGCCAAGACCGCACCCGCATACGGATGTCAGTGCGATCCGGGTCAAAGTACAGATCGTTTCTCGGGTAACCGATCTCGAGCATCGTATAGGCGCCAGGGAACGTATATTCCAGAAGTGGCGTGGCGTAGGGAGCCGGAGAAATCAGATAATCCCACTCGTTTTGCCTTTCCAGGTACGAGCGCACACGAAGAGAGGAGAATCCAGCTCCCGGCCAGTACGGTACACCTGCCAGTTTGAAGGGATAGCCGTGAAAGGTTTCCACGATCACCTGCCCTGGGTTCTTCCGATACCAATCTGGTTGATGGACATTCCATACCGAGAACTTGGAGGTCCCAAGAGCTTCATACCATTCGTGACTTCCTATCACCACCGGGATTCCCCCATCGGGTATAGCCACCGACAAATCCTGGACAGCCCATAGAACCCGCAGGTCGAGGCCCATCCTCAGGATCGCTTGGTGGATTCCGTACTGATTGCAGGTAGCCACCTCTCCGAAGTAGCTGCGCAACAAAATGGTATCTTCGCGAAGACCTGACGTCCTCATGGTGGGCACCTGAGTACGACCAACACTCAGCGATCGTTTCTCTTGCTCAGACGGCTGAAGGGGAGGGGCGATGACGACTTGCCCACGCCTGGCCGGGGTCAGCTCAAATCGAGCGTTGCACTGACGTGACTCAAACTGAATCGGGACCCGTGGACCGATTTGCTGGGCGAAAACCAAGCATTCAGCACAATCCTCGCGCACACCTGATCCATCGTCGGAATCAAGCGACGCTGCTCCGAGCATGTACTCTCCGCGAGGCAGCACACGTTCACCGGCACCCCACAGATCAGCTTCCAAGGGCAACACAGCACTCCACTGACTGCCTTCCCACGACACCGGAGCTGCCAGCCGCGTCTTCTTGTTGAAGAGACAAGCTTCGACTCGTCGATGGGCAGAGATGGCTCCACCCGACAAACACACACTGCTCGCCGTGAATACCACGTCATCCACTCTCAGGCGCAAGTCTTGAAGGAACCAGACTGACATATTGCCAGCAGTACTCCGGGCGAGGGCAAAACCGGTCTCCCCCACCGCCAGGGGAATCTTGTTGAACGGTTGCGGCCAACAAATGGCGAAGTCACCCGAGCCTGTACGAACACGTACCAACAAATCTTTCCGTATATCCACCATGGACTCGCGGGGGGGCAACTTCAGGTAAAAGTCCCAGCGATTCTCACCTTGGATTCCCAATTCTGCTACGGCTACCGGATGCTCAGCATCGTGCTCAGGGTAAATCACAACCTGATCAGGGGTGGCCTTCCGTAACGGATGCCCGAGCATGGTGCCAGTCAGCCCATCGCTCTGCACCTCAATATCGCACACAGAGAACTCTGGCTGCGTGACTTCGACCAGGACATCCTCGAAGTGACGGGGAGGTCTGACCCTGGCTTGGATTCCTGAGTCCGTGACACCCACACCGGCGTGGAGAGCCGAACTCCAGCGGTTCATTTTCTGGATTCGGGCTGTCTGCCTCAGGGACCCACATGTGACCGTCACTTCCATGGCCCACGTCACGCTTCGGACTCCATGGTTGAGCATGTCGGGACAGAGGACTACTCGGAATCCGCTCTTCGAATAGTCGTTGGACTGATGAGACGACCGAACATTCGCCTCGGGTATTTCACATTGTTCGACTTCGAGATGTTGACGATTTGAACCACTGACAAGGTCGACTTCGATTCTTGCATCGTTGTCTGCCAGATCAAGACACGTGATATAGGCCCAACCCGTGATCGTGAGAGAACTATGATCTGGCGCCCAGGCCGCACCACGCAGTGACGCTTCGACTCTGATGTCCGTGCTGGACACAGCCAGCACCTCGACAGGGTAACAGACGTCTTCATCATCCCAGAAGGGTACTTCGGCAATGAGAGTGTCATCCCTCCACGTCGTTCGCATGACATCAGCATTCATTCCGTCTTGATAAAGGTAGTCACGGACTGCGTCACGCCGGTCGATCAAGACCAACCATTCCAAGCCGGCAACTCGTGGTGTCACCAGCTTCCAATCGTCGGTCGGCATGCCAGCCGTGAACTCCCGCAAGCCGTCGCGTAACATGTCCCAATACTCATCCGACACGGCATCGGGATCGGTCATGGAATGCCGGAAGTCATTGTTGAGAAACTGCAACAACCGTACTCGTGCCAAAGCTTCAGACCCGAACGCTCTCAGGACAGACCTGCTTGCACGAAAGGCCCGCAACCTGTCGTTGAGGTCTTCTACCGTATGCACTTGCTGCGTGATGGAAGACCTGCTCTCCCTGGCGCGCCATCCATACACTTGATCCGACAAGACATCGAATTGCTTCGCCTGCGCATATGCTTCGGCAGTCACCTCTTGGTCTTCGTACAACACCCCCTCAGGCATGTTCAGATGTGCGTCTCGCCAGAAAGCGGTTCTGAACACCTTGCTCCAAACAACAGCATTACACAAAATGTCTGGTTGCTCGGAAAGTGTGACACCGGTCCTGTTGTACCGATGTGCCTGCATGATCCATGAAGCTGGATTCCATCGCCGCAGTGAGTTGAAGCGATAGTAACTGGCGACGACGAAATCGGACCCTGACTTCTGGAGACACTTCACCATTGTTTCAGCCGCGTGAGGAACAACCACATCATCAGAATCGATGAACCACAGGAACTCGCCTTGAGCCAGTTTGGCACCCCGGTTGCGAGCAGCACTGGGGCCCAAGGGCTCCTGAGCAACCCACTTCACCCACGGATGTGTCGTGGAGAACGAGCGTACGATGTCCTCGGTTCTGTCATCGCAACCATCGAGGACAACTAACACATCGATATTTTTGTATGTCTGAGCGGCGATCGATTCTAGGCACTGCCCGATATAGGCCTCAACGTTGTGTGCAGGCATCACAACAGATATCCGATTGTGAACCAATCCACCACCTCGGAAAGGCAGCAGAAGACGCCTCGTCAGCCTGCCGTTCGGCCCACAGTAGACACGCCACACACCCTGGATAACCGCAACAACGACAGACCCATGCTGACTGCGCGGAGTGGAATTATAGATGGTTGTCGCTTGTTTAACGATTTCTCGAGGAAGAATGCGTTTGCCCAACCGGGCTGCCTTACCTCGAACCCATCTCCATCCAGGCATGGTTCCCCACCATTTCCTCAATTTCTGCCTAATAGACATCTACCTGCCCATCCCAGGTTGCACGTTACCAGCAGCCTGGGAAGAGCACCAAAACAACCAGGCTCTACCACGGTGTGACGAAGAAAATATGCCACATTTCCGGCGTCACCAGGCACACCCTACTCATGTTCAAGCAAGGTACGGACGAGTCTGGAGCCGGCGTGTCCATCTTCCAATGGCAGAAAATCGTGGATGAACTGAGTCCATTGCCCGCGGTATTCTTCCCCCAAACCTCGTCCATCGCGCAGCGCCGATACCAATTCCTCGATAGTACGGCACTGCGGTCCCGGGGCCGTTCCTTCGTAGGGAATCAATGATCCCCGTTCTTGGTTCATGTAGCGGTCCAGATCGGGGACGAAGAAGACCATGGGATTGCCGGTCAGTGCGTAATCGAAACGCAACGAAGAGTAGTCGAATACTCCGATATCCGAAGCCAAACACAACTCTTCCACCCGAGGATACGAAGTCACGTCGATCACTTGAGCTCCGCTGTCACGCGATTCGCCTCCCCGGCCTTCCATCGGATGTCCACGCATCAACACGGTGTAGGCAGGCCCAAGCATCGACGCCAGTCTGTTGGGACTGAGCAGTTCAGACACCCGGGCCTTGGTTTCATTGTCCGACAACCAGTCTCGATAGGTCGGAGCGTACAACACAACCATTGTCTCGTCGGGGATCCCCAAGACGCTTCGAGTACGGGAGCGGACCTGGTCGCGAGATGGATCGAAAAAAATGTCGTTTCTCGGATAGCCGATCTCAAGGATCTCCTGGGCTCCCGGAAAACACCGCTCGAGCAAGGGTGTCGCATACGGAGCCGGGGACACAAGATAGTCCCACTGAGTGTGTCGTTCCAGGAAAGACTGAATCCTGAGCTGCGAGAAACCTGCTCCCGGCCAGTACGGCATTCCCGCCAATTTGAACGGGTATCCGTGGAATGTCTGCACCATCACCTGCCCTGGGTTTTTCCGATACCAATCAGGCTGATGCACATTCCACACCGAGTACTTTGCCGTTGCCAGCGTCTCATACCATTCACGGCTGCCGATCAGAACAGGAACTCCCCCCTCCGGGATGCCCACCGAATGATCCTTGACCCCCCACACGACCCGAAGGTCCACGCCGTCGCGTGCGATCGCGTGATGGACTCCCAGCGGATTACAGTTGGCCACCTCCCCGTAATAACTACGCAGCAGGATCGTCCGATCATCCAAACCCCCCTGCCCCAACAGCGGGATGTCCTGCTGCCAGTCCCTCGGTGACCGTGCATCGCGTTTTTCGGCTGGAAGAGGAGCTTTGACTTCAAGAATCCCCCGATGACGAGCAGACAGTCCGATGCTAGCGTGACAGGAGTCGGATTCAGTGACCATTGGCAATAGGTGTTCTGCGGACCGCTGGAAGACGACAGTTCGTGTCGCATCCATGACAGTTGTTCGCGCCTCAGGAACCCCCAGTACAACGCCGCCGAGAGCATACTTGCCGCTGGGCAGTGGCCGCCAACCGTCACCCCACAGATCAACGCCTAGGGGAACGACCACACGCCACCGATGCTCCTCCGCCCAAACCACTGGAACACAGATCTTGTGAACCTGACCCAGCAAACAGATGCCCACATCACGGTACGACGAGGAGGATCGCCCTGACATGATCAAACCCTGTGCCGTGAGATCGACCTGATCAACACTCAGCCTCAGGTCTGGTGGCACCCACACTGGCAGATCTCGGCGTACGGCCTGCTCGCTGGTCACGACTGGGCAGACCGCCCCAGGGGTGATCATCGTCCAGGCCATTCTCGACGGCCGGATTCGGTCTCGAAAGCCGACGTAAGCTGATCGTGGCAAGATGCGCTTCATCGCCTTCACAAGCCACTTGTACATCTTCTTTGATATGGGCGCCACCTCATTCACCGGTCCCTCGAAGACTCATACGGACCGGTTCAACAGACCGACCGTACTCGGATCCTGACACGACTTCGTGACGCTCACCGTCTGACTGGTCTCCTGCGCCACGTCATCGATGTCGGCACTGACGAGAAACGGAGGGTGGTAGACAAACTCGTTTTCACTCAAGTCGCCCATTTCTCCTTGTTGCAGCCAGGCTAGCCGTGAGCTACGGTCCTGATCAAAGGTCGGACTAGCCTCAACCAGAGGGTGCACGGGCGGCGGATAGCGAGTAGCGGCAATTTCAGCATCGAAAGCTGGATTGTCCTGGCCCTCTTGATAGATGTGGGTCAGGCCATTCGTCTCAAGGAAGCGAGTCAACACCTCAAACCTCGGCTTCAAGCCCGCGTTGTACGCACTCCAATCACCGGATTCATACTCAGTCGCGATATCGAAACCCGCGGTGACTTTCTTGCGAGCAATGGTCGGAATCTCGTGGTAGCGGGACAACTCCAAGATCCGAGACCCGAAAGGCACGGTGAATCCTGGCACTCCTGCCAGCAGGCCTGCGATGACTCCATGAATGCGAGTCCCGAAAGACACGTGCATGGGGCGCAGCATATCCACCCAGACGGACGAATCCAGCGGGAAACGCATCCTGTCTTGTTGGAAGAGAACATGTGATGTTGTCGCCGGCATCTCTTCGGCATACACTCGATCCGCCCGATTGACTCCCCATACCATCATCGCCAAGTCCGAGGTCTCTTGCGGGACGTAGATCAACCGAGGATAGGTGGCCACGTGATAAGCAACCGAACCGGCGAAGAAGGCCTCGGGTGGAGCTATGCACAACGACAAGGGACTATCCGTATTGATCTCATCGGTCCGTCTGGTGACGCTGTAGTCTGGACCGTTCAGATACACCGATGGACAACCAATGACCTGGACGTGCTCTTCTGAGAATCCCAGGGTCTTCAGGTACGTGGCCGTCATCTCACCTCGTACACCGACAAGTGCTGAGTGCTCAAGTACAGCGCGCATGAAGCGAGCCACCGACTCTGCCATGGCGGAGTCGAACCCCGGGGAACCATCACGGTGAAGGTTCGCCCCCACTCCCACAACTGTCACTGGGATGGTCAAGCGTTCAATGATGCCCGACAACCGGTCCAGCCAGGTTGCGGCCCCCCTTCGAAAAGCGTTGGCCATCGGGAGTACGTATCGGTCGTAATGGTCATTGACGAACTCAGCCCAATTTCGACCAGATGAGACCCTTTCCAGGCTGAAGGCATCGGCCGTCAACTCGGCCTGAGGCACGCTCAGCAAGCGCCAAACAGAATCGGAGAACAGAGCGTTACCAATGTTTGTGCCAAATGAAGAATGAGGGTGATAAGCCAGAGCCGCCTCCGGGCTGAGCACCGTACGGGGGTCCTTTCCGGCTCGGATCAGGATCCGTTCTCCACCCATTGCGCACCTTTCTGCCGCTCGTCCAACGTGGAACACCGAGCACATCCCTCACAGGAGGGAGAACACCCAGAATATCGTTCTGTCTCAACCTGGCCAACACAGGTTCTCGCATGAGTAGGGTGTGGTTTGTACACTTGAGGGATGAAGAAGTTGAAAAGGTTTGCTCTCCCATGGGTAGTTGTCTTCGCGGGTCTGTCCCTTGCTCTGACCGGTTGTGGGTCGAAGCCATCAGACGAGCCCACGATGCCAGCCACCCCGTCCCAAACCGACGCCTCGGACACAGTTGACCCTTCTGCGACAGATCAGACAGCGACAGATCAGACCTCATCAGATCAGACTGAAACGGATCAGACCGCAACCCAGCCAGCCGCTCCTGACTCTGATAACACCACCGATCAAGATCCCGACGGTGACCTTGTCATTCCGGACGTCCAGCCCAACGTTGACAGTGACTTCTGCCATACGTACATGGCCTATCTCGACACAGGTGGGCCCTACTCTCTTCAAGAAGCCGGCGACCAGCTACCCCCGTTCACCCAATCGGATCTCGACTCCTACACCCAGTTGGCAGCCACTGCACCCGACGACATCAAGGCCCAGGTGGCGACGATGCTCACCTATGGCCAAGAGATGAGCAAAGGTGACTTCACCCACGGCATCGACTACGAAAACTTGCTCGATGGACCTGGCGGGCTGACTCTGTACGCCATCGCGTACTGTCAGATAGACATGGGTTCCGCGTAGGCCCGATTTATCGATGCATGGCTGCCGTGTTGAGAATCGGTGCATCCAGGCCCGGTCTCAGGGCCCACTGACCGTCCGACACAGGTGACGGATCATTCTTTCCAAGGCTCCTTCCTTAACGAAAAAATCGCTATCTAAGAACAGCATGCACTGCTATTGCGGTGACCCTGGAGAGAAGGTAGCTTAGTCCAAGACCCCCTCAGGAAGGATGATCCCCCATCATGACAAAGCCTGGATTTCGACCTCGTCACATCACAGTGTTCCTTGCAGTCCTCACAACTCTGCTCGGTCTGACTTTCGCCGGACTGCCAACTGCCCAAGCCGCCAGCCCCAGTTGCACGGTGTCCAACATGTTCCAGGGTACGACCCCCTCGTACGACAAATTGTGGCTTAGTTGCACCGCCACTCTTGCCGGTACGAAGAGCTATGTGGCCGAAGTATCCGAAAACCAGACGATGAGTCCCATCGTCTCGAGTGCTACCACGAACAACACCCTTCCTACCGGCACCGCTATTCTCAACCTCATTGAGGGCCGGGCCTATTACTGGCGCGTCACGGCTTTCAGTGCGATCAATGGCACAGGAAGCGTCCTGGGAAGCACATCCGTGGGCGGCCCCACTAAGACACATGTTTTTACACCAGATCCTGTTAAGGGCCTCCAGTTCAATCCCTCATCCGCCACCAGTGTTACCGCATCCTGGAATTCACCGGTTCCCAGTGCAACCACTATTGCGCTGCGCCTCTACAACAGCCCGCTCAAGAGCGCGGTGGATAGCCCCGGGAAAGTGGTCACCATCCAAGGTGTGCCGTTCTGCCCGCCCAAAGGCTCAGAGAGTTTGCCAGGCAGCGTCAACGTCGCCTCAACGCAAATTCCCGGTATCACAAGCGCTAATCGTCTCTTCTTTGGAAATGCTGTTTCGTATCGTTGCGATGGACCAGGTGTCGTGCTGAACAGTCCGGCTCCCACCTTCGTTGCTGGTGGTATTCCCTTCCCCACACCGACCACACCAGTCGAGTTCACAGCTAACGTCATGAGTTTCAACACCATGCTCCAAAAAGCAGCCGACGCCGACCCGAACCAGCCAGGGTCATGGAGTACGCGCCTGCCCATCCTCGCCAGCCAAGCCCAAGGCGCAGACATCATCGGAGCCCAAGAACTCCAGTTCGTTCCCAAGCAAGTTGGATCGGTCCTGGATGCCATGGACTTAGCGAACGCGATCGGTCTCACTGTTGCCCAGAAGGGAACACTGACAGCCCCTGTCCCCTGTTACACCGGCCAAGACGGATACGGCACCTCGGAGCCCATTCTCTACAACGCGAACAAATACACTTTGCAGAACTGTGGCGGTGACATCATGGATGCCGCCAACGATCAAGATGTCTCGTGGGCTGTGTTCAAGGACATCAAGTCGGGACAGCCTTTCTTGGTCCTGAATGCTCATCTGGTGTACGGAGACGCGTACGCATCTGTGAGGGCCAAGGCTGCCCAGGCTCTTGTGACGCTGATCGACCAGTATCGTGCGGATCCCAGTATCGGCAAGGATCTTCCGATCATCATGACCGGTGATTTCAATTCCTATGAAGCAGAAACTCCAACCGATGGCTCCATTTCTCCCGCCACCATTGTGGAACAAGGAGCTGGGCTGATCGGGGCTGACTGGACGGCGGCACAGCGCACGAACATCACCTATCCGTCGATGATCGACTGGAGGAATCCGAGTTCGCTGCCACAGTTCGGCCAACGCATCGACCACATCTTGCTGGACCAGAATAGTGTCGCCAACACTTTCGAAACAGTGGTTCCTGCGACAGTCAGTACGAACACGATGGGCAGCGACCATGCTCCAATTAAGGCAACGATCACTGTGCATTCCTACGCATCGCTACCGTCAGGCCCAGTCGAGCCTCCCAAGCCGGCGTGTGACATATTCCCGGACGTCCCCTCCTCGTACACGTTCTATTCATCGATTTGTTGGCTGGTCCAGAATAAGATCACCTCGGGCATGGCCGATGGGACGTACGCTCCGACGCGGGTTGTGAACCGAGGTTCGATGGCGGCCTTCCTCTACCGGCTCGCAGGGTCCCCGAAATGGACGCCTCCCACAGAATCGCCGTTCGTGGACGTCACCCCGTCCGATCAGTTCTACTCTGCGATCACCTGGCTCGCCTCGACTGGCATCACCAAGGGAACGATGATCAACGGCAAGTTGTACTACGAGCCAGGCAACGCCGTCAACCGTGGGTCGATGGCGGCCTTCATGTATCGACTCTCGGGGTCGCCGAAATGGAGCCCTCCAGCGACGTCACCTTTCGTCGATCTCAATCAAACTAATCAGTTCTATTCGTCGATCACCTGGATGGCCGCCAACAAGATCACGTATGGGTCTGTGGTCAACGGTCAAACGGTCTACCAGCCTGGAAATCCGGTGAATCGGGGTTCGATGGCTGCCTTCTTGAAGAGGTTGGCTGACACGAAGTTCCAGTGCACGAACTATCCGAAAGGGGTTGGCTGCTAGAACTGGCCGTTATGGACGGAGTCCATTTTTCTCAGCCGGACAGCGTTTGGTGTCCGGCTGAGAGTTGTACGGTGACCGACCGGTCAGCGTAGAGGCAGAGGAACGTTCAGCAGCCATGAATCAGTGGAGCCGCGCAAAGGGTTCCTGACAAAGTTCATTCTTGGTACGATTTCTTCCAATATGACGAGGGAGTTGGCAATGCATGGAATAGCAGCATCGAAGATCCGGCGGCACACACTCCAGGCAGCGGGTGCCATTGGGTTGTCCATGACCGTACTGCTGGGGGGCATGGGTACGAGTCAGGCCGCAGACGGGCCGGGAGTGCAGTCCTCGAATGCTCTGTCACTTGGCCATGTCTACACTGTCGCACTGTCACCAACGAAGCTCACCGCGATCACTACTACGACGCAGTCAACGGCGGGGCCGTGGCTGATTCAGTCGGCGGTCTCGAGTGGCCCTGCCCTCGGGAGCATGAAGGTTCCTAGCTGGGAGTCGGCATCGGACGTGGTCATGGCTTCAGCCGGTCACCTGCTGACTATCAACAGCCAGGGCTGGTCTTTTCTCAGCGACGGAAAAAAGTCAACTGAGCTTAATGTGAGGGGTTTTGGGCTGTTTTCGGGGTCATGGTATGTGACAACGTCCAGTAATCGCAGCATTCCCACGTCATTGGTGTCGACGAGGGGAACGAGTTTGGATCTCACACCTTTCGTGTCCACGACAACGTCGGGTTCTACTCGCACACAAACGACTTTGGATGGAATATTGGGCAGTTTGGCCCTGCTGCGCACCCAGACATCCCGGATGGAAGCCACAACAAGTGGTGCTACTCCGGTCCCAGTGTTGGAGTCAGTAGCTGTGAGCGTCATTGACGCGGCAGCATCGGGGAAGCCCGTTGGACCAAAAGTGACGCTGCCCGTACCATCGGGAGCGGCTGTCGGTGACGCGGTTCCTTGCCAGATCCTGCCCGGTGAAGTCGACTGCTTCTGGGCCCACCGCACATCCACGACGTTGGCGATGTGGGTGACACGCACCGATTATCTGACCGGTAAGACCACCACAGCAACCCTCCCGGTCCCATCGGCATTGGCAGGCACACCAGGCTTGTCAGGTGTCGTCTCGACTTACATGGACGGCGCGGTCCTGGTGACTTTCTCTGCGGCTTCCCTGCCTAAGAGCGTGTACGCCTACAACGTGGCCAAACCCAGTCAGACTGTCCACTTGGACGGAGAAGTTGGAGCAACCGATGGTAACAATGTTGCCATGATTACCCGGGGAGCCTCCGATTCACTACGGGTGGTCACCCTCCCGTTCGGTGGCCAATCCGCCCCGCGCCTGATCGGAGTGACCGGGGACAATGTCCTGATTGCTCCAGGTGCTCCGCTGACCCTCAATGTCGACTTCTCCAAACCGGTTCAAGCCGGAACGATGATCATCACTGATTCTGCTGGTGGCGTCGTAGCGTCGATTCCGACACCGGCTTCCGCCAGCGGGTCCCTCAGCAACGTGATGTGGTCTCCTCCCACCAACATACGGATGGGCACCTATCGGTGGACTCTCAAGGTCACCGACAATACAGGTCAACCCGCAGTCAACGTTGATGGAATGCCAGTTACCGGCGCCTTCTCTGTCAAGAGTTGCCCCACCTTCACCGATGTGGCCGGTTCCAATACCTTCGCATCATCGATTTGCTGGGCGGCCCTCGTCGGCGTCACTACCGGCACCGGTGATGGATCGACTTTCTCTCCCTCGAAACCGGTCAGCCGAGGCTCAATGGCAGCCTTCCTCTACCGGGTCGCCGGATCACCATCATGGACCCCGCCTGCCACATCACCGTTTGTCGACGTTTCCACAACCAACCAGTTCTATTCCGCCATCACCTGGCTGGCCAACCAGAAGATCACAAAGGGTGTGACCATCAACGGGAAACTCTATTACCAGCCAGACAACGCAACTAACCGCGGCGCCATGGCACTGTTCCTCTTCCGGACGGCCAACATCTTCCCGTCAAACTGCACGACGAGCCCCTACGCTGATGTCACATCCTCCAACCAATACCTGCACCAGATCTGCTGGTTAACAGACAATAAGATCGCGACTGGAACAACTATCAACGCAGTCCGACTCTACGAACCCAGCAACCCCGTCAACCGAGGAGCCATGACCGCCTTCCTCAACCGTCTATCCAAGACACAACTGCTGTGCTACGGCCATAAAAGTGCAATTCGGTGCTAACCCGGTATTTCCGTACGACTGATCTGTCTTCTCATTAAACCTATCTGGCCTGCACGACCTCTATTCGTGTAACTTCTGGTCGTCCATCACCACATGGAACACGGTTCGCGTTCATAGCAAGGTGATGATCCCGATGTGCTCCAACACCCTCCCGAAATGCCGTGCCACCAGCAATGATGATGATAAAGAGGAGGAGGAGGAGGAGGAGGAGGAGGAGGAGGAGGAGGAGGAGGAGGATGTCTTTGCTGTTGTTGAATCATGTGTGTAAGATCAGCGTCACACAGACCGCCCGGGGAGAGCACAAGGGGCGCCACTTGTCGATGACATGACAGGAAAGGGAGCAGACCATGACCACACTGGTCCTACCAAAAATCACACGGACAACACTGCGCATCGTGGCAGTCCTTGGAACAGCGACCGCCCTGATAGTTGGGGGAACAGCAGTCAGCCAAGCAGCCGACAGTCCCGGTGTGGCATCAACCGCATCATCTGTTTTCGGTGATGTTGGTCAAGCGGTCTTGACCCCCGATCGCCTCTACACCTCCCCCCAAAGGGGAACCAGTGATACGACGAGCACAGTATCGTGGTCTCCATTGTCGTCAGGCCCCGTATTAGGCAAGGCTCAAACACTCTTCACCACTAATCGAGGAACAGCGGTGATCCTTGCATCCGCTGGTCGAGCCCTCCTCGGGGATGAAACTGGCGCCTCCCTGTACGACCGTGGAACCAAGACTGGAACCCTGATTACAAATACCCCAGTCGCCCTCTCCGGCTCCTGGTACGTCCTACGAGTTGCTGGTCGCTTACTGATGAATTCACTCGACGGGACAAGTACCGATCTGTCACCGTATGAGTCATCTTCCTCAACAGAATCGACTCACGGACCATTCGACCCTAGTGAGGTCTTTGGAAGTCTCGCTCTTTTCACAACCACAACATCCCACAGTGAATCTGTGACAGTTCTCAATCCTGACGGCACAGTGAACTATGCGTATCTAAACAATGTCATGGACTCTGTTGCTGTGACAGTGCGTGATGCCTCAACAGGTGGAACAGTGGTAGGAAACACCGTCACAGTCCCTATTCCAACAGGTGCTAACGCCTACATTAATGAACGTTGTGCCCTAACTGGGGGAGAAGTGGATTGTCTGTGGACAGACTATTACCCTCTGAGCATGCCCCCATCTGTTAGTACGACCCCAGGGCTGTGGTTGACTCGAACTGACTACCTGTCAGGCAAAACCACCACAAGCAGCCTCCCGCTACCCAGTTTCGCGCAGGCTCAAAGTTCGAGCTGCACCTACAATTATTTCAGTAGTTGGGCTGATGGTGTTGTGGGCTTTTCCTGCTCGGCCACTATGTCCGATGGTACAAGCTCGTATTCTGTTTACGCATACAATTTGAACCAGCCCAGCCAGTATGTACATATGGACGGTGACTTTATACGGATAGCCTCGGCCTTGGGTAACCGTCTGGCTGTAGTGATATACAACGGTCCTTTGCGTGTGGCGGAGTTGCCGTTCGGGGGCGGTTCGGAACCCTACCTCATCGGAGTCGTCGGCGACCAGAACACCGTCGCACCGGGTGCACCCTTGAACCTGGAATTGGACTTGTCCAAACCCGTTCAAGCAGGAACACTGACCATCACCGGCCCAAGTGGCACACCCGTCGCCACCCTCAAGACTCCAGCCTCCACCGACGGATCCCTGCGCGGACTCACCTGGACACCACCAGCCGGAGCACCCAGCGGCACCTACACCTGGACACTCAACGTCACCGACAATACCGGTCAAGCTGCGGTGAACAATATTGGTAATGGCGCACCCAGCGGAACCTTCACCGTGAAGAATTGCACTCCATTCACTGATGTGCCTGCTACCTACCAGTTCGCATCCTCCATCTGCTGGGCATCCGCAAACGGCATCACCAAAGGCACCGGAGACGGCACCACCTACTCCCCTGCCAACCCCGTCAACCGCGGATCCATGGCAGCCTTCCTCTACCGACTCGCCGGATCCCCCACCTGGAAACCACCCACC
>WRFP01000003.1 GCA_009778725.1 Propionibacteriaceae bacterium
ACCAGATGGGTGCACTGGGCACGGCGACAACGCGAGGGCAGACTGGACGTCTGTAGAGCGTTGGCGATGGGGCCAGGGCGCCCATCTGGGGTTGCGGAGTAGCAATGGATCGGTGGATTCAGGTTAAACCCAGATGCTCTCATATTTGGGCGGATCTTCCTGGCTGAAGTTTCAGGGTCAAGAATTGAGGATATGGACCAGGTGAGCCACCGGTTGGACGTTGAGCAGGTGACCACTGGCATCTGTGCACAGGAGGTCACCGCACAGGCCGCCAGCCGGGATGCCATCGCGGCAGCGGACGAGTGTGTGAGAGCTGGCAGGCGGTCTCCTGACAGGTCAGTGACGAGCGAGAGGAGCCAATGATGGCTGAAGTGGTGGCGATGCCCCAGCTGGGCAACGCCGTGCAGTCATGCCTGGTCACCACGTGGCACATTCAGGTGGGCGACGATGTCAGTCCCAGTACGATCGTCGCCGACATCGAAACCGACAAGTCCCCGATGGAAGTCCCCGCCGGAGTGTCTGGAACAGTTCTGGCTCTGCTCGCTAAAGAAGGCGACCAGGTGCCTGTCAAGGCGCCCTTTTTTATCGTGGGATCCCCCGGAGAAGACATCAGCAATCTTCCAGAACGTGGCGAGCCTGGTTCAGGTCCGGCCGAACAGGACAATGGTCCTGCCGAAGGTGAGGGGAAGGGTGAGCCGGCACCGGCCGACTCTGTGAAGACGGACCCACCAGCGGAAGGAGAGAAGGCGTCTGATGGACCGGCGCCGGTTCCGGCGCCTGCCTCGGACCATCCGCCTCACCAGGAACCGGAGACCCCGCCGGAATCCTCCCCCCCAGCCGAGGTCGCACCGAAGTCCATTCCTGATGCACCGGCTCCCGTGTCTGCCACACCTGCGGCAAAAACAGCTGATAAGGCGCCTCAGGTGCCGAAGGACGTGTCGCCAGACACTGATGGCAAGGAGAAAGAGGCTCTGCCCGGGCCGGCTGCGATCTCGGCGACGGCTCCGCCGAACTGGACGGACAAGGGTACGGCGAAGGCGGAGCCGAAGGCGCAGCCGGCTGGTCATGGTCACCAGACGCAGGACCCGGCCGGTCACCTGGAGCATCGCCATCCGAAGATGGCCGCAGCACCAGAACCGGTGGCCCGCCGGGGAGTCCCGTCGGCGGCAGGGGGTCCGGCATCCCCGCGCGCCAGGCGCCAAGCCGAAGAGGTCGGCGTCGACATCTCGACGGTGGTCGGCACCGGACCGCATGGACGCATCCTGGTCAGCGATGTCATGGCCGCCGCCGAGTCGGCCTCACAACCCCAACGCGTCAGCGACGAGGAAGTCGTGGACAAACCGCCTCAGAGCGTCGAGGCCGACCAGCCCGCCGGTCAAGATCGGGTTGCCCCTGAGCCGGCCGCCGAGAATCCAGCGCCAGAGGAGCCCCATGAGGCTGAGGCTGCTGCCGCTGAATCACCGGTGGATGGTCAGGCGCCGGAAGAAGCTACGGTGGAACCGGGGGCGAGTGAGCCGATTCGGGTGGAGCCGGTTCCCGTGGAGCCGGTTCCCGTGGAGCCGGTTCCCGTGGAGCCTGACGTGGTGGCAACTGACGTAGTGGAATCGGTTGAGGAACCGGTCAGCGCGGAATCAGGGGAAGATACTGCGGAGGTGGAGCCGCCTGGGTCCGGTGAGAGTGAGGCCGGTACGACTGAGGCCGGTACGGATGAGTCGGCTGTGCCGGAAGGTGATTCCGCTGAGCCTCGCGTTGAGGAATCCGGTGTGGCCGAGTCTGAGGTCACCGAGTCTGAGGTCGCCCAGTCCACTGACGCTGTGTCTGGTGTCATTGAGTCTGGTGAAACTGAGTCAAAGTCTGATGCTGCCGAGTCAGCTGATGTGTCTTCTGGCGTTGTCGAGTCCGACAGCCGACCTGCTGACGTCGCTGAGACTGCTGACGTGCCGTTGGAAGCGGCCGAGTCTGATGTCCGAGAGTTAGACGTCCTGTCCGAATCGGCTGAGTCTGATGTCCGGGAGTCTGATGTTGTCTTGTCGGAATCGGCTGAGTCTGATGCCGTGACGGTGAGCGTGTCGGCGACTGATGTCAGGGAGTCGGACCGGGCGGATGAGGATGGCCTGGTCACCCAGGACGATACTCAAAACGCGTCTGACAAGGATAAGAGCACCGAAGATGAATCCCCACAGCCGCAGGACCGATCCGGGCCGGTGGCTTGGCAGCCGACGGTGGCGCGTGACTGGGTCGAAGCGGCGACCGATGACCAGGATGGCGCTGGGCTGGACCTGACCAGGCGTACTCGTGGGGTGGCTGCCCAGTCGGCGATCGGGGCTGTTGTGGGGACTGGGATCGGCGGTCGGGTCACCAGACACGATGTCTGGAAGGCCGAGTCCGAGCATGTGCAGGCGTTGGCGGCGGCTGGCGAGACGGCAGCGGTTTCCGGGACAGGGATGCCAGTCGAGGCCCACGACAAGGTCGACAGTACGCGCGTGCTTCCGTCCTCGGCCGACGGATTCCCCGGACCGTACACCGAGACGGTTCTGACCGGCAGCCGGCGGGTCCAAGCCGACGCCAGGCGGGCATCGGTGGCCTCTCACGCGCACATGACTTTTGGCGCATCGGCTCCGGCGGCCTCGCTGCTGGCGCTGAGGGCCAGGTTCAAGGCCAGTGGCGAGTCGCTGGGGCTCAGCCAGGTGACCATCGGCGATCTGGTCGCCTACGCGGCAGTACGCACGGTCGGCCGGTTCCCGACCATCAACGCCACGGTCGATTCGCAGACCTTGCGCACCTACGACGCCGTTCATCTGGGGCTGGCCGTGGACGCCCCCGGTGGCCTGGTGGTGCCGACGATCCGGTTCGCCTCGCACATGGGTTTGAAGGGTTTCTCTTTACAGACCCGGGCCCTGATCGCTCAGGCCCGTACTGACCGAATCGATCCAGACCTGCTTGCCGGAGCCACCTTCACGGTGACCAACCTCGGGGCCTACGGTATCGAATCCTTCACCCCGATCTTGCATTCCCCGCAAACCGCGATTCTGGGGGTCAACGCCATCGTGGCCCGGCCCGTGATCACTCCGGAAGGATCGTTGCTGGCCGAGCAGCGGATCTCCTTCTCGCTGACAGTGGATCACGCCGTGGTCGACGGAGTCGAGGCGGCACGCTTCCTCCAGGCGCTGGTGGCCTATGTTGCCAATATCGATGTTGCTATTCTGGCTGAAGGAGGTATGAGTGTCTGAGTTCGATGTGATCGTCCTGGGCGGAGGGCCTGGCGGCTACATGGCCGCTGAGCGCTTGGGACAACTGGGCAAGTCAGTTCTGTTGATCGAAAAGGCCTCGCTGGGGGGCTCCTGTTTCACCGTCGGGTGTATTCCCACCAAGGCCTGGAACCAGTCGGTGGCCATGTACGACCACGCCCGGCATTCCGCCCAGTTCGGGGTGACCGCCGAGTCGGTGTCGTACGACTGGAGGGGCATCCAGCAGTGGAAGACCAAGACCGTGTCGACCCTGGTGGGCGGGGTGGCCCAGGTGCTGAAACGGCTCAAGGTCAAGGTCATCCAGGGTGAGGGGCACATGACCAGCCCCACCTGCGTCGAAGTCGACGGCCAGACCTACGACGCCGACGATGTCATCATCGCCACCGGGTCCATGCCCGCCATGCTGTCGATTCCGGGGGCCCAGGACAACCCGGCCATCATCGATTCCACCACCTTGCTCAACATCGACCATGTCCCTGAACGGCTGGTCGTGATCGGTGGGGGAGTCATCGGTGTGGAGTTCGCATCGCTGCTGTCCCGACTGGGGACCAGTGTGACCGTCATCGAGATGATGGGTGAAATCCTGCCGTTCATGGATCAGGATTTGGCCGCCCGGATGCGCGCCTGCATGCCGGATGTCGATTTCCGGTTGGCGGCCCGGGTGGAGTCGGTCGACCAGTCGAGTGTGTCGTACTCCCGTAATGGCCAGCGCGAAAGTGTGGAATCCGAGCTGATCTTGATGGCGGCGGGACGCCGTCCGGTGGTGGATGGCTGGGGGGCCGAGTCCTGCGGGGTCGACCACAGCCCGGCCGGTGTGTGGGTCGATGACCAGATGCGGACCACCGTGCCCCACGTGTGGGCGGTCGGCGACGTCACGGGACGCTCCTTCTTCGCGCATGCCGCGTACCGGATGGGCGAAGTCGCCGCCTCCTGTATCGCGGATCCGCAGGCGGCGGCGTCGGCGGGGCAGTCCATGCGCTGGGACACCGTTCCCTGGGCGGTCTATTCGAGCCCCGAGGCCGCCGGGGTGGGTCTGACCGCCGTCGAGTGCGCCAACCGCGGGATCGAAGTGGCTTCCTCGATGGCTCCGCTGGTCCTGTCGGGCCGCTTCGTCGCGGAGAACGGGCTCAGCCGGGCCGGGATGGTCAAGGTCGTCGCCGAGGTTGAGTCGCGTGTGATCCGCGGGATTCACATGATCGGCCCCTACTCGGCGGAAGTGATCTGGGGAGCGGCCGCCGTGTTGGAGATGGAATTCACGGTGGACGACGTCCGACAACTTGTCTTTCCCCATCCCACGGTGAGCGAGGGCATCCGGGAAGCGGTCTGGGCCTTTCCCGACCGGAAGAGAAATGGAAGAACATGACAAAGTCGATCCTTGTCAACCCGTTTGATATGCGTGCCAGGGGGTCGATCCGTCCGCCGGAGATCCTGATGAACACCTATCAGTTGGACATGCCGGCCGAGGTGAACCGGTACGGCAATGACGGGCTGGTCAACATCCTGCATGACATGATGATGATCCGTGAGTTCGAATCCATGCTCACCTCGATCAAGACGACCGGCGAATGGCAGGGGATTTCGTACAACCACCTCGGACCGGCCCACCTGGCGGTCGGGCAAGAGGCAACGGCAGTTGGGCAGGCCATCGAACTCAAACCCGAGGATCTCGTCTTCGGCTCCCACCGTTCCCACGGCGAGGTCTTGGCCAAGTGCTTCTCGGCCGCGCGCCACATGGATGTAGCCTCAGTACTGGGGGTCATGGAAGGTTTCCGCTCCGGCGAGACACTCAGGCGCGCCGAAATGCTGCCCCACGAGTCCGAGTCCGAATTGCAGACCAACTTCATTCTCTTCGGCACGCTGGCCGAAATCTTTGCCCGGAAGTCCGGATTCAACGCCGGACTGGGCGGGTCCATGCATGCCTTCTTCGCCCCCTTCGGGTCGATGCCCAACAACGCGGTCGTCGGGGCGTCCGCGCCGATCGCCCAGGGCGCGGCCTTGTACAAGAGGATCAACTCCAAGCCCGGGATCGTGGTCGCCAACATCGGCGACGCGTCGGTGGGCAGCGGGCCGGTCTGGGAGGCGATGGTCTTCTCCGCGATGGATCAGTTCCGGCGCCTGTGGCCGCAGTCGGCGGGTGGGAATCCGCCGATCCTGTTCAGTTTCTTCAACAACTTCTATGGCATGGGAGGCCAGACGGCCGGGGAGATCATGGGGTACGACATCCTGGCCCGGGTGGGCGCGGGGATCAACCCTGAGGCGATGCACGCCGAACGGGTCGACGGTTACAACCCGTTGGCTGTGGCCAATGCGGTCCGGCGCAAGAAAGAGATCCTGACTTCGGGCGATGGACCGGTCTTGCTGGATCTGATCACCTATCGGACCAGCGGTCACTCCGCCGGCGACGACGCCACGTACCGGACAACCGAAGAGGTGGCCCTGTGGGAACAGGCCGATGCCATCCAGGATTATTCCTCAACCCTGACCAATGCCGGCATCCTGTCCGCCAGCCAGATCGAGGAGATGTACACCTCGGTGGTCGACAAGCTCACCCAGGTTCTGCGCCTGGCCGCGGACGACGACAGATGCCCGAGGGTGGACGCGGCGTTCATCGAGTCGGTCATGTTCTCCAACAAGCATGTCGAGGCCATGGGCGACGGGGTTCCGCAACTGCTGGAGCCGCTCGAGGTCAACGAGCGTTTCAAGTCTGTCGCCGAGAAGACGCGCAGCATCGTCGACGGGCAGGGGAAGCCGGTCAGCCCGGAGCGGATGTACCAGTACCGCGACGGCCTGTTCGAGGCGATGGCCCACCGGTTCTCCGTCGACCCGACCATGGCCGCCTGGGGAGAGGACAACCGCGATTGGGGCGGGGCCTTCGGCGTCTATCGCGGCTTGACGAAGCTGATGGGGTACAACCGCCTGTTCAACACCCCCATTTCGGAGGCCGCCATCGTCGGCGCCGGCGTGGGATATGCCATGTGTGGCGGGCGTGCGGTGGTGGAGTTGATGTATTCCGATTTCATCGGCCGCGCCGGGGACGAAATCTTCAACCAGGCCGCCAAATGGCAGGCCATGTCCGCGGGCGTGTTGTCGATGCCCCTGGTCGTGCGGGTGTGCGTCGGCAGCCAGTACGGCGCCCAGCATTCGCAGGACTGGTCGGGTCTGGTGTCCCACATCCCCGGTCTCAAGGTCTACTATCCGGCCACACCAACCGACGCCAAGGGGATGCTGAACCTCGCCCTGGTCGGGACCGATCCGGTGATCTTCTTCGAGTCTGAGAAGCTCTACGACCGCGGCGAAGAATTCGAGGTGGGCGGTGTGCCGAGGGGATACTACGAGACCGTCGAGGGCGAACCGGCCGTCCGCCGCGAGGGAACAGACCTGACGATCGCCACGGTGGGACCGGCCCTGTACCCGGGGCTGGAAGCGGCCACAACTCTGCAGGACCAGTACGGCGTGTCAGCCGAAGTCATCGACCTGAGGTTCCTGGTCCCGATGAACTACGACAAGCTGCTCGAATCGGTGACCAAGACCGGTTCCCTGCTGCTGGTGTCGGACGAGGTGGAGCGGGGCAGCTTCCTCCACACGGTCGCCGACACGGTTTCGTCGCTGTCCTTCGACGATCTGGACGGCCCGGTGGCCGTGCTCGGCGCGCGCAACCACATCACCCCTGCCGCCGAACTGGAAGACGTGTTCTTCCCCGGCGCGTCGGCGATCCTGGACACCATCCACTTGTGGATCCGGCCGTTGCGCGGCCACACAGCCACCTCGGCCCAGACCGAAGCCGAAAAACTGCGCCGGGCCGCCAAGGGCGTGTGAACTAGGTCCTGGCCTGAATCCACCGATTGCTGACATGGCAGCAACGACTTGGGCTTAGGTTCCGAAGCCGACCGGGCGGGCGTGCTCCTGGCCGAACTCGATGTAGCCGATGCCGTTGGCGGGGATCACCATCTGGCGACCGGACGCGTCGGTCAGGGTCATCAAACCGTCGGTTGCACGGGCGGCGGAATAATCGCTCAGGACTTCGGCGATCGTCTGGTGGACGTTGAGAGTCACCTCTCGGCTGACGTCGCGGATTCCGATCTTTACTTCCATGGTTGCCTTTCTCGTGGCACTGGTGGTGTGTCAGTACGGTTCAGTGGGGGTCACACGCCGGTCTCGCCCTGGATGGCGGGACGGATGACGATGCGGGTCCAGGCGCCGACGTAGATGCGCATGTCGGGGCTGATCTGGGTACGGGTGGTGATGGGCTCGGTGGGCAGGGAAGCCGTGGCCGGGGCGACGAAGGTGCCGTTGGCCGAGTCGAGGTCGTTGACGTACCAGTACCCGTCCGCGGAGGTGAGGTAGGCCTGGCGGCGGCTGCAGCCGACATCCGGCTCACAATCGATGTCGGGATGGATGTTGCGGCTGGCCGAATGGCGCCCGATCAGGGCCGAGTCCCGCAGGACGACGATGCGCGGTGGTCCCTGGGGGGGCATCGGATCGGCCGACTCCTGGAAGGCGTACCACTGGGGATCGACCCAGATTTCGGCCACGTGGGGCACATGCCGGGTGACCGGGCCGGTGGGGGCCGAGTCACGGATCCGCTCGGCCGGGGCGGGGATGCTCACACCGGTTGAGTTGTCCGTGGGATCAGCGGGTACGCCGGGGGCAGGGGCTGTGGGAACGGCGGTATCGGCTGGCGGAGCATCGGCACCGGGTGGGGTCACAGCGGGTTCTGCCTCGTCAGATGGTGTGGCACTGGCGGAATCTTCATCAGATTGTTCGGTGTCCGGCTGACCCGTACTGGGCTGACCCGTACTGGGTTGGTCGGCGTCGGACCCTGCTGGACCGGGCTGGTCGGTGGTGGTCGGTGTTGATGCGGACGAAGCGTTCTCGGGCTGGGCCTGCGCGGTCTGGGGTGGGTCAGTGCGATCCGCGGTCGAGTCTGGTGCGTCGGGCTGATCCGTACTGGACGGATCTGTTCCGCGCTGTTCTGCGCTGTGCGGACCTGGGCCGGTTTCTTCATCTCCAGACGTCTGTGTTCCGGTCTGCTTGGCAGGTGGCAGCCCCAATTCCGTACGGAAATCCTGATGCGGCAGGGCGCCAGTGGTGTAGTCATAGCCGCAGGACTCGCAGAACAGGGCGTCGCCGGCTCTGGGCGATCCGCAATTGGGGCACACGGTCTGACTGCGGGGTGCTTCCGCGGGTTCGACAGCGGTCTGAACAACTGGCATTCCGCACTGGTCACAGAAGTCTTGTGATTGGGTTTCGTGTCCGTCCACGCATCTGGCCATTGTTTATCCCCTTATCCTCGTCGTCCGGGTGGATGCTGTGTCCAAGGCCATCTCATCGGCTTTGTCAATGTTCTTCTTCAGGCGTACGGTTCCCGTGGCGGCGTCGGCGACGTCGACCACTCGTTCCAGGCGTGCGGCCGCTTCCGCGTTGCCGGTCTGAGTCGCCAGTTGGACGGCCCGGCCCAGCTTCTGGGTGGCGGTGCGATCGTCGCCCTGGGCGCGCGCGGCCAAGCCCTCCTGGATGGCCGAGGCGAGTTCGGCCTGGCCGGTGTAGTGGGCCACCTCAGGGCTGATGCCCGCTGTCAGGCTGGGGTCGGCCGACCATTTCGCCTTGACCAGGCCTTGGGTGAGGATGGCGGTTCCGGTGCTGAGCTGGACCCGGGCCGCCAGTTGTTCGGTGCCGACAGTCTTGGCCGGCAGCCGGATGCTGATGTGATAGTCGCGGGATTCGTCCCCCCAGGCGCCGGTCGGGTAGGTGCTGGTCAGGGGGTCGACCGGAGTCCCGCGATGGGTCAGGTCTTCGACGGTGGGGGAGACCTGACGGACGAACACGATCTGGGCGCCTTGCGGGATCCATACCCGCAGGGCCGCGTCGGGCACCCCGCGCGACATCGAGCGCGTGATCAGTTCCTGGAAGATCTGGGGAAGTTCGCGCGGACTGGGAATGACGTCGACGGTTCCGAGCAGGGCTTGAGCGATCTTGCGGATTTCCGAGACCTGCCATTCGACGCCGATCCCGCGGCAGTCGACCTGGAATTCACCCAGGCAGGCCCGGATCGAGGCTTCGAGCTGGGTCACCGACTCGTTGTGGTTCTCCCCGTCGGTCAGCAGGATGGCATGGCGCCCGGCCAGCGAGGGGATGGAGCGGAACAGGGATCGCGCCAGCAGCAGCCAGGACCCCATGGCGGTGCCCCCATCGGCGCGGAAGGAGGCGATGGCCAGTTTGGCGTCCGCCCGGGTTTGCGCGTTCATCCTCACCATCCCTGGGCCGGAGACCACGCGGGGGAAAGCCAGGTACGCACGGTGGTTGCCGGCGATGATCGAGAAAAATGTGCCGTCCAGGATCGTGTCCACGGCCACCATGGCGGCGTCTTTGGCCGCTTGCATGTTGACCAGCCCCATCGACGCCGAGGTGTCCACGATCACGATCTCTCCGACATCGCCGACCCCGGTCTGACCGGCTGCTCCCGCTTCAGAACAGGTGATGCGGACAATCGCATTGACATCAGTGCTACCGTCGCCGAGATACTCGTTCTGGTAAACCATCGATGTGAAAACAGCCATGGGTCTAGTGTAGACCGGCGCTCACGGCTGGACCGGTGTGGGAGCGGTCGGAATCTCCGATTCAGTGGAAGATGGGGCGACACCCTGACCGGCGGTCACCAGCCGGGCACAAGCCACAGTGACATTGTCATGACCACCCTGCCCATTCGCCCATGCGACAAGGCCTGATGCCAGGCCAAGCGGCGTCGGGTCCTCCCCACTGCACTGGCCGAGCAGCTCAGACATCGCCGAGGCCTCCGACGCGAAGTTCCACAGTCCGTCCGTACACACGACCAGCCAACCGGATGTGGTGACGGTGGTCGTGCGGTGGTAGGGAGTCACATCGGTGGCGTCGCGGCCGAGCCATTTGGTGATCGTGTGGGCGAACAGCGAGGCTTCGGCTTCGGCCCGCCCGGCTCCGGAGTCGATGCCGTCCTGGGCCAGGGAATGGTCCTTGCTCAATTGGCAGGGTTCGCCCTCGTCGGGGAACCAGTACACCCGCGAGTCACCCAGGTTGACGCAGGAGACGACATTCCCGTCCACCAGGGCCAAGGCAATGGTCGTGGCGGCTGCATTGCGTGAGGCGGGGTCCGTACTGTCGATGACCGCCTGGTTGGCGGCGACGACCGATTGAGTCAGGAGAGCCTCGATGGCGGCGGCGCGCGAGGTCGGGGTGCCGGTCCCTTGGGGATTGCTGCCCCACACCATCGAGCAGGCGGCCTGTGCGCCGACCATGGACGCCACGTCGGAGGCTTCGGAAGTGGTCACACCGTCGCAGACCACCAGGACGGCCCGGGTCCGATCGGCCTGGCAGGCCAGAGCGTCTTCGTTGTGGATGTGGACCAGGCCGATGTCGCAGACTCCGGCCACCCAATCGGCCGGGGTTAACTCGTAGTGCTCGCGCAGGCTCTTGGCTTTCTGCCCGCACTGCAGGCAGTAGCCGTCGATACCGAGTTCGCCGCCGCAGGACACGCAGGCGGACGGGTACGGGCTGGCGGGCTCGACCGGTCGCAACGGAATGGTCGCCTCGACGCTTGCTGCAGACCACTCCACCCCGGGTGCACGATGGTTGAAGCCTGTCATATCACTGTCCACCTCCTCAAGGCGTTGGCCTGGTCGATCAGTGCGACACGTGTGGCTTGGTCGTGCTCGAACCCCGCCTGTTGGCGCAGGATAGTCTCGATTTTAGCTTTCAGGTCAGCTTTCGTCACCGGGACGTTACCGATGTTGGGCACCGTGGTACGCCGGGCAGACCGCAAATTCGGAAAGGTGGCCCCGGACAAGGCCCGTTGGAAGATCTCCAGTTCCAGGCGCAGCCGCTCTTCGGCGGTGCTGCCGGAGGCCTGGACGGCGTCGTAGGCCCTGGTCAGGTCGGCCAGTCCACGCCCGGAGTAGGTCAGGTAGGAGGCTGCCAGCCGCCGTGACTGGGACCAGCCACCCGATGTGGCCGGCACCAGATTGAGGGCTGCCAGGACGGCCCCGATGTCCGCGATCTGGCCTTGTGGATTGGTGTGTTTGGCCCGGACTCTGGCCAGGCCGAAGGCGGCGCCCGGCACGTACGCCCCATCGGTGGACGCGCAAATCTGGTACAACTGCTCAGCGATGTCGAGTTCTCCGCCCATCTCACAGGCCACGGCCAGGGCGAACTTCGGCGCCAGTTCGCCCGGCACTTGCCCGTACACCGCGTTGAAACAAGACTGGGCCTGAGTCCACTCCCCGGTGTTGAGGGCGGCCAACCCCTCAATCCAGGCCGCCCGCCACTCCCACGGATCGGCGGTGAGAATCTCGTTGACCGCCTGGGACATCACATCCGTGGCGCCGATGCCGATCGCCGCCAGACACAGTTCGAGGCGTACTTCCAAAGTCTTGTTTTGTACGGCCAACAGTGACGCGAAACGGTCTTTGACCGGCATGGCGGGGTCGATCGAGGCCAGCAGCGCGCTGGCCGGGTCGCCGGGATCGGGCTTCAGGCGCGGCAACTGCCGCCAGGTGAACGCGTCGGACACCACCGTCGGCGGGTCGAACAGGTCCGAGGGCACCGACGAGGTGGCCGCGCCCAGATGGGAGGAACTGACGACCTCGCGCAAGACCCCCAGCATCTGGTGGCGCAACTCGTCCACCGACGAGAACCGGTCGCTCGGATCGGGTGCGCAGGCTTTGGCGATCAGCTTGAAAACCGAGTCGTAACTGGCGAACACCGGGACCTGCTCAGGCGGCGGCAAGGTGGTCGCATAGGTGGTCTGGTAGCCCTTCACCTCGGCGCACAAGACCATCAGGGTACGCCCGATGGTGAAAATGTCGGAGGCGACCGAGCAGCCCAGCGTCGCCACTTCCGGGGCCTGGAAGCCGACCGTTCCGAAGATGACGGATTCATCATCGTCGAGGCGGCGTACCCCGCCCATGTCGATCAGTTTCACCGAATCCTCGACGTGCATCAGGTTGTCAGGCTTGAAATCACAGTAGAGCAGGCCCCGGGAGTGCAAAAAAGAAAAGGCCGGTAGGATTTCGAGGACGTACGCCAGCCCCTGGTCGACCGGCAGCGGGTTGTAGGCGCCGCCGGTCTGGGTCATCCGGTCTTTGAGCACCTGTTTCAGCGACCGCCCGCCGACGAACTCCATGACGATGTACGCCCCGCCCTCATGGGTGACGAAGTTGTAGATCTCCACGATCAACGGGTATTGCAGTTCCGCCAGGAAGCGTTGTTCGGACATGGCCGCCTGCATGGAGGCCTCGTCACCGGCGTTGAGCAGCCCCTTGAGGACGACCCACCGGTCGGACACGTTGCGGTCCTGCGCCAGGTAGATCCACCCCATACCGCCATGCGCCAGACAGCCACGTACTTCGTACTGCCCGGCCACCACATCCCCGGCGACCAACTTGGGGGTGAAGGAGTACGGCTTGCGGCAACTGGGGCAGTAGCCTTCGACCCGGCCTGGGGCGTCGGCGGTGGAACGACCGACCTCAGCCCCGCAGTGGGGGCAAAAGCGCCGGTCCTCGGGCACTTCGGGATGGGCCAGGATCGCGGATTGCGGGTCGACGGGAGGTTCCGGGGGTACGGTGGTGTACCCCGAGCCGAGGTGTCCGGTCGTCGCGCGGGAGCGGGTGGGGCGGGTGCGCCCGGTTCCGGCGCCGACCCGGGCGGTGCCCAGGTTGATCGAGCCGATCCGGCCCGTCGTGGTCGGATGGGCCGGCGCGGGTGGCGGAACCGATCCCGCCGGGGCCCCACAGGCGTTGCAGTAGCCGTCGACGATCTGGCCGTGGCATCCGGGCATCTGGCAGGGGCCGGTCGGTCTGAGGGTGGGGATGGCGCCGGGGACTCCTGCCTCAGCCGGTGACGCCGGGGTGGGTGTTGCCGGGCGGGCGGTGGGGACAGGCTGCTGCGGTGTCGGCCTGGGCTGGGGAGCAGGCCCGGGCTGGGGTACAGGAATGGGCTGAGGTACGCCGCCAGGCTGTTGAGGGGGCGACAGGTTGGGCCGGGCGACAGGCTGTGGTGGGACAACAGCCTGTGGGGGTGCAGCAGGCTGTGGGGGTGCAGCAGGCGGTGGGGGGGCTGTGACGGTGGGGCGGGCGGCAGGCGCCGCCTGGGATGCGGCCATGCCGCAGACATTGCAGTACCCGTCCTCGATCAAGCCCCGGCAACCCGGTTGCGTACATCTCACGACTGCCTCCCCGAGGCCTCATAGGCGCTGATCAGCGGGTCGATGACAGCCAGCGGCACCGGGTGACGCGCCAGCAATTCGCGGATCTGGGTGGACAGCGACGAGCCCAGAGGGTCGTTGGACGACGGATGGACGGCTTCGGCCTTCTCCAGGCGGGTGAGCAGCGACGCGACCTGGGCGAACGCCTGCTCGTTGGCCTGCTGGACGATGTCCAGGGCGGCGCTGACCTGGTCCAAGCTGGCCAGATAGGCGTCCACCTCGGGCTGGGAGGTGGGGATGTCGCCGAGCGATTCGACGTGCGGGACCGCGTACTTGGGGGCGGGCTCGACACTGTCGGCAGTCTTGCGCGCCAGATCTCCGATGGCCTGTTCACGCGCGATCAGAGCCGACCGGATGGCCTGGGCCCGGGCGACCTTCTGGGCGGTCATGGCCCGCTCGGCGTGCCCGACGATCAGATCGCGCTCCATGTGGGCGGCCCGTACCTCCAAAGGTGCCAGCACACCGCCGATGTCAGCACCGCGATCTGCCTTGTCGACAAGGTCTTTCACGTCGGCCGCCAAGTCTGCCACCTGAGGGTCGGTGGCCTGGCGCACGACCGGCGGGTCCAGTCCGGCCTGGTCCCGGATCCGGTCGACCTGGGCCACCAGGGCGGTGATCCGGGCTGAGGTTTCGGTGGCCCGGGGGGCGAGTTGGAAGCGGGAGTTGAGCTGCGAGATGAGCGCGTCCAGCATGCGGCAGGCTTCCGGCAGCGACAGGGCCAGGCCTCCGCCGGCGGTCAGCGAGGTTCCAGGGGCCAGCATGTCGTTGAGGCTGGCCCAGGTCATGACCGCGAGTTTCTGCAGGTCGACGGTCGTCACCCGGCCCGAATCCCAGGTCCGGATCAGGTCGGCGTACCGGTCCCGGATCGCCTGCCACACGGTCAGTGTCATGGCGATGTCCTGGACACCTTGGGTATTGCCGGTTTCTTGGAGCTTCTGGTCGAGCCGGTCCAGATCGGAGCGCCGGTCGTCGATCCAGGTGCCCAGTTCGGACAGGTAGGCCAGCATCTGCTGGGCGGTGGGCGGATTCTGGGGAGAACCAGTGGGCCAGGGGACACTCATGCGTACTCCTTGGTCCGGGCATGGATGCCGGCCAGGGTGGAGATGACGGCGAGTACGCAGGCGGCCGCGACCATCACGACGTACCACAGGGCCTGGACAACAAGACTGTCTTGATCGGGCCGGTCGGCGGAGATCATCGACTCCAGATCCGAGGCCTGGGTTTGCCAGGGCGACGCGTCGACGATCAGGGAAGACCGCTGGGCGGGATCGGTGGTGGTGGCGATCGTGCCCTGACGCTGAACCAGAGCGTCGATGTCCGAGGTGGCGAGCCCGTTTTGGCTGAGGTTCGCCTGGACTTCCGCGACCAGTTTCGTGGCCTGAGCATCGTAGCTCGATGCCCGGTCAGGATCCAGTACGGACATCGCAGCCATCGACCAGGAGTCCCAGGTCGTGGCCTGAGCCTCGGACAAGACAGCCACGCGCGAATCCACCGATTGGGCGAAGGCCGACTGACCTGTGTAGGCACCGATGACGCTCAGGGTGCCGATCATGGCCACCAAGCCGATGGCCAGACCGACGTTGACCAGACGGCGAGTACGCCGGGCGGTCAGCACCAGTCCGGCGAGGAATCCGAGCACCCCGATCCCGGCCATCACCAGGCCGATCACCAGGAAGGCGATGCTGGCGCTCCGGTGGGCGCCCGCAGCGGTCAATTGGGTGGTGATCTGTTCGCCCACCAGCGCGTATGCAGTCTGCAGGGCTTGGGCGGTGGAAGCGCTGACACTGGCGGTCGCCGCCTCCTGATGGGCCAGGGTGATGCCATCTTGCCAGTGGCGTATCGCCGAGGCGACCACAGTCAGATCAGCCGGGTTGGAGGCGTTGGAGGCGGCTGTCAGCAGCCAGGTGTCGATCTGGTCGCTGGACGTCTGATAGGCCTTCCACTCTGAGTCTGTGGGGGCGAGCAGGTACGTGGTGGCCAGAGCCTGGGCGTGGGCGACTTCGGAACGCAGGTCACGCAGGTTCTGGTCCTGGATCATGGTGGCCGCCGCCGACTGTTGGTGGGACCCGGTGGCTACGACGGAGGCGATGCACAACGCTGTGGCGAGCAGAGTCCACACAATCAGGCAGGCTCGCAGGATTCGGAAGAAGACCGGACCGGGAGTACGCCGGTCTGCCGGTGTGGGTGACGGGCGTGTGGCAATGACCGTGGGCGAGTGGGGAACTGTCAACCGACGGGTGGGAGGGCCAGGGGTGGCAGGGGTCAGCCGGGCTTGGACGGGCACTGGCATCATTGACTCTCATCCAGGGCCGGTTCACCCTGCTCGCGAGGCTGGGGAGCAGGGACAATGTCTTGGGGGAGGATTTGGCGCAATTGCTCCAGACTCGGATCCTGGACGTCTTTCAGCCTCCAGGCCATCATGGAGATGGCCGCCTCGAAAGTGTTGCGGGCAAAGCGGCCGTTGCCGAAGTTCTCGTCGCGCAATTGCCGGGCCAACAAGGCCCGAAAGGCGCGCAAACTGTCTTCGGGTACGTCGAAGTCGGCCTCGGTGGCCATGGAGGAGAAGATCTGGACCAGTTCGTCGTCTGAATAGTCCGGGAAGGTGATCGTTGTTCGAAAGCGCGACTCCAGACCGGGATTCTCGGCAATGAAACCGGTCATCGGCACCGGATATCCGGCCACGATGACGACGAGGTCCCCACGGCGGTCCTCCATCTCCTTGACCAGCGTGTTGACGCACTCCTGGCCGTACTGGTCTCCCGACAGCGAGTACGCCTCGTCGATGAACAAGACCCCGCCGGCGGCCTTTTCGACAACTTCAGCTGTCTTGATCGCGGTTTGCCCCAGGTATCCGGCGACGAGTTCTGACCGGTCGACCTCCGTCAGGTGGCCTTTGGTCAACAGGCCCAGGGCGCGATAGATGCCTGCGACCAGGCGGGCCACGGTGGTCTTGCCTGTCCCGGGGTTCCCGACGAAGACCAGGTGACGGGTGACCGTGGGATCTTTCAACCCGGCCTTGGATCTCAGGCCCTGGATACGCAGGATGGCCGACTGGCGGTGGATCTCGTCCTTGACCGACTGCAATCCGATCAGGGCGTCCAGGTCGGCGAGCAGCTCGTCGAGGCTTTTGGGCTCGTCGGGTGGCTCGGCGGGTGTGGTCGTGTCGGCTGGCGCGGTTGTCGTGGCCTGAGCGGTGCCGGGTACGGCGGGGTCCGGTGTGGTGGAAGCGCCTCCACTGGCGGGCGCGATGCCGTCAAGGACGCCGGGTGCTGCGCTCGTGCCCGCCTGAGGGGCGGGAGGTGGGCCGTACTGGCCGGGTGTGGGAAGCAGCGGGAAGGCGCCGGGTCCGTGGGGGTCCAGGCCGGTCAGGTCGAAGGGACCGGTGGTGCCCAGGTCGCGGATCGCCTGGCCCTGTTGCGCGGTGACAGCCCGCAATTTAGCCATCACCTGCCCCAAGACGTCGGGGGCCTGGCGGGTGAATTCGGCCATCAATTCTTGTTCGGTCGGTTCCTGGTTCATGGTCATCCCAGATCGAGCGTGGAACCAGGTGTGGTCGGTTTGACAGCGCTGACTGGTCTGAGGATGACCCGGCCCGGGGAGAATTTCTCGGCCAGGAAGCGGCCGTGGACGACCAGAGCTTCGGCGTCCTTGGCCAGGACGGCGTCATAGATCTTGTCCACGGTGGCGGCCAGGAGGTCCAGTTGGTCGATCAGGACGAGCAGGGAGGAGCGGCCCTCGTCGACGGGACGGGTGTCGGCCCAATCGCGGGGCAGACGTACGTAACTGCCCACGGTTTGGGGCAGGTAGCTGGTGGCCGTGGCGATCAGGGAGTACTGGTCGGCCGATGCCAACCCGGCATTGCTCATTCGTGGAAGCGTTTCCCGGAGCCGCTTGCTGATCCTCCTGACCCGGGCGATGACTGCCGTGGACAGCCCGGCCGAGACCACTTTGGCATCCATGTGATCCAAGGCCGAGGAAATATCAGTTTCCGTGGGAGCGGCTGGAGTGAGAGGAGCCCCCGTCTCCTGTTCGTCGCGGAACCAATCGAAAAGACCCACCTGGACTCCTGTCAGGCTTTCAGATCGACGTTGAGACGGTTGTCGATGGCGGCGGCAGGCTGGTTCTGGACCCGGTCCAGATAACTGCGGGACTTGGCCACCTCCTGCTCCAACACCGAGATCGTCTGAGACATATTGGTCAGTGCCTTGGCCTTGAAGGCGTCGATGGAATCCATCGTCTCATAGATGTTCTTGAACGCCTCTTGCAATTGGGGCAGGCCGATGCTCGACGACGCGGCCTGCTCCTGGATGGCGGCCGAGTTGTCCTTGAGCATCTCCGACGTCCGCTGGATCAGGGCGGAAGTCGTGCTGTTGAGGGCTGTGATCTGGTCGAGGACGAGCTTCTGATTGCCGAGGGCCGAGGCCACGATGACGGCCGTCCTGAGGGCTGCCACGGTGGTGGTGGAAGCGCGATCAACACCCTTGATCAACTCGATGTTGTTCTTGATGATGATGTCGATGCTGAGGTAGTTCTGGATCGAGACGGCCAGTTGTGTCAGCAGGTCCTGGTGCTTTTGGCGTACATAGAAAAGGACGTCCTGGCTCAGCGCCTGGGCCCGGGCCGGATCGGTGGCGGTCAGTTCGGCCACCCGTGCGGTCAGCTGGGTGTCGAGGTGCTCGGCGATGTAGACGTACTGGTTGAGCCGGCCCATGGTCTGCCACAGGTTCTGCTTTTCCATGTTGAGAGCGACATTGTCCCTGGTCAACTCGTCCTGGCCTGAGCGCAGGGCGTGCAGGATGGCGTTGAGATGGTCCTGGGAGGACTGATATTTGCGGAAATAGTCCTGGACGTTGCGCCCCAGAGGGAGGACGCCGAACAGCTTTTTGGTGAAACCGGTGTCTTGGTGGGGGTCGAGGTCTTCCACAGTACGGCGGAGGTCCATCAAGGTCTTGCCGACCGTCGAAGCCTGGGCCAGTCCACCCTCGCGCATCGCCTTGACAGGGGCGGACAGCAGGCGGTTCGAGGTTTCGGCGGCTTTCTGGATGTCGGTGTCGCCCATCGCCCGTACTGCGTCCGCCTGGGCGGCGAACTCGGGGGACTTGGTCTGGGCCTGGTCGATCTGCGTCATGAATGAAGCAACCTTGTCGTCCAGGATGGGCACCTGCGACGCCTCGACCTGGGGGGCCATCGCCGGAGCCTGGGTCGTGGCCACGATCGGCATCGGATCGGGCGCTTCCAGAGTCAGGATTCCCCCCGCTTGGGCTGGGGGAGCAGGTGGTGCCAGGGTCTGCATGGCGGGTGCGGGCTGGGCCGCCATGGCAGGCGGAGTTGTCGCAGCGGCTTGGGGTGCTGCTAAGTCAGACATAGATTCCTCCATCGCGAGTCGTCCCTCTAAATGTACCGGCTCGACGCTGAGACACGGTAGTCAGTTCGTCAGGCGTCGATGAATGGGTGATGATTCAGGGTAGCCCCGAATCCACCGATTCATGGCTGCTGCGCGACCCTGTGGCGGCACGCTGGCTCGTCGGGCGTCGCTCCACAGACGTCCAGTCTGCCTTCACGCCACCCGCCGACCCATCGCACCGGCACAGTGTCGCTCGCGACGCCAGCAATCGGTGGATTCGGTGCAGCCCGAAACAGCAATTTTCCCTGCGGCGGTGTCGGCACAGCGAAAACCGGTGAATCCCTCGGGTGAGACATTTTTTGTCCGAGGGCCGTGGTGGAATAGGAATATGACGATTTCGTACCGGCTGGTGAGGCAGTCCTTCGACAAGGACCGTGTGCTCGACGCTGCCCAACTCCAGGTCGCCGGGCACCGTCGTGGGGTGACGCTGGTCCTGGGGGGACCGCGCACAGGCAAGACCACGGCGCTGGTCGAGGCGTCGGTGGGGGCTTTGGAAGCAGGGGCGTCGCGGGTGATCTTCCTGGCCGGGTCGAGGCCGGCCCGGTTGGAGGTGCGGGCGAAGGCCGGTGTCCGGGCGCCTGAGCTGGTGGGACGGCTGGCGGTGACGACCTTCTACAGTTTCTGCCAGTCGGTGGTGCAGACGTACGCCGAGCCGGGGCAGGTTCCAGCTGTCCTGTCTGCCGCACGCCAGGACAGTTATATCCGCGACCTCGTCCTGGGGCAGCCGGCCGATGCCTGGCCCGAGCGGTTCAGATTGGCCAGGAGGACGGTGCAGTTCGCGGCCAGTGTTCGTGAGGCGGTGGCTGCTTGTCAGCGCGCGGGGTTGTCCGGCCAGGATGTGGTGGCCCAAGGGACTGAGGCCCAGCGCGACGATTGGGTCAGTCTGGGCCGGTTCTTCCAGGAGTATCTCGACGTTCTCGGGATGTCGGCCAAGCTGGATTATCCAGAAATCCTGGTCCGGGCAGCGGGGCTGTTGAGGCAAGAGTCAGTACGCGCCGAGGTCAGTCCGCCGGGCTGCATGGTCGTGGTGGACGGCGTGGAGGACATGGATGCGGCCCAGATCGAGGTCCTCGACGCCTTGGTCGACGCATCGGTGCCGACGATTCTGGCAGCGGATCCGGATGCGCAGGTCTATGGATTCCGGGGCGCCCGGCCGCGGTCGGCGGGAGAGATGCTGCAACAGTGGTCGGGGCGGGGACTGGACACTCGTGTTGTCGTTTTAGCGCAGGGGCATCGGGTCGCGGCTCAGGTCGACCTGGCCTGTTCCCAGTTCAGACGGCGTATTCCGCTTCCGGCGGGAATCGATGTGGCGGACCTGACGAGGTACCGGAGCCCTGTGCCCGACTGTGAGGGTGAGGTGATCAGACTCCTTGTCAGTGACGGTGTGGCGGAGGCGGATCAGATCGCCCGAATCTTGCGCCACGCCCATGTGCTCGACGAGGTGGCGTTTGAAGACATGGCGATCCTGGTGCGCAAGACCAGTCAGTTCTCGCGCTACGCCCTGGCCTGTGAACAGGCCGGTGTGCCGGTCGTGGTCTCCGGTGATGAGATCCAGTTGAGCCGGGAGCCGATCGTCACCTGGTTGTTGGACCTGGTCAAGCTGAGCGTCCAGGACGCTGCCGGAGTTGAGGAGGAGAGTGGGTATCTCGACAGTGGCGAAAACCAGGCCGGTGACTCGAACCAGGATCTTGGTCGTGAGGAGAGCCAGGGCGGATCTGGGGGTGCTGGTCATGGTGACGGCGGTGGCAGGCTTGACCCGAATGCACCGATCCATGGCTGCTGCGCGACGCCAGCAATCGGTGGATTCAGGTGTGACCGTGACGAAGGCACGGTGAGGCAGGCTCCCACGGGCCAGCGGGTCGCGGATGTGTTGTGGCAGGTGTGGAAAGAATCGGGACTCCAGGAGACCCTGATGGCCGAAGCCGAGGGGTCGGGTCCCGAAGCCTTGCGGGCCCATCACGGGCTCGACGCTGTCATGGAGTTGTTCACGGTGGCGTCAGCCTTCTCGGACCTTCCGGCTGACAAGGGGACACACGCATTACTTGAGGCGGTTGCCAACCAGGAAATACCCGAAGACCTGCCGCGTTCATCGTCGTGGACCGCCTCGGCCGTACGACTGACGACCGCTCATCGGGCCAAGGGTAGGACATGGTCTGTTGTCGTCGTGGCCGGAGTGGAAGAAGGGGTCTGGCCCTTGGACCCACCACCGCCTCCCATGGTTTCGGTCAATGGATTAGTTCCGGCGTCCATGGATGACCGGGAGATCGTGGTGGCGGAGCGCAAACTGCTTTACGCGGCATGCTCCAGTGCCAGTCATCGTCTGGTGGTCACGGCCGTCGATGATGGGGAACGCTGCCCGTCGTCGTTCTTCGACCAGATCGTGGCCGAAACCAGACGGCTGGACTCCAGCCCACCAGCCGAATGGATGTCGGCATCGGAAGTCGTGGGCCGCCTGCGGTATGTTGCGGCAGACGAGACGGCTGATCCGGGATTGAGGCAAGCCGCCTGCGACCGTCTGGCCCGTCTGAGCCAGTCCCCGGTCTTCCCCGGTTGCGACCCACGCGAGTGGTGGGGGATCGATCCATCGCTGAGGGTAGACCTGGGACTCCCGATCGGTGTGGATAGGTTGATCGGTGCGGATTCTGGTCCCGGCCATGTGTCCGATTCGGCTCTTAGCCCGCAGCCAGTCACCTTGTCAGCCAGCCAGGTGGAGTCCTTGTTGGCCTGTCCCAGACGATGGTTCTTGTCTCACCAGGCTCTGGCCGACCGGCCGCAGTCCGCCAGGACGCGGATCGGGTCGGCACTGCATGCGCTGATCCAGGACCCCGATGCTGGGCTGGAGCAGATGGTCGAGAATCTGCGGGCCAGGTGGGACGAGATCGAGTTCCCTGCCGAGTGGATGCGACGTACTGAATTCGACCAAGCGTGCTTGTGTCTGGAGCGCTTCGATGCGCTGAACCGGGCCCGGTCCCGGGAAGTTCTGGCCCGGGAGGCCAGTGTGGCTGTGGATCTGGTGTCGGGGGGTCCGGTGCGGGTCCAGGGCCGGATCGACACGGTGGAACGCGACGACGCCTCACGGGTGTGGATCGTCGACTTCAAGACCGGCCAGCAGCTTCCGACCAGGGCACAGGCTGCCGCCAACATCCAACTGGGGTTGTACCAGTTGGCGGCCCTGGCGGGAGGATTGGTTGTCGTGGACTCAGAACACAGCGCTGTGGCGGGGGCGGAACTGGTCTATCTGAGCAAGGAGGCCGGCAAGGGATCCCGTCTTCCCAAAGTTCTCGCCCAGGAATCCTTGCAGCAGGTCCCGCACCTGGGTGACGAACCGGTGATGCCCATTTTGAGCACGCACCTCGCCGAGGGGATCCGAGATCCACGACAGTACCCGACCTGGGTCCACCACCGTGTCGCAATCGCGGCCTCCATCGTCAGAAGTGGGGATTACTCTCCAGTCGCCGGTCCTGACTGCCGTACTTGCTCCTTCACCCACGGATGCCCGATCGCGGCTGAGGGGCGGGTGCGATCATGAGACCGGCACTGACCACGCCCGACGACCTGTGCCAGGTCATGGGCATCCCGTTCTCCGACGAGCAGATCGAGGCGATCACGGCGCCGATGGCTCCTTCGGTGATCATCGCCGGGGCCGGAACCGGCAAGACGACAGTCATGGCGGCTCGCGTGGTCTGGCTCGTCGGCAGGGCTGAGGTCGCCCCTGAACGGGTCCTCGGCCTGACCTTCACCCGCAAGGCCGCCCAGGAACTGTCCTCACGAGTACGGGCAGGACTGGAATTGGTGGGAGCCGACGACGCCTATCCGCGCATCTCCACCTATGACGCCTTCGCCTCCCGCCTGGTGTCCGAGTTCGGGGCCTGGATGGGGGTCAGCTCATCGACGAGAGTTCTGACCGGTGCCGAACGCCACATCCTGGCCGACCAGGTCGTTCGTACTTTGTCTGAGCCGCCTGGGACCCTGGCTGACAAGGCACTATCAACGATCATTGCAGGCATGTTGAAACTGGAGGAGTCGATCCAATCCCACCTCGTCCCCGATCAGTCGATCGAGGATTACACCGCCAGCTTCATCGGTGACCTCGAACAGGCGCCGTTGTACCGGGGTTTGCCGTACGTCAGCATCACCGACGCCGAGCAGACCGCTCGAGAGCGGTTGGATCTGTTGCGTCTCAGCCAGGCCTATCGCGACCTCAAAGCCCGCCACTCACTGGTGGAGTTCTCCGACCAGATGGCGATCGCCGTCCGGCTCGCAGCGGACTTGCCCGAGGTCGGGGCTGCGCTCAGACAACAGTACGGCCTGGTCATCGTGGATGAGTATCAGGACACGTCCCCGGCCCAGGCTCATCTGCTCAGCCGCCTGTTCGGAACCGAGGCGGGCGTGGAGGGCTACCCCGTCACGGCGGTGGGCGACCCGTGCCAGGCCATCTACACCTGGCGGGGAGCGGCCGTGGACAACATTTACTCTTTCCATGATTCATTCGGGTCGGCGGATCGAAGCACGTACGTCTTGAGTGTCAACCGGCGTTCGGGCGAATCCATCCTGGCAGCGGCCAATGCGGTGGCAGCTGATGTCCGGGCCGACCCCCTGGTGGCCGGGCAACGAGCCTTGCCACTGGTCGCCAGCGCACAGGCAGTTGCCGCTGAGGTCGTTGTCCGTCAATTCGAAACTGCCGACGAGGAAGCCGACGGGGTCGCTGAGTCGCTGGCGGATGCTGTGCGTACTGGCATCATCACCGGGTGGGGGCAGGCTGCCGTCTTGCTGCGCCGCAACCGCGAGATCGGCCCGATCGTGCGGGCCTGTGAGCGGCGGGGGATTCCCGTGGCGATCCAGGACATGGGCGGTTTGCTGGGCATCGAAGCGGTGTCGCAGGTCTACGCGATGATCAAGCTGATCACGGATCCGGCGTCGAACCCCGAGATCGTGGAGATTCTGGGTGGCCCCCGGTTCCGCCTGGGTGCCCAGGACCTGGGCCTGGTGGCCAGGCGGGCGCGTGACCTGGCGCTGGTCAGAGGTGGTCTAGACCAGGAGGTACGGCTGGTGGACGCCGTCCTGGACGCCGGCGACGAGTCCTGGGTTACCCCGAGTCCACCGATCCATGACTACGACGCGACCGGGTGGAGGCACGCTGACTCGTCGGTCGGCGCTCCACAGACGTCCAGTCTGCCCTCACGCCACCCGCCGACCCATCGCACCGGCACCGTGTCGCTCGCGACGCCAGCGATCGGTGGATTCGGGGTACCACGGCTCAGCCTGGGGGCGCGATGGGCACTGCAACGGTTGAAAGCAGACCTGAATCTCTTGGGGACACACCACGGCACGGTGGTGGACCATGTCAGACGCATCGTGTCCCAGATCGGTCTCGACACCGAGATCTACGCCAGCCAGGCCGGGTGTGGACCCCACCTGAGGCAATTCCTGTCACACGTCGCGGATTTCGCCGCGACCAGGCCCGACACCTCCTTGTCGGCCCTGGCAGCTTACCTTCGGGCTGAGGAGGAGTTCGGAGTCGGTCTGACCCAGGCAGCGCCGACCAGGCCCGACGCGGTGACGGTCATGACCATCCATCGGGCCAAAGGCCTGGAATGGGACTGTGTCTATCTGCCGTGCCTGGTGGACAGGGTCTTTCCCCAAGACAGGGTCACCGACAACCCCTTGACCTCACCGGCCGGGTTGCCCACGGCCCTGCGTTCGGACGCTGCTGCCATGCCGCAACTCGGCCAGGTGACCAACAAGGGCTTGGCCGGATTCAAAGAGGAGTTGAAACAGGCCTTGAATCTCAGTGAGGACAGGTTGGCCTATGTGGGCCTCACCCGGGCCAGGCGCCGTCTGGTGATCACCGCTCACCGGCGAAGCCCGGCCTCAGTCCGGCCCCGGGACCTGTCGCGCTACATCACCACGATCGCCGGGCTGCACCTGGGCGAAGTGAGCTTGCTCGACGGCTCGGATGTCCGTGAGGAGGACTCCAGGGCTCCAGGTTCTCCAGGTTCTCCAGGTTCCTCAGGTACCCCCCTGGAGCCTGCCGACGACCCACGATGGCAGGAAAGCGCAGTAGCTGTCCTGCGGGCCACGCACGGTGTGTCCACCTGGAACTGCGGCGAGCTTCCCGACCGGGCTGAGCCCGAATCCACCGATCCATTGCTGCTCCACGACCCTGTGGAGGCACGCTGGCTCGTCGGGCGTCGCTCCACAGACGTCCAGTCTGCCTTCACGCCACCCGCCGACCCATCGCACCGGCACAGTGTCGCCCGCGACGCAAGCGATCGGTGGATTCGGGCTGAGTCCGAAATCGCTGAGTGGGACGAGCGTATCTCTTGGCTGGAGCGGCGTGCGACCACTGCGAAGGTCGTGGATGTCGTTGTCCCGACCCCTTTGTCAACCTCGCAACTGGTCCGTATCGGCGACAGTCCGGCGGAGTTCGCGGCCCGGCTGGCCCGTCCCTTGCCCCACCCACCCTCCCGGCGTACTGACACCGGATCGCGCTTCCATGCCTGGGTCGAGCAGTACTACACGTCATCGCCCCTGCTGCAGGTCGGGGACGACGCACCCGACCGATCCGGAGCGCTCGCCACAGCGCAGCAACACTTCTTGGACAGCTCCTTCGCCGCGGCCCATCCCGCGGTCATCGAACAGGACTTCATGACGACGGTCGGCGGGCATCCGGTCTCCGGCCGGATCGACGCGGTTTTCCGGGCCGAGGACAACCCCGGCCTGGTCCCCCAGGGCAAGAAGGTCCTGATCGTCGACTGGAAAACCGGGACAAGCCAGGGCAGTCCCACCCAGTTGGCCGTGTACGCCCGGGCCTGGGCCGCAGCCGCCCACCTCAGTGACGACGAGGTCGCCGCAGGTTTCTACTACGCGGCGACCGGTGTCTTCCAGGAGGTGGCAGTCGCAGCTCAGATCGACGACATCCTCGCTGGTGTCATGACGGCCCAGACCAGTGATGTGCCGGTGAACGTAGCTGAGCCCGGATGCACCGATTCATGGCTGCTGCGCGACCCTGTGGAGGCACGCTGGCTCGTCGGTCGGCGCTCACCAGACGTCCAGTCTGCCTTCACGCCACCCGCCGACCCATCGCACCCCCACAGTGTCGCTCGCGACGCCAGCAATCGGTGCATTCGGGCTGAGCCCGGCCCGTGATAACCTGCGACACGTCACAAGATCGGGAATTGTCCCGTCTTCATCCGGTCGTAGGGTGGGAGGGCAGGCAGTGGTGGACAGATTCCCAAGCAGACTCCCAGGAGTCGATACCTGAGGTTGTCCGTCTCCTGGAACTCTAGACTAGGGCGCATGACCATGTGGGAAGCAGCAAGTCATATTGATTTTTCTGTCGATCCGGAGTGGCCTCGCGTGTGGGAAGCCGGCGGTGTCCGGCTCCTGGACGTGAGTGCGGACTCCGGTGTGGCCGTACGGCTGGACGAGACCGGCCGGACTCATCTGGCCAGCAGGTCTTCGACCGGTGTGCTCTATGAGCCGAACCGTCACTTCTATCTCGGGCGGGTGGACCAGACGATGATCTTCACGGCCGGTAGGCTGATCCCGAGTCAGATCAATCTGCGCCATGCGCTGACGCGGTTACCCGAAGTCGAGGTCGAACTTGCCGTCAGAGCGGTCAGCCTGACCCAGTACCACGCCACCAATCGTTTCTGCCCGCGCTGCGGGGGCCTGACCCGAGTCGATGACCTGGGGCGCTCCCGGTTCTGCGACCACTGTGAGACGCCCCTGTTCCCGCGCACAGATCCGGCGATCATCGTCGCCATCACCGACACCGGGGACCGGCTCTTGTTAGGCCACCACGCGGGCTGGGAAGACAACAGATATTCGATCTTTGCCGGGTTCGCCGAGGCGGGAGAGTCCCTGGAACAGACGGTGTGCCGGGAAATGGCCGAAGAAGTCAATGTGACGGTGGCCGATGTCCGCTATGCCGGAAGCCAGCCCTGGCCGATGCCGCATTCGCTGATGGTCGGTTTCACGGCCGTCAGTGTGACTGGCGAATTCCAACCCGATGGGACCGAGATCACCCACGCCGAGTGGTTCGACCGGTCCGGGTTGCGGGCAGCCGTCCAGTCAGGACAGGTCGTGTTGCCCACCCCCGCGTCCATCGCCTACCGGCTGATCATGCAGTGGTACGGCCAGGCCGATGAGCTGGGCGGCCAGCCCTGATGCCCTCAGCGCAGGGGATTCCACGGCACTGATCACCGCTTCTCGGCTTCCGATCACGCGCAACCGCGTCGTCGCCCTGGTCACCGCCGTGTAGAACAACTCCCGGGTGAGCAGGGCAGTTGAGGCGACGGGCAGGATCAGGCTGACCGTCTCGTACTGGCTGCCCTGGGCTTTGTGAATCGTCGACGCGTACAACGGCTCCCAGGACTGGATCATTCCCGGGCTGATCAGTCGCGTGCCGGTTCCATCGTCGACGGCCAGGAGCAGCCCCTGATCCCCCGACACAATGACCCCGCAATCGCCATTGTGAATGTTCAGCAGGTCGTCGTTGCGCGTGATCAGAAGGGGCATTCCGGGGTGCCAGCGGTCGGCGGCGGCGCTGGTTCCCAGATCGCGGGACAACCATTGCCTGACGATGGCGGTCCAGTGGCTGACCCCGCTGATTCCGTGCCGGTGTGCCAGCAGGAGCCGGTGGGACCCCAGGACGTTCAGAGCATCTGGGACATTGCCTGCCAATGCTGCTTGGCTGAGGGCCAGTCCTTGCCCGGTGATGTCGCGACGCAAGCTTGTCAGGGCGTCCGGGGAAAATTCCTGGGATTCCAGATCGACCGGAATCCAGTCGATCTGGTCGCTGCCCTGCTCCAGGACGGACAGCGCCTGTTCAGCTTCCCCGCGCCGGATCGCTTCAGCCAGGGCCGCGATGGCTCCTGAGAAACGGAAGGTGTGCCTCAGGCGGGTGACCGGCACCACCGGGCTCGCGTCGACGATGTCTGCCAGGACAGCGCCCGCGTCGACGGAGGCCAGTTGGTCGGGGTCACCCACCAGAATCAGACGGGTCGACTTGCCGATTGCGTCGAGCAGCAGGGCCATCAGGTGCAGGGACAGCATCGACGCCTCATCGACCACCACCACGTCGGCGGACAGGGGATGGGTGGCGTCGAACACAGACCCGCCCCATGGTTTGAGACCCAGGACACGGTGGAGGGTTCCCGAGGTGTAGGAGACGGCGAAATCTTGGCAGGGGCACTGTGCCAGACCTTCACGTACCGCCTGCTCCAAGCGTGCCGCCGCCCGGCCGGTGGGGGCGGTGAGAATCACTTTCAACCCGGATGTACGGCTGGCTGGTGTCGCGCAGCAGGCATGGATCGGTGGACTCGGGTCTACGGATGGGGAAGCTGGCGGTGACAAGGCAGCGAGGATCCGGGCCACCGCTGTGGTCTTGCCCGTGCCGGGGCCCCCGGCAATGACCGCGAGACGAGAGGTGGCGACCATGGTGGCAGCCTGCCGGTGCGGGGAGTCTGGCTCGAAGAAGAGGTCGAGACGGGCTTGCTCAACTGGTGGCGGTGGGGGTTGCTGCAGCCGGGCCCGTACGCGGTCGACAATCCTGTCTTGTTCTGCCCAGTACCGGGTCAGGTACACCGACTGCTGGTCGAGCGTCAGGGGACGATCTCGCGCCGCCAGATCCATCGATACCATCGGGGATGACCGCAGTACGCCGACCCAGTCTTCAGTCTCGGGCCAGCCGATGCCGACGAGCGGGTCGGCATCTGGGAGGCGGTCGCCGGCCTGGTCGAGGTTGAAACAGACCGACCCGGCCGACAGTGCGGCGATCGCGCAGGCGGCCGCCACGATGACGGGCTCTCGGTCTTCACCGTAGAGGTATCCCAGATGGCGGGCCAGCCGGGCCGTCGAGGCGGTGACCAGTCCGGAGGCTTCGACACGTTCCAGCAGAGTCATCGTGCCACCCCTGAGAGCAGGTCGGACAGGTCTTGGACCAACTGGGGCGTTGGTCTCCAGGGGAAAACTCCGCAGGGGGTGCCGTGGCTGATGGGCGTGCCCGGTCCGGCCATTCCGCGTACGAACAGATAAGCGATTCCTCCCAGATGCCGGGCCGGATCGTAGTCCGGCAGTCTCCAGCGCAGGAACCTGTGCAGCGCCACCGAGTAGATGAGGGCTTGGAGGGGGTAGTGGGAAGACATCATGGCAGTTGCCATCGACGCCAGGGTGTAGTGCCGCAGGGTCAGCGGGCTGCCAGGTAGTCCGAGCCGGTTGGTCTTGTAGTCCACGATGACGTACCGGTCCTGGATCCGCAGCACGGCGTCGATCGAGCCGCTCAAATAGCCGCGCAGGTCGCCGGCCTCAACGGCGGACCCCGCCAAACGATCGGGATATCCAGCCAGGGGATCCTTGTCCGCAATGTGCTCAGCCAGCAAGCGGGCGATCGAGTCACGGTTGGCGGCCTGGGCGCCGTGAGACAAGGGTATTTCGAAAGACATTTCGGCCAAGCGGTCGCACACAGGGATTTCGGACAAGCTGAGGTTGTCGGCGATGGGGCCCAAGGGGGTTGTCAGCCCGGGAATCAGGGCTTGGCCCAGGGTTTCGGGGGAAAAACCAGTGAATCCAGTACGGCGCATGGTCTGCGCGATCAACGGTGTCAAGTCGGACTGTGCAGGATCGGAGTACTCGAAGATGGAGTGCACCAAACTGCCGAATTCGACTCCGCCTGGCAGATCGGCCATGGGCGACAGCTGGTCCAGTGCGTCGTCACTGACGCGAGCAGCATCCGCGGCCTGAGTCTGGTCGGGATGGGGCACGACATCGTGGGGGTGGAGCAGGTCTGGCGGATCGAGCGAGTCGGTGGCCTGGGCAGCCTGCGATGACGGGGCCGTGTCCGTGGGTGACGACTCGTCGGTGAGGACGGCTGAGTTCGGCGAGTGGACTGAGTTCGGCGAGTGGACTGGGTCTGCCAAGTGGACTGAGTCCGGTGAGTGGACTGGGTCTGCCAAGTCGACTGAGTCAGACGCGAGTGCGGGCGTTTCCCCGCTGGTGTCGGGTTCGTCGGTCTCGGGGATGAACAGGTGGGCCTCGGCTGTCAGAGCAGAGAACGATGTACGCCGCCAGGACTGATCGATCGGGCGGCCGAGCCGGGAGACGATCGCCGACGGCGTGTCGGAACAGTGCAGTGGAGTTGTCCCCACCGTGTCGGCGACAGTCGCGCGATCAGGCGGACTGATCCCAGGCCTACTGATCTCAGGCGGAGCACCCCCGGTGCCGTGCCCCTGGCCAGTACGGAAGCCGGACCATCGTACTGGCTGAATCTCGTCTGGCATGGTCTCGACCTGGATCGAGGTGATCCCCGACCGTCGGGGATCGCATCCTGACAAGCTGATGTGCGCCGCAGGAGCGTCACCGTCGCGGAACAACAGCCGGTGGAGGGGAGATGACTGTGTGTTGCGGCTTGTCGGAACCCACCAGGTGGTCAGATGGGTGGTGGCCCGGGTCAGCGCCACGTAACAGGCCCTCAGCGACTCTCCCGAATCATCGTCTTGGAGGACCTGCATGCTACGGGAGGAGGGCGTTAAGCCCAGGTCGACGACGCGTGATCCGGTGTCGTCGTGGACGACGCAGGGTTGTCCCGGTTGAGGTGTGAAGACGTACCGATCTGCGAGTTGCGGAAGATAAACCACAGGAAATTGCAGGCCCTTGGCCTGGTGGACGGTCAGGATGCGGACAGCGTCGCCATGGGTGGGCCATGGCCGGGTGTTGTCGTCCACCCCAGAACCCGAAATGTATGCGGCTTCCAACCACTCGGCGGGGCTGACTCCAGGCGGGTGTGGCTGAGCGAGTAGATGACCGACATGTCTGAGATCTGTCCAGGTCCGCTCGCCGTGTGGCGAAGCCGCCAGCCGCGACACCAGGTCAGTCTGGTCGGCCAGGCCTTCGAGGACAGCCATCGGGCCATGCCGGGACAGCAAGGATCCCAGCCAACGCGTCAAAGCGGTCAGACGGGAGATTTCTTCGGTGTCGGCGTGGATGAGACGGCCTAGATCCCAGCCGATCAGACTGGTCAGACTGGCGGCACGAATCCGCGCAGGGGTGCCTGAGTGCAAGGCGTGCAGCAGCGTCAGCCAGTCCCGGGCGGCTGCAGTGGACAGCACCGAACCCGTACCGGTGAACACAGCGGGCACTCCAGCCTGGTGCAGCCGGTCCGCCAGGCTGGCGCCGCGTGCATTGGTCGCCACAATGATGGCGACGTCGCTGGGACCCAGGGGGCGGGGTTCGCTGCCCGGGTCCTGACGGTACTCCGGCGCCTCGGTGAGCAGACGGACAAGATCGTCGACCAGGTCCAGGTCGATCAGCGTCCGGGCCTGCTCCGCGGCCAACGGATGGGGGTTGGCGGGCATGCGCAGGCGGAAAGGATGCCGCCATGGGGCCGACGGCCCACACATGAGGCTTGGCGTGTCATCAGAGGTGTCCACCGGTGTCACCCGGATGCCGGGATCTCCCAATTCGGCGCCATTCATCAAGCCGGACACCGCCTCGACAACGGCCGCAGAGCTGCGGTGGTTGGTGCGCAGACTGGTCACCTTGGCAAAAGTCGTTGCCGCCAGGTAGGCGCGGACATCGGCGCCCCGGAACCCATAGATCGACTGTTTGGGATCGCCGATCAGGACGACGGTGGAGGCCCCCACGAAGCCGGACTGGAGGATCTGCCACTGGACAACGTCAGTGTCCTGGAACTCATCGACCAACACGACCGGAAAGCTGCCGGACAGGCGGGCACGCGCCTGCCCGGCGGTGGCCCGGTCGCACAGAGCATCACGGCAGCGCACCAACATGTCGTCGAAGGTGTACAGCCCCGCCCGCCTCTTGGTCCGTTCAATGCAGTCTCGGACATCCTCGACGAAGCGGGCCTGATCGGTGTCGGCGGGCGCGATGTTGGCATCGGGGGCGAAGATTGCCGCCCGGGTCCAGGCCAGGGCCTGGTCATAGGAAAACCCCGGGTGACTGGTCTGGCGCAGACGCAGGTAGGTGTCCGAGGTCACATCGGCGCTCACCTGCGACAAGTCGGTGGCCAACTGATCGGAGGGGTCATGGTCGGCCAGGATGCCGAGCCGTGCCAACAGGTGGTCGCAAAACCCATGGGTGGTCATGATGGGCGCCAGGTCGAAGTCGTTGAGCGCCGTGTCGACGCGAGCCAGCCGGATCTGCCGCTCCTGCGGGTCGCACGGCCACACATGACCGCCGGACGGGTCCTGGTCCGGTGGGACCGGTGAGGCCAGGATCGCCCGGAAGTGGCGCAGGCGCGACTCCGTTCGGGACCTGACCTCTGCGGCCGCGGACGCCGAGAAGGTGACGACGGCGATCTGACAGATGTCAGTCCCGGCTTCGGCGACAAACCGGGAGACCATATCGGCAATGGTCCACGTCTTTCCTGTGCCGGCACTGGCTTCGATCACGACAGTTTCGCCCGGGCCGGGCAGGGAATCCTTGGTCGTCATGACAGACCCCCTGCAGACACCAGGGGCCCATAGACCAGGCGCGACAGGGCCAGGAAGCGGCTCGTCGTATCCAGGCCGGGCCCGGTTTCGTCCGGCTCGGGTGGTTGGCGGAACATGTCGGCAGGTGTGGGCCAGATCAGTGCCCAGCAGGGGTCCTGGTCCCACTCGGTGTCCAGTTGCCGAAAGACCGGGCCGTCGGCCGGATCGAGGTCGCGCACCAGCATCCGGGCCGCCGACGCGGATGGGGTCGAGGGCAGTGGCAAGGGTGAGATGAGTCCTTTCTGAAAGACCCGGCGTAATACGGTCAGATGTCTTTCAGCCTCGTGTGCGTCCGGAGCTGTCAGGACCACCGTCCCCCTGCCTGAGGCCAGCACCGACCTGAAGATCGTTGCCGGGTACGCGACCTGCAGGCTGAGGATGCGTACCCAGGCTGCGATCTGGTGTCGCGGCTGGACCCTGCCGGCCAGGAGGTCGAGGACGACATTGCCCCGCACCCCGATTTGTCCGGTCAGACGTGGGAGTCCCTGCCCAGACAGGTCGACAGTACGCCAGGTCAATTCCTGTTCCAGGATCGGCTGGGCCTGATGGAGGATCCCGGTAGCTTGGACCATGCACTCGTGCGCCAGAGTTACCCCGGCGGCGGCTGGAGGCAACGTGCCGCGGCGAAGCTCGGCTTGCAGGATGTCCTGTTGGGGTTTTCCAGCCCGGAGCAGATGGATCATGCGATTCGTGATCTGCCACTTTTCAAGGGCTGACAATGTCACCGGCAAGGTCGCAGGCCAGGGATCGGCCGGCTTGAGGGTCGAGGCCGTCACACCGGTTTTGCGTTTCACCCAAGCAGAGGCGGGGTTGGCAAAGACCTCGCACAGGTCCTCGACCTCAACGTGATCGACCAGGCTCGAAGGCGATTCCAGAACTCGGATGGTCTGGGGTGGCGACCAGGCTGGCTGGGGGACAGGTGGGGGCACATGGCTGTGAACAAGGACCTGCTCGACCGTTTCGCGAGCCGCGATGTCGGCGCACGCGGTGATCAGATCGGCGACCGGGGTGGGCAGGGGAACAGGCTGCCCGGTGAAGGAGTCCACACCGATACAGATGGCGATGAATCTCTCGCGGGCCGACATCAGCGCATCGTAGAAGACCTGCCTGTCGTGGGCCCGGGAGTCCTCTTGTGGGCACGGCTGGTTCTGGGCAATGTCGTCACCATCGGCTGGTGAGGCGCCCGGGAAGGAAGCGGCGTCCAGTCCGACCAGGATCACGACCTTGTGGGGGACCAGCGACATTGTTGACCAGGAAGTGATCGCGAGGTCTCCGTTGAGGAAAGAGGATCGCCAGGCCTGCCCGCTCCAGGCCTGACGGAACCAGGCTTCCGCTTCGGTCAGACCCAGACTGACAAACTGGTCTGCTCCCAGCTGCCACAGTGCCGTGCCGACACCGCTGGTCCGCCATTGTTCGCCTGTCAGGAAATCCAGTGTTTCCCGGAATCGGCTCACCCAGGTGCCTGGGTCGGCGGGCACACTCCACTGATCACAGCAGGTGCGTACCTGGGCGATGATCTGACCGAGGGCTCCGATCAGGCGAACAGTGTCGGAGTCGACAGCATCGAGAGGAAGGACTGTTCCCTGGTAGGCGAGGTCGTCTTCGCTCAGCGCGACGCCCAGGACCATGCGCCCGAGCCCCGCCATCCAGGTGTTCTGCGGGAAGCCCTCCATTCCTTCCTTGGCGCGGTGGGCCGGGTTGACCCCCCAGCGGATGCCGGACGACCAGATCAGCGAGGACAACCGGTCGATGTCGGTGTCCACGAAACCGAAGTGAGCCATCACAGCCGGAAAACTGCACAATCTCACCAGATCGTTTGCCCCGCCCCGGGACTGAACCAGCTCGCACAGGAAGACCAACAGGTCGGCGACCGTCCCCGCGGGAGGCGCCCCGGACGAAACGGACGCCCGGATCCGGTGCCGCGGATGGGCCAGGTCGGTGTCGGCAGGCCTGAAATAGGCATCGAGTACGGGAAAGTCTTTCTCCATCCGGTGCACCAGGACCAGGATGTCCCTGGGTTCGAGACTGGGCTCCCGGGCCAGCAACGACACCACCACTTCGGACAGGATCTCCGCCTGCTGGTCCGCGGGTCCGGAATGAATCTGGACCGATTCATCCACCACCCCAGGACGCGCGGTGGCACTGGCCCTAGGAGCGTGCTGACATACGCTGTTCCGAGCGAGGACGTGCTGGGCGGGTGAAGATTCGGACTCCGCATCTTGTACACGTACTGGACGTACGTCGCAAGATGTGGGGTTCGAAGATTCGCTCGCCCGGTGCGCCGCAGCCGGGACATGGTATTTCAGCACGCTCCCAGGCGTCTCGCCAAAGCGGTGTTCCCACGAAGCGGGGCAATCCTGACCTGGTGCGGAGTCGGGCGCACTCCCCGACGACCATGCATGTTGCACATGACCGAGCAGACCGGGAACCGTTTCGTCACTCAAAATGGACTCGTCAGGACACAGGTCCTCCAAAGCTTGGGCGACTGAGCGCAGCTGTCGGGACAACATGCCAGCAATCCTGTCACTAGGAGCGTGCTGAAATACGCTGTTCCGAGCGAGGACGTGCTGGGCGGGTGAAGATTCGGACCCCGCATCTTGTACACGTACTGGACGTACGTCGCAAGATGTGGGGTTCGAAGATTCGCTCG
>WRFP01000004.1 GCA_009778725.1 Propionibacteriaceae bacterium
CACCTGGCGCAGGGTCTCGGTGGCCTCCTCCCAGGCCTTGTCGTCACCGACGAACTTCTCGGGATTCTTGGTCGACAACTCCAAATAAAAGTCGTTGAAACCATAGTCGCGCAGCAGGCCGAGAACGAAAGTGAGCAGGGAGGCCAACTCCTCCTTCATCTGGTCGCGGGTGCAATAGATGTGCGCGTCGTCCTGGGTGAAGCCCCGCGCCCGCAGCATTCCCTGGACGACTCCGGACTTCTCGTAACGGTAGACCGTGCCGAACTCGAACAGCCTGAGCGGCAGTTCCCGGTAGGAACGTTGGCGCGACCGGAAGATCAGGTTGTGCATCGGGCAGTTCATCGGTTTGAGGTAGTAGTCCTGGCCCTGCTTGCGGACAGTCCCGTCCTCGTTGAGTTCCTCGTCCAGGTGCATCGGCGGGTACATCGCGTCGGCGTACCACGACAGGTGCTGCGAAATCTCGTACAAACGTCCCTTGGTGATATGGGGAGTACTGACGAAGCTGTAGCCGGCCTCGATGTGGCGCTGGCGCGAGTACTGCTCCATCTCCATGCGGATGATCCCGCCCTTGGGATGGAAGACCGACAGCCCCGGCCCGATCTCCTCCGGGAAGCTGAACAAGTCCAGTTCCGTGCCGAGTTTGCGGTGATCGCGCTTGGCCGCCTCCTCCATGCGCGTCTGATAGGCGACCAGGTCCTCCTTGGAGGCCCACGCGGTACCATAGACCCGCTGCAAGGTGTCGTTCTTCTGGTTGCCTCTCCAGTACGCCGCTGAGGTTTTGGTCAGTGCGACAGCCGGGATGTACCCCGTGTGGGGGACATGGGGACCACGGCAGAGATCCTTCCACGCGACCGATCCGTCGCGACGGACATTGTCGTACATGGTCAATTCCGCTCCCCCGACCTCGACCGAGGCACCCTCTTCGGTGTGGGCTGTTCCCTTGTCGACGATCAGTTCCAGCTTGTACGGCTCGTTGACCTCCTCGGCGCGGGCCTCGTCTTCGCTGACGACGCGGCGGACGAAGCGCTGGCGCTCCTTGATGATCCGGGACATGCCCTTCTCGATGGCCTTGAGGTCCTCCGGGGTGAGCGGATCGACGCGGAAGTCGTAGTAGAAGCCGTCTTGGATGGGCGGGCCGACGCCGAGCTTGGCATCGGTGAAGATCTGTTGCAGAGCCTGGGCCGTCACGTGGGCGGCGGAGTGGCGGATGATCGACAACCCCTCATCACAGGTCGCGGACACCGGTTCGATCTGGTCGTCGTCGCTCAGGCCATGGGCGAGATCGACGGTCGTGCCGTTCAGACGCATGGCCACGACGGAACGGTCCTGACCGAACAGATCCAGTCCAGTCGAGCCCTCGTCCACCACCTGCCGTACCTGATCGTCCCCGTCAATACGGACAATAGCAATGGACATAGGTCTTCATCCTCTCCAAGACGACGCATCCCCTCACGGGTATCAGGACTATTCTGCCTGATTCCAGATCAGGTTTCCCACTCTGACCGCCGACGACAGACTGGCGGGGCGCCCTATTCGGTCACCTTCAGATGGATGACGCCGTAATCGTAGGCCTTGCGGCGGTAGACCACCGACGGCAGCATCGTGTCGGCGTCGACGTAGAGGAAGAAATCGTGGCCGACCAGTTCCATCTCGTCCAGGGCCTGGGCCAGGGTCAGTGGTGTTGACCAGAAGAGCTTTTCGCGTACGACCATGGGGCCGTCGCCTTGGATTTCGAGACCGCCGACCTTCTTCACCGCCACACTCGGTTCGGTGCGCGCAGGCACCGGCGCTGCTTCGCCGGTTTGCTCGACGAAGCCGACACGGCGCAGATTGCGATGGGTACGGCGCCGGTCCTGTGCCTTGCGCAGCCGGGTCTTCAGATGGTCGAAGGCCTCGTCGAAGGCCTGGGACTTGTCCTCGGCAAGCGCCTCGGCGCGCACAACCGGTCCTTTGCCGATCAGGGTGATCTCCACCCGTACTGCCTCGCCCGATCCCCTGGGCTCCGCCTGTGCCTGGACTTCGGCACGAATGACCTTGTCAACACGGGAATCTAGCTCTGCCATTTTCTTGGCGACCTGTTCGCGGAAACTGTCGGTGACCTGAATCCTGCGGCCGGTGATGGTGACATCCATGGTTCCTCCTTGTTCAGTGGGGCCCGTCAGACGGGATACCCCTACGTTAGCCTGAGCAGTGGTGAAAAGGTAATCTTCGGCCCCGTGTTGTTCAGCGTGTGTGGGAATTCTTCAGTACGGTCGCGGCGATGGTCGCGAGCCCGGCGGACGGACAACCGGCAGTGTTCAAGGCACGTTGGGCCTCCCGCAGGCTGGCGCCCGTGGTGACCACGTCGTCGACCACGATCAGCCAACAGCCGGTCAGGGGCTGGGTTACACGCAAAGAACCAGCGAGGTTGGTTGCCCGGTCAGCAGTGGTCAAGTTTCCTTGGTCTTGGACGGCACGGATGTGGGCCAGGATCGGGCGTACTGACAGATTCAACCCGACCAGGCGCAGGTGACGCGCCGCTCTGACAGCCAGCACGCGCGTGATATCCAGGCCACGCTGGCGCACAGATTTGGGCTGGGAGGGGAAAGGCACAAGAACTCCTGGTCCACTCAGGCGCAGGTCGTCGGCCAGGGCGGCCACCGCGAAGGCCAGGCGTCTTCCCAGCAGCTCCAGACTGTCCCAGCGGTGGTGGTCCTTGGCCTGGGAGATCACGCGGGGCAAAGGTTGGGTGTACGCCCCCGCCGACCACAGGGGCACGGTGATGCCCTCCCGGGTACGCGGACCGATCCGGCCCGCCATGATGGTGGCCGCACACGTCCCACAAACACCCCGGCCGGGACGGGCGCATCCGGGGCAACTGCCCTGTACCAGGAGATCCATGGCGGCGTCGGTGAACTTCACGCCGGACACCATGACGGTTCACAGGGTGGAAATGTTCTGTCGTCTCACGGTGCGTAGGCGATCGACGAAATGTTTTCGCCGGCGGAGAACCAGTAGCCGTTCTGGTAGGACCAGACGGTCCCGCTCTGGTCCAGGACGGCGATCTGGGGCGAGGATGCGGTGGCATGAATGGACATTTCCACCGGTGTCCAGGCTTGGGGCAGGCCCCAGGAGTCCATCTCCAAACCGTCGATGTCGGCGAAGTAGACCCCGGTTGCGCTGAGCACCAGGACGGACGACGGGCCCAGCCAGGCGACATCGATGACCGACCGGAGCGGGGCGCCCTCCCAGATCAGGCGGATGGGCTTCCAGGAGATGATGGCGGATGGGGTGTCGCCGTCGTAGGTGATCAGGGCGATGCCCAGTTCGGTCCGCGGGCCGTCGCCGAGATCCACCTGTCGCCACAAGAGGATCCGGTGCCCGTCGGGTGAGACCTGGAAGCCGCGGATGTCCATCGACGCCACTGCCGAGGAGTCGACCGGGACGACACCGGCCGGGGTCACCACGGAGACTGCCGTTACGGACAGAGCCGAGGAGACCGCCCAGATGTTGCCCTGAGCGTCGAACTGCGGTCTGAGAAGGCCCGGAGCACTGAGAGCGGCTGTGGGAGGATCGCTGCCGACCGGGCCGACCAACAGCGAGTCGGCCGAGACTGCGGCCAGTTGGCCGGTCTGGCTGGCGGCCAGGGACTGAATGGTCCGCGCTGTGGTCCCCCAGTCTCCGTCGACGGGTAGGGACTGGCGGCTGGTCATGGTGGCGACGACGTTGTCCTGGACAATGGCCAGGTCTTCCGTGGACCCGGTTTGGACCGACGCGTAGCCGTCTGCGACGCTGACGGGCAGGGACGAGTCCGGCGCGGAACCGGTCAGAGGCACTGGTGTCCCGTCGCAGGTCACTCGAATCCGGTTCACCCCGACCATGTCCCTGACCGTCGCGGCGATCTCGATCGCCATGTGGGTGGCGTCGTCGCGCCCCAGACCGCCCGGACACGACAAGGGGACATCGGCCGTACCCTGGGAGGACAAGGAGACCTGGTCACCTCCCCACGAGACTGTGCGCTGGGGCGGATTGTCCACGATCCCCTGCAGCCACTGGGACGGGCCGTTGACCACCAGGCGCGCTGCGGTCGTCCTGTCCCAATCCCAGCGCGGGACATAGCGCGGATCGGGAACCAGGGTGGTCCCGGCGGTGGGAAAGAAGTAGGTGTCGATGCGCATGTAGCTCTGAGAGAACATGTATTGTGACAGAGCCACACCGGGGGGAGGGTTGGAGATGCGCAACTCGCCGTCCTGGACGACCATGCCGAAATCATGGTTCCACACCGACTCCTCGGCTCCGGAGAACGACCCGTCGGCATCCAGGTAGCCGATCAGGGGGGCGGAGATGGTCACCTGGTTGCCGTTGACCCTCGGAGAGGAAGCGGAGGCGTAGATGAGCACCTGGGAGTCGGGCTGCCAGGTGGCGGCAGCCTGATCGGTCAGATACTCCCGGGCCGTCGTCTCGTTGAAACTGGCCATCGCGGTCAGAAATCCGCGGATGATCATCGACGCGGAAGCCCCTTTCGGAGGATGGTTGGCCACGATGGTGACCCCGCCCTGTGCCTGGTCGGCCGTCCGGCGGGGCTGGGATTCGACCGGACCCGAGGTGGGGATCGACGCGCAACCCGACAGGGCCAAGACGAGAAGAACGCACATCAGGTATCGGATTTTCTTGGTCATGTGACCGGCTCCTCCACCTCGGCCGCGTCCGAGGGGACGAGGGGAATAGGCGAATGGGTCACGACGACATCCACCCGGCGAGGCAGGACGACCCTGAACTGGGCGCCTTGGCCGAGCCGGCCCCAGGCGTGGATCCAGCCCTGGTGCAAGCGGACATCCTCTTGTGAGATGGACAGTCCCAGGCCCGTGCCGCCGATATGCCGGGCCCGAGCCGGGTCCGCCCGCCAGAAGCGGTTGAAGAGTTGTTTTCCTTGTTCGAGGGTGAAGCCGACGCCATGGTCTCTGACGGCGAAGGCGGCCACGTCGTCGTCCTGGACCAGGAAGATCTCGATCGGTTTGCCCTCCCCGTGTTCGATGGCGTTGCTGACAAGGTTCCTCACCAGCCGGGAGATGCGGCGCGGGTCAACTTCGGCCACACAGACACCGTCGGCGTGCAGGTCCAGGCGGGACCCCAAAGTCGAGGCCAGTTCCGTGAGGGCGTCGAGTTCTCCGCGCAACAATGCGGTCAGGTCGACTTCGTCCAGGCTCAAGGTGGCCACCCCGGCGTCGAAACGGGAAATCTCCAGCAGGTCGGACAGCAGCGCCTCGAACCGGGTCAGTTCACGGTTGAGCAACTCCACTGACTTGTGCTCGACCTCGGGCAACGAATCCCTGTTGTCGTAGAGCAGGTCGGCGGCCATGCGTACCGTTGTCAACGGGGTACGCAACTCGTGGGAGACATCGGAGACGAACCTTTGCTGAACCCGGGACAGTTGCTCCAACTGGCGGATCCGCTGTTGCAACTGATTGGCCATGTGGTTGGTGGCGACAGCCAACTGGGCCAGATCGTCGGTGCCGCGTACTGGCATCAATTGGGTCAACTCACCGGCGGCCAGCCTCTCGGCGGAGCGCCGGGCGGCCCTCAGCGGGACCAGAGTCTGCCTCGACACGCCGTAGGAGACCAGCCCGATGCCGATGAAGACGACCAGGCCGGACAACAGGACAGCAGTCTTGACGACGGTCAGGGTCCAGGCCTCCTGCTCCATCGAGAAGACGAAGAAGACCTGGAACTGGTCGCGTTCCGTGCCTCCGCCCGACAACTGCGTGGCCACCACGAGACCGGGTCCGGCTGTGCCGTCTTTGAAGGTGACCCGGGTGGGGACCCAATGGACCAGCGAGGGCTGGGAGCCGACGGCCTGGCGGATCGAATCGGGAATCGATGAAGCGTCGAAGTTGGCAGGGGCGTAGGTGCCGACCTGGGTCACAAACTGGACCTGATAACGCCCCGAGGAGATCCCGCGCTGGATGGCCGTGGTGACGATGTTCATCAGGGCGTCGGAATTCGCGTAGTCGTACCCGGCGCTGCCGATCTGCTGCTCGATCTCGTACATGGTCTCGTTGGCGTCGGAGATGGCCGATTCCTGGGAGTTGGAGACGATCCCGTAGGTGACCCGGTAGATCAGGAAGAATCCGGCCAGGGTGAGGACCACCAGGGAGCCCAGGAGGGCGGACACCACCACCCGCAAGGTCAGGGAGGACTTCCAGGTTCGAAGTGGGGTCTCCAAGGTGTGGCGGATGCGGACGGTGTCGATCTCAGCCACTGGCCCGGTACCCCACACCGCGTACTGTGATGACGATCTGAGGGTTGTCCGGATCCTGCTCGATCTTGGCCCTCAGACGCTGGATGTGGACGTTGACCAGACGGGTGTCGGCCGGATTCTGGTAGCCCCAGACCTGCTTGAGCAACTGCTCGCGGGTGAAGACGTGTTTCGGGTGGCGGGCGAGAGCCAGCAGCAGGTCGAATTCCAGGGGGGTGACGTTGATGATTGTCCCGGCCTTGGTCACGCGGTGCGACTCGACGGCGATGGACAGGTCCTGGATGGTGATGGTCTCGACCTCCCCGGCCGCCATACGCCTCAGGCGGGCATGGACCCGGGCGACCAGTTCGCGGGGGGCGAAGGGCTTGGCCACATAGTCGTCGGCCCCGGCCTCCAGGCCCTTGACGACGTCGCTGGTGTCGGATTTTGCCGTCAGCATGACGATCGGGACTCCCGATTCGGCCCGGATCTCGCGACAGATGTCGACCCCGCCGCGGCCCGGCAGCATCAGATCCAGCAGGATCAGGTCCGGTTTCTCGACGCGGAACGCCTCCAGGGCGAGGTCGCCTCTCGGGCACCACGCGGTGTGGAACCCTTCTTGTCTCAACACGATCTGCAACATCTCCGCCAGAGAGGCATCGTCATCGACAACGAGTATTCGTCCACCTGTCGGGTCAACCACCGCACACTCCTCGATCCTCAGCCTGGATTCACCGATTCATTGCTACAACGTCAGCAATCGGAGGATGCAAGCTATGACACAACCACGGTACACCCCACCCTACCCGTCACAACATGGTGTGGGTGGTGTGGAGGTTACTTGCGTGGTGTTCACGGTCAGGCAGTCCGGATCACTCGGACAGCATGGACATCAGCATCTCGCGTACTTTGGCGGCGTCAGCCTTGCCGGACATTTTCGACATGACCGCGCCGATGAGAGCACCGACGGCTTGTACCTTGCCGTCGCGAATCTTGGCCGCGACATCCGGGTTGTCGGCGATGACGGCTGCCACAACGTCATGCAAGGCAGCTGAATCTGAGACCAGCGACAGGCCGCGAACGGCGACGATCTCCTCCGGGGAGCCCTCACCGGCCAAAACAGCGTCCATCACCTGGCGTGCCAGCTTGTCCGACAGTACGCCCTGGTCGATCAGACCCTGGACCTGCGCCACTTGGAGGCCGGTGATCGTAAGCTGGTCGAGACTGAGGTTGTCCGCGTTGGCGCGGCGCAACAACTCGGTCATCCACCATTTGCGCGCCGCCTGGGGGGCGCATCCGGCGGCGACAGTGGACTCGATCAGGTCAACGGCCTCGGCCGCCACGGCGTCGCGCAGCTCCATCGGCGAGAAGCCCCAGGTCTCGCGCAGTCTGGCGAGCCTGACCGCGGGGACTTCGGGAATGGTGGCGCGCAACTGCTCCACCCAGTCACGCCCGGGGGCGATGGGGACCAGATCCGGTTCGGGGAAGTAGCGATAGTCCTCGGCCTGCTCTTTCGAGCGGCCCGGCCAGGTGTACTCTCCGTCCTCGCGCCAGTGCCGGGTCTCTTGCTTGACTGTGCCTCCAGCTGCCAGGACGGCGCCCTGGCGGCCGATCTCGTACCTGAGGGCCTTCTCAATCGACCTCAGCGAGTTGAGGTTCTTGGTCTCGGTCCTGGTTCCCAGGGTGTGGGACCCCTTCGGCATCAGCGAAATGTTGGCGTCGCAGCGCAGGGAGCCTTGTTCCATGCGTACGTCTGAAACCCCCAGGGCGCGGATCATGTCTCTGAGGAAACTGACATAGGCCCGGGCGACCTCGGGTGCTTCGGCCCCGGTCCCGTACACCGGCTTGGTGACGATTTCGATCAGGGGGACCCCGGCGCGGTTGTAGTCCAGCAGAGAGTACGCGGCGTCCTGGATGCGACCGGTCGTGCCGCCCATGTGGACGGACTTTCCGGCATCCTCCTCCATGTGGGCGCGCTCGATCGGAATCGTGTACGGCCTGTCGTCGACCTCGACCTCCACTTCGCCGTCGAAGCACAGGGGCTCGTCGTACTGGGAGATCTGGAAATCTTTGGTCATGTCGGGATAGAAATAGTTCTTGCGCGCGAACCGGCACCACGTGGCGATGGAGCAGTTCAGGGCCAGGCCGATGCGGATCGCCGATTCGACAGCCTTGGCGTTGACAACGGGCAACGAGCCTGGAAGACCCAGGCAGACCGGACAGGTCTGGGTGTTGGGCGGGGCTCCGAACGCGGTCGAACAGGAGCAGAACATCTTCGAGACAGTGTTCAGTTCGACGTGGACTTCCAGGCCGATGACAGGATCGAATCGCTCCATCACCTGGGTGTAGTCCATCAACTGGTCTTGGGTCATCGTCCCTCCTCCTTCATGAGGGTCCACAGGGGGCCGCCCCAACGGTCCTCCAACAAGGCTTCCAAGCCTGAGCCGACGCGGTAGACCAGGTCGTCGCGCATCGGCGGGGCCATCACCTGGAAGCCGACGGGCAAGCCGTCCTCCGCGGACAGGCCGGCGGGGAAGGACGCGGAGACGTTCCCGGCCAGGTTGGAGGGGATCGTGCACAAGTCGGCTTTGTACATGGCCATCGGGTCGTCGATCCGCTCCCCCAGCTTGAACGCGGTGGTGGGGGTGGTCGGCGACACCAGGACGTCGACCTGACAGAAGGCGTTGCTGAAGTCCTGGATGACCAGGGTACGCACCTTCTGTGCCGAGCCGTAGTAGGCGTCATAATAGCCGCTTGACAAGGCATAAGTACCGAGGATGATCCGGCGTTTGACCTCGGCGCCGAAGCCCGCGCCACGGCTGAGCCTCATGACCTGTTCGGCTGAGGTGGTACCGTCGTCGCCGACCCTCAGGCCGTACCTCATCGCGTCGAAGCGGGCCAGGTTGGAGGAGACCTCGGACGGCATGATCAGATAGTACGCACCCAGGGCGGCGGGGAAATGAGGGCAGGAGACTTCGACGATCTCGGCGCCGGCTGAGGCCAACCCGGCGACGGCTTCACGGAAGGAACGTTCCACTCCCGGGGCGTAACCCTCGCCGCCGAATTCCTTGACGACGCCAATTTTCATGCCGGTCACGTCGCGTGACCGGGCCGCCGTGACGACATCAGGCCCGGAAGCGTCGATCGAGGTCGAATCTTTCGGATCGTGGCCGGACATCACCTGGTGGAGCAGGGCGGCGTCCAGGACATTCCTGGCGCAGGGGCCCGGTTGGTCCAAGGAGGAGGCCATCGCCACCAGGCCGTACCTTGACGATGAGCCGTAAGTTGGCTTGACACCGACCGTACCGGTGACTGCGGCGGGCTGGCGGATGGAACCGCCGGTGTCGGAGCCCACGGACAGCGGAACCTCGAAACCGGCCAGGGCTGCGGCCGATCCACCGCCTGAACCGCCGGGAATCCGGTCCAGAGCCCAGGGGTTGTGGGTCGGGCCGTAGGCGGAGTTCTCGGTCGAGGAGCCCATGGCGAATTCGTCCATGTTGGTCTTGCCGACAATGACCATGTCGGCGTCGATCATCCGTTGCACCACAGTGGCGGTGTAGGGAGGGTGCCAGCCTTCGAGGATTTTCGACGCGCAGGTGGTGGGGGCGCCGGCGTAGGTGAAGACGTCCTTGACACCGATGGGAACTCCGGCCAGGGGTCCCATCGGTTCGCCGGAGCGGCGTTTGGCGTCCACCCGGCGGGAGGTGTCCATGGCTCGGTCGGCGTCGACGTACAAGAACGCATGGATCTGGTCTTCGGCCTCGGTGATCCGTTCCAGGTGGGCTCGGGTCACCTCTTCGCAGGTGATGTCCCCGACGGCCATCATCTCGGCCAGTCGGTGGGCGGATTCGTGAATCAGGGTGCTCACTGTTCCTCCTGAAGAATTCTCGGTACGCGGAACCGGTCGTCCTCGCAGGCCGGGGCCATGGCGAGCACGGCGTCAGGCGGTAGGGATGGTCGTACCTCGTCGGCCCGGAAAACGTTGGCCAGCTGCAGCGCGTGAGAGGTGGGCGGAACATCGGCACGTGCCACCTGGCTGACGACAGCCACAGCGTCGAGAATGACATCCAACTGCCCTGCCATGGCCGTCAATTCCTCGTCGGTCAGTTCGATTCGAGCCAACCGGGCCAGCTTGGACACTTCGGCATGGGTCAAAGTCACAGGAGTCTCCATCGGTCACATCCATGGTGGGTGACACCAGGATTTCATCTGAGACGATTCTAGCTTTACTTGGGTAAGGGGGTTTTCGGCGTACGAATGGGCGTGGCGGCGAAAATCGAGGTGACTCACCTGTGTGATGTGGAGAGACTGGGGTGAGAATAAGGCGGATAGTTTCTAGGTTTCTTCCGCGTGCACTAGGGTGGATTCGTGAGCCCTTCGAGAACCAAAACCAACCAGACGACCACCCAATTCGTGGAGTCCTTCATGCCCGACAGCACAGACGCCGCACAGGCGCGACGAGCTTCTCTCGATCTCGGTATTGAGCCCGTGACCCCAGCGGCCGGGCGGGTCCTGACGCTGTTGGCCAAGCTGATCGACGCTCAAGCAGTGGTTGAGATCGGGACCGGCGCGGGGGTGTCGGCCCTGGCCTTGTTCGCGGGCATGGCGCCGGACGGTGTTCTCACTTCTGTGGACCGCGAAGCCGAGCACCATGGGGTCGCCAAAGAAGCGCTGAAGTCGGCGGGGATACGCCACACGCGGTACCGCCTGATCACGGGCGAGGCGCTGACGATCCTGCCCAAACTGAGGGCGGCGGCGTACGACATCGTCTTCGTCGACGGGGAACTGTTGGAGTTTCCGGAGTATCTGGAAGAGGGGTTGCGGATGGTCAGGCCGGGAGGTCTGCTGATCATCAACCATGCACTTCTGGGCGGCAAGGTGGCCGACGAGACCAATTTCGACGACGAGACCATGATCATGCGCGACACCCTGGAGGCAGCGCGCGCCATGGACGAGCTGACCACGGCCCTGGTCGACGTCGGCGACGGCCTGATGATCTGTACCTCGAGACGGACCTACTGACGCCTGATCTGACCGCTCTGAATCTGTCAGATCAGTAAAAGACATGCCTTTTGCAAGGTAAAACTGTCACTGTGTGTGACAAACTCAAATTACTGTTGTATGCTGATGTGATCACTAAAATCCGTGACTTGGGAGCCCATGCACGGTAAGGTGAAGGCGAGACTTTAGCCACGGGGAGGCTACTGGATCACACCATTACATCGTGTCTTTTGGGGAATACATGTTTGCTTTTGAAACACTCGATCTCGTCATGGGGAACGCTCCCGACGACATCCAAGCTGTCATTTACGCTCATCTGAGCTTCGACGATCGCATCGATGTCCCACGGCTCGTGGGTGCACTCGACCGGATCACGACGATCATTCCGGAAATCTTGTGCCGGGCGGACGTCCGCCGCCACAAATTCGTACGGCTGCCGCTGACGGCCTGGGACCTGGTGTCGGAGTTGACCGGCCCGCTCGACGTGGGTCCGCACTTCGACCCGAGGTACGAGCCTCAGGTGAAAATCTGGGTGGGCCATGAGGATGACCAGGACTCCATGATCGTCGTAGTCAGTCACATCCTCGCCGATGGCCGGGGTTTCATGCAGTTGCTCGAGTTGCTGGCACGCACGTACAGCGGTGAGGCTGTCCCACGACGCAACATCCGGCAACTGAAACCGGTGATCAGCGGATACCCGGTCGGTCCGCAGACTCCGGACGAACGCGAGGGGCGCAAGCTTCCCGTCAAGTATTTGCCCATCGATGGGGAGGGAAAGGATCGATTCCTGCCGGTCGTCAGGATCCCGGCCGACCGGTTGGCGCGCCTGCGTGAGCAGTCGCATAAGTTACAGGTGACACTCAACGACATCTTCCTGGCTGCCCACGCCCGTGTCGCCTGCCGTCTGCTCGACGTGCCTGCCATCCTCTTGTTCTGCCCGACTGATCTTCGTCCCAAGGCTGGCCTCACCGAACTCAGCGTCGCCAACATGACTGGAAAGTACCTGGTTGCCATCACCGTGGACCCCGATGAACCTTTCTCCGACACTGTGAACCGCGTCCATGATGAGATGGCCCGGCAAACCGCCGGCAACCGGGCGTACACCAATCTGGTGCCGCTGGACCGGGTCCGCAAGTTCCTGCCCCGCCGTGTGGTCGACGACTTGATCCGGCGAACCTACGTCGTCACCGAACCCGGTTACTCGAACATGGGCAAGCTGGAGCAAAACAGGCTTGTCTTCGACCGCCGCCAGCCAGTCTCTTTCTTCATGACGATCGGGTACCTGCCACTGAACGCCTTCCACCTCTCGGTGACCGGCTTCGCGTCCCAGTTGACCCTCGCCTGCCCGGTGATCGGTAACCAGGACCGTGCCGATGCCGTCCAGGGTGTCCTCGACTCCATCGTTGAGGAGTGTGAATCCTGGTTGTGCGAATCCGTCAGCATGAGGAGGAGTCAACCTGCTGACTCATTCAAGCCGATGAGGTTTTGAGCCAACCGACGCATGGAGCCAACCGACGCATCAAGCCTGCCAGCGTATGAAGCCAACTGCACAATTACTGTTTTCTGTGCCTCCTCACCGTAGCTGTGGTCGGCGCCGGAAACCCTGGGGGGTCATGGTAAAGCCAGTCTGGTCGAGCACGGACATCCACTGCCGGGCTTCCAGGGCTCGCTGGGAATTGATCCGGGTCACGGTGATCGTGCCCAGTCTGCCCCGGTCCACCCAATCACCAACCAGACGCAATGCTGGTTCAACTCTGGTCAGGTCAGACTCAAAACTGACAATAGTATGCGCTCCTTTTTCCAGATAGATGACTGGCCAGCCATTGTCCAGGACGACGATGGCTCCAGCCCGGCGGGCAGGCCGGTGGCCCTGCGATGGTGGCCAGGCCAGACTGGCTCCCCACGGGTTGGCCGGATCGCAGGCTGCCAGAAGACACCATCGCGAACTGGCGTCCTCGCGCAGACGGTCGACTGCTCCCGGCACAGCGAACTGGGCCGCTCCCAACTGGTCGACGAAATACCCTCTCCTGACCGTGCCCTGACCTTCCATAGCCGCCAGGATCCGATAAATGTCATAGAAAACTGGCGTCATGGCTTCGGACAGAATGGAGCCTTTCGTCAGGATTCCGTACCTGGACAGTTCCAGGCCGACCGCGTCGACCAGTGCGCGCGTACTGGATCTGGACTCGGCCTCGTGCCCGACGGCGAACCACCGGCCAACCAGTGCAGTCTGCCGGGGAACCACCGGTCGCATCACCCGTCTGACACGCGGGGAAGCAGAGCGGCGAAGTACTCCTGCTCCTTGTGACGCCACCCGCACTGCGGCCAAGCTGTCGCTCGACACCAGGCCACCCCAGACGAGTTCCCAGATAGCTGTCTCAACCTGGCGGGGAGTCAGGTCGTCCTGGCACACAGTCTTGTCAGACACGCCACCGGAAAAGTCCTGGTGACTAGGAGCGGTCCGGCACAGGTCCTCCAGGCTCCAGGCTCCCCCGTCCGCGAGTCGCCGATAGATGCGGCGGGCGGCTGCCGTGAGATCCTCCACGTCAGTCGCCGCAACCAGAGGCGGGACATCCTCCGGCCATAAACACACCCAGCCGTCCGACTCCCCGATTGTTCCGTGTCCTGACCATGTGACCTCTCCGGTTGCCATGACCTGGTCCAGCATGGACGGCTGATAATCGGATACCCGCGATGGCAGAACCACCGATTCCAGCATGGACGCTGGGATGGGGTAACCCGCCAGCAGTTCGACGGCCTGGAGCAGGGCCTGCCTGCCGTGGCCCGGTTGGTCCACCTCCTGCCATCGAATGAGGAAAGAGGCGTACTTCTCCTGCTCCACCGGTTGGACCCTGGCCCTCAAATCCACCATGGTCCGGCGTCTGAGAAGCGCCAGCACCTCGGTGTTCATGTACTGCATTCGACTGGTGCTGGCACGATCTGTGCCGGTGAGACCCAGGTCGGCAAGACCAGTGTGGGTACGTTCACCATCGGTGACGCGGGCGTCAGTGAGGTCGGTACCAGTGAGGCTGGTGGTGGTGAGGCCACCGGTTGCGATGAAGTGTCCTGCGACCACGCTGCCAGCGTCGGCCATGCCAGACAGGACCTCATGAACCTGGCCGAGATCCAACCCGAATCGGTCGGCGATATCGACGGGCACAGTGATGCCGTGGTGGCGCACCCACCGGGAGACCAGCCGAGTCACGGCTTGAGGGCCTGGAAGGCTGGAGAGCCAGGGTTCGTCCTCGGTGACAGCGAGCATCTCCTGCCCACCAATCCGCACAGTCACCAACCTGCCTGAGTTCTTCAGGGTGGCCAGCCATGTTGCAGGGTTTTCGGACGACCGGGCTCGGCACTCGTCCTCGGTGAGGGGCCCGATCTGGCGCACGATATCCCACAAGGCCTCGATGCTGCGGGCGCGCCGGGAGGCCTTCAGTCTTTGGGCCTCCTGTTCGAAATCGGCGACCACCTGCTCGTCCACGGCGAGGTTGGTCTTGACACCGGTCAAACTGGCCAGCAGTTCGGGATCGACCATGCTGGCCACGGCCCTCTCCGCCAAAGGCTGGTCGTCGTTGTAGAGGAACTGCCCGGTATAGCCGAAGAGCATCGAAGAGGCGAAAGGTGATGGGGTCTTGGTCTCCACTTCCACGATCCTGACTCGCCGTGCAGCGATGTCGCGCATCAGTTGGCGCAAAGAGTCCAGGTCGAAGACATCGTACAAACACTCTCGTAAGGCTTCGGCCATGATGGGGAACTCGGGGTACTCAGCGGCCACGCCCAAGAGCTGGGCTGACCTCAGCCTCTGCTGCCACAAGGCAGAACGCTGTCCTGGTTGGCGCTTCGGCAAGAGCAGGGCACGAGCCGAGCACTGGCGGAAGTGCGCGGCGAACAAAGCCGAGTGCTGTGTCTCCAGGCTGACGACCTCCTCAATCTCAACCGGATCGAACCCGAGCAGATGACCGATACGGGGATCGGCGACCTCACCGGGCCGGATGGTGATCCCGTCGTCAGTGACGGTCATCGCCAACGGCGTTGCCGACTCGTTGCCGGCAGTGTGGCGCCAGCGGTGCTGGATGGCCAGTGCCCAGGGCTGGAGGACTGCCTTGCCCAGTTGACAGTGGACACACACCCGCCAGGCGCCCATCTCATCCTTACCCTGCTCGACGACGATCGTGGTGTGATCAGGCAGGACGCCGGTCGCTGCCCGCTGATCCTGGACGTACGCTTCCAGGTTGCTGCGGGCCCAGTCATCGAGACTGACCCCCCTGCCCGCGTCTGATTGCCCGAGACCGGCGACGAGGTGTTGGATCTGACGCCCGACCTCAACCGAACGAGACATCTCGTCACCGTGCCAGAAAGGCATCTTGCCCGTCAGGCCCGGGGCCGGGGAGACGACAACCTGGTTGGCGGTGATCTCCTCAATCCTCCATGCGCTCGTCCCCAGCGTGAACACCTCCCCCACCCGGGATTCAAAGACCATCTCCTCGTCCAACTCCCCCACCCGCCGACTGGCGGCATGCTTGCCGGAGCCTGACGCCTCGCCACCAGCCATGAACACCTGGTACAACCCGCGATCGGGGATCGTACCCCCCGACGTCGTCACCAAGCGCCGCGCTCCGGGTCGGGCAACCAGAGTTCCGGCCATCGGGTCTGAAATCAGACGTGGGCGCAAGCCGGAGAACTCGTCAGCGGGATACTTGCCGGTGAGCATGTCCACCACCGCGTCGAAGGCCTTCTGGGGAAGATCGATGAAACAATCTGCCCGCCGGACTTCAGACAGGACCGTCTTCGGCGTCAGCGGGGTGTCCAGGCACATCGACACGATCTGCTGAGCCAGCACATCCAACGGGTTGACGATGCGGGGCACCGGCTCGATCTGACCGGCGGACATTCGCTGCGTGACCACGGCGGTGGCCAGCAAATCACTGCGCGACAAGGGGAAAAGTACTCCGTGTGACACCGCCGAAACCCGATGCCCACCGCGTCCGATCCGCTGGAGGCCACTGGCCACACTGGGGGGAGTCCCGACTTGGATGACCAAATCGACCGCACCCATGTCGATGCCCAGTTCCAACGAATTGGTGGCCACCACGCACGGCAAGTGTCCCTGTTTGAGATCGTCCTCAATCTCGGCCCGCAGGGTCTTCGAGATCGACCCATGGTGAGTCCGGGCGATCACACCAAGCGGATCCAGCGGAGCCTGCTCGCGATACAGACTGTTCAGATGACTGGTCAGCCGTTCGGCCACCGCCCGCGAATTGCAGAAGCAGATCGTACTGCGATGGGACATCACCAGGTCGAACACCTGTTGTTCGATGTGTGGCCACAGAGAGGGCCGCTGGGCAGCAGGTTCACCAGGCTTGCCATCCGGAGCCGGACTGGTCACCGCGGCCAGGTTCGTCATGTCTTCCACGGGTACGACCACATCCAACTGCCAATTCTTGGCCATCGGTGGGGCCACGACCGTCACCGGGCGATCCCGGCCCACCAGGAACCGGGCCACCTGATCGACTGGCCGGACTGTGGCCGACAAGCCGATCCGCTGGATTCCCCCACGGGTGCTCAGGGCATCCAGGCGCTCAAGGCTGACCGCGAGGTGGGCACCCCTCTTGTTCCCGGCCAAATAGTGGATTTCGTCGACGATGACAGTCTCGATCCCGCTCAGGATCGCCGACGCTGACGACGACAGCATCAAGAACAAAGACTCCGGAGTGGTGATCAGGATCTCAGGCGGGTGCGTGACCAGCCGACGCCTGTCAGATGACGGTGTGTCCCCGCTGCGAATTGCCACCCGCACGTTCCTGGTGGCAATCCCCTCTTCGAGCGCCGCCGCCGCGATCCCGGCCAGGGGAATCCTCAGATTGCGCTCGACATCGACACCCAGGGCCTTCAGCGCGGAGACGTACAGAATACGAACACCTGGACTGGTCTGCGGCGATGTCATCAGGTAATCGATGCTGTGCAAAAAGGCGGCCAGAGTCTTCCCGGATCCGGTCGGCGAAACGACCAGCACATTCTCCCGTCGGCCGATCTTTTCCCACGCCTCAGCCTGGACCGGCGTGGGTGCGTCGAAGGCCGAACGGAACCAGGTCCGAGTCGGTGCGGCGAATCGGGCCAGGGGGTCGGGTGGGGCCGTCACTGTCTTGGTCGTCATAGTCTCATTCTGCATCCAGGCTCCGACATTTTTCTCCCGGCGTCCAGACGCGCCCTGGCAGGATCGGCTAGAGTCGGCTCATGCCCGACCTGCCACATGGCCAATGGCTCTCCCCCGTCAGTGCTGCCGATCTCGCCCGTGGGAGGGTGCGCCTGTCTGAAGGATTCCTGGATGACAAGGATATTTATTGGCTGCAATCCGATCCCGCAGACAAGGGACGGACCACCGTGATCAGGCGCGGCCCCGACGCAACGAGCAGCGACATCACACCGGAGTGGGACGTGCGCACCAGCATCCACGAGTACGGAGGGACTGCCGCAGGCGTGCGCAACGGCTGGCTCTGTTTCTTCGACCGGACCACCAAACAGGTCTGGGCCGGACAGCCTCATTCAGGATTCGGGTTCAACCCGATCACGCCTGCCGGACCCTTGCTCTTCGGGGGGTTCGTCTTCCTCAACGACCACGAGGTTGTCTGTGTGCGCGAATCCCACGATCCCGGTCTGGCCGAACCCCGCGACGCTCTGGTCATCCTCGACCTGACAACCGGAAATCCGGGCGCCGGACGCGTCATCGCCGAAGGTGCCGATTTCTACTTCGGCCCGGCCGTGTCGAACACCGGCCGCATCGCCTGGATGGAGTACGACCATCCGTCGATGCCCTGGGGCACCACCCGCATCGTGGTCCTCGAGCCCGACGGGTCTTTCCAGATTGTGGCAAACGCTCCCGGCGTGTCAGCCGTCTATCCCCAGTGGGCTCCAGATGGTTCGCTGGTCTTCCTCAGCGACGAGTCCGGCTACTGGAATTTCTACAGGTGGAACCAGGGGCACACCATCCGGATGAACAACCACCCGTACGATTTCTGTCTGCCCGCCTGGGTGCTCTCGCAGCCACCGTACGCCCTGTTGTCCAGCGATGGGGAACTGAGCATCGGCTGCTCCTGGTGGCAAGATGGGCTGTCGCACCTCGGGCGTGTCAACCCCGATGGCACCTTATCTGAGACAGCGGTGTACGGCTCGTCCACCGTCGCCCCGGCGACCAACGGGTCTAGGAGTGTGGTCTCGCTCGTGACCGCCACTGATGCCCTTCGTCTGGCCGTTCTGGACTGGTCCACGGGCGACCTCACCGACCTGGCGGCAGAATCCAACTTCGTCATGCCCGCCGACATGGTTTCGGTTCCCGAGTTGATCAGATGGCAATCAGACACCGGGGACGAGGTCGCCGGATGGTACTACCCGCCCCGGAACGCCGGTAGGGAAGACCATGGCCCAGCACCAGTCATCATCGTCGCCCACGGCGGACCAACCACCTACTCCCCCGCAGCGTACTCCCTTGTCAACAGCTTTTTCACCACACGGGGAATCGGGATCGCAGACGTCAACTATTCCGGTTCGGCTGCTCTGGGCCGTTCCTACAGGGAACGCCTCAATGGAAACTGGGGAATCCTCGACGTCCGCGATTGCGCCGATGCGGCCACCTACCTGGTCCGCTCCGGACGGGCCGACCCAGCCCGGCTCGCCATCATGGGCAGTTCCGCGGGAGGCTTCACCGCGCTGGGAGCGCTGAGTTCGACCACCGTCTTCTCGGCGGGGATTTCGCTGTACGGTGTCGCCGATCTTGAGGCCCTGGCCCGCGACACGACCAAGTTCGAATCCCACTACACCGACACCCTGGTCGCACCCTACCCCGAAGGCCGGGATGTCTACGTCGACCGCTCCCCGATCACCCACGTCCACCAGATCTCTTGCCCCTTGCTGATCCTCCAGGGTACGCTCGACCCCGTCGTACCCCCAGACCAGGCGACCATGATGTATGAAGCAGTACGGGCCCGAGGTCTCGACGCCGAACTGCACCTCTACGACGGCGAGGGCCACGGTTTCCGGTCCGCACCCACCATCGAAGACGCCTACACCAGAATCTTGGCTTTTCTGGGGCGGGTCTGGGGATTCAGCCCCGATCCCCGGGCAGGCTGCTGAAACACGTCGCAGTGCACAGGAGGCTCACCACCCAGCGACCTTACCCGCTCCTAGGAGCCCGCTGGGAAAAGATCGCCGTACCGATGCGCACGCAGGTCGACCCATGGGCGATGGCGGCCCGGTAATCACCGCTCATGCCCATCGACAATTCATCCCACCCCTGACCATCGCGGTCTTTCAACTGCCGTTGGAGATCGGCCATCATGGCGAACCCGGCGTCAGCCCGTACCGGATCGGGGTCGGCAACCGTCATCAACCCACGCGGATCCAGATGCCCGAACGCCGCCAGTTCCCGCGTGAACTCCATCACCTCGCCAGGCGCAATCCCATTCTTGGTCGGCTCGCCGGATGTGTTGACTTCGACCAGTACGGGCAGTCGTTGGTCCAGGCGAGTGGCTTCCAACTCATGCTCCAAAACCCGGGCCAACTCGAGGGAGTCCAGCGACTGGAGTTCACTCATCACCGTGCAGGCCAGTGCGGCTTTGTTGCGTTGCAGATGCCCGATCAGCGTCCACGAGACGCCGCTGCCCAGCCGACTCGCCTTGACGGCCATCTCTTGAACGCGGTTCTCCCCGAAACGGGTGCACCCGATCGCCACAAGTTCTTCGATCATCTCCTCGGGATGGGTTTTCGAGACGGGCAGTAGCCGTACACTTGACGGATCCCGCCCGGCTTTCTGACAGGCTTCGGCGACAGACTCAGACACGGCTGCGTACCTGGTGCTGACCGAAACCCCGCCCTCAATCATGGCCATCTCGCCGCCAGCGACATGACCGCGAGCAGGGCGATCACTCCCAAGATCGACGCGTATCCGACGAACTGCTCAGTGATCTCGGTCTTCTCCTTGTCATAGCCGACAGTACGGGAGATACCGGAATAGACATCGCGCAACTGCCCCAGCGAGTCGGCCGAGTAAGCCTTCCCGCCGGAGAGCTGGGCGATGGTACGCAACTCATCTTTGTCGACCGGAACGGGATTCCGCTGTCCCCGGTCGATGATGTAGCCGTTGGGGGTGCCGTACGCGATGGTGAAAATGGGGATCTGCAAGGACTTCGCCTGCAAAGCCGCGTCCGAGGAGGACCGGCCTGTGTTGGACACACCGTCCGAGATCAAGACGATGGCCGCGGGCGCTGGATCGTTGGGATGAGCGGGGTCGGGCGGGATGAGCGCCAAGGCGTCGAGGGCTGAATATATCCCCTCGCCGATGGCCGTCGACTGCAACAGTTGGAGTCCGTCGATGGCCGCGTCCACCTGGCCCCGGTCGGTCGTCGGGGGGACGAGCAGGGAGGAGGTGGCCGCGAAGGAAATCAGGGCCACGTTGAACCCGGCCGGCAATTCGCTGACAAACTCCTTGGCGGCCTGCTGGGCGGCTGCCAGGCGGGTCGGCGGAACGTCTGTGGCTTCCATCGACAAGGACACGTCCATGACCAGGAAGATGGTCGCGCGGTCCTTGGGCACATTGGTGTACCCGTTGGGAGTGGCCCAGGCCAGCGTCAGAGACGCCAGGGTGGCGATGGCGGCCACCACGGCCACGTGGCGCTTCCAGGCCTTGCGCTTGGGGAAGAGCACCGCCAGGGCGCCGCGATCGGCGGAGGCTCTGGAACGCCGGGCGAAGGCCCACACCACATACACACCCAGCAGTACGGGCACAGCGACCAGCGCCCAGAGGCGCTCCGGGCGCATGAAGCCGATTTCCAGCATCATCATCTAAATTTCACCCCCAACATGACTGCGCCAACAGCGGCGACGAAAGCGAAGATCAAACCGACACCGGCCGCAGTGGCTGTGATCTCCTTCCTGGTGTCCACATAGCCGATTTGCGAGTGAATGCGCTTATAGGCCTGGTTCAATTGGCCGAGATTGTCAGCGGTGTACGACTCTCCGCTGGTGGTCTGGGCGATCTGTTTCATCAGGTCGCGATCGGGCGGGACCTGGTATCTGGTCCCATCTAGGTCGACGTACCCGTTGTCGGTGCCGAAGGCGATCGTGTAGATCGGAACCCCCTCGTCGGCTGCCTGCTGGGCGACCTGGAGGGGAGCCTGCCCGTTGGTGTTCGCCCCGTCGGACAACAAGACGATCATGGCGGGGGCCACCGAATTGTCGTCCCCTTTGGGCGCCTGGGAGATCGCGGACAGGGCGGCCTGGATCGAGTCTCCCACCGCGGACGAATCCTGGGGCGACAAGGCCTGGATGGCACGGATGACAGACGCGTGATCCGTCACCGGTGGCAGTCTGACCGCCGGGCTCCCGGACAAGCTGACCAACGCCACGTTGTACCCGTCGGGCAGGGCGTTGATGAAATCCACGGCAGCCGACTTGGCGGCATCCAGGCGTGTGGGCGCCACGTCGGTGGCCGTCATCGACCACGACACGTCGACGACGAGGACCACGGTCGCCCGCTCCTGGGGTACCTTGTCCAGCCCCACAGGCCTAGCCCAGGCGAACCCCAGCGCCAGCATGGACAACACAGACAAGGTCACGATCACATGCCTGAGCCACTGCGACTGCTTGGGCAGTACCTGGCCCAAGACCGTGGTGTTGGTGTACCGCATGCCATGGTGCGACTTGCGCCGCACGATGATGATGTAAGCGATCAGCGCGATGGGGATGATCGCCAGCAGCCAGAGCCTGCTCGGGGCTTGGAAGCCGTAGAAAGGAATGGCCCAGATCACTTGCTGACCCCCTGAGGCGGCGTGTGGAGTTGCCCGGCCAGCCGACGATAAGCCAGTACGAAACGGGCAATGTCTTGGACCCAATCCCGGTCGGTGCGCAACTGGATGTGGGCACACCCGGATCTGCGGATGGCCACCCGGATCCGCTCGCGCTGGGCTTTGGTGGCGGCGTCCAGGCGGGCCCGGGCCACCGGGTCGGAGGTGTCGACGTAGCGGTCGAAGTGAGTCTCGGGGTCGCGGATCAGGATCTCCCCCAGATCCGGAAACTCCATCTCGCGCCGGTCCACGACCTCCACGCAGATGACCTGGTTGCGTACTGCCATCTTCCGCAGAGGTCGCTCCCAGACGGTCTCGACGTTGGGATCGAGTTCATGGTCGCCCGTTGTCAGGAAGTCGGACACAACCACGCGCAAACCCCGGCGGCGAAGGGTACGGGCCATCTGTTCCATTCCGGCGGCCAGGTCCATCGGGCCCTCGGTGTTGTCGTGGACGATCGGCGTGGTCAGCATGGTGCGCAGCAACCCGTACAGCGCCATCCGGCCGGCCCGTGCGGGAATCCTCGTCAGTCCGGCCGGGTCCATTACCAGGCCGCCGAAGCGGTCCCCGATCTTCTGGGACAAGAAGCCGATGGTCGCGATGGCGGCGATTCCCAGATCTCTCTTGGTCACTCCGCCGGTGCCCCAGTTCATCGACGGGGTCACGTCCAGCAGCGCCCACACCTCCAGTTCGCGGTCGGCGATGGTGTCGCGCACGTGCGGGATGGTGGTGCGCGCCGTGACCGCCCAGTCCATCCGCCGCACGTCGTCCTGGCCGGGGACGTACTCCCGGGCATCGCCGGTGTCTGAACCAGGGCCGGGCAGCAAGCCCAGATGGTCGCCTTGGAGGAACCCCTCCAAGCGTCGGACAATGGTCAGTTCGAGCCTTTGCAAGGCCGCCTCCGGCGCCAGTTTGCTCAGAGGCAGTGTGGCGGTGACCGGTTCCTTGACAACCGTCGCCACGGCCGATTGGGCTGGCTCGGGCGGGGAGAAGGCAATCTGGGACATCATGTCCTCGGTTGTGGGGCTGCACCTTGCTGTTGGTTCCACACCGGCGTTGGAGGGGGCACCATGGCGATGATCCGTTCGACAACCTGCGCCGGGGCCACGTTGTCCGCGACAGCGTCGAAGGTCAACAAGAGACGATGTGCCATGACGTCCTTGGCGACGGCCTGGACATCGGTTGGCAGCACATAGTCGCGCCCGTGGATCAGGGCCAACGCGCGCGAAGCGGACACCAGCCCGAGGGTGGCGCGCGAGGAGCAGCCGATCGAGATGACATTGGCCAGGTCGGGCATCCCGAAGTCGGCGGGATTACGGGTAGCCAGCACCAAGCGCACGATATATTCCGCCACCAGGTTGTGGACGAAGATCTGGGCGGCGCGATCCTGGAGCTGGGCGACCACCGTGGGGTTGAGCACCGGATTGGGCTGCGGGGCTTCGACCGACATCCGGCGCAGGATTTCGAACTCCTCGTTGCCGCGCGGGTAGTCGACGTCCACCTTCAACAAGAAGCGGTCCCGCTGGGCCTCTGGCAACGGGTACACACCCTCGGATTCGATGGGGTTCTGGGTGGCGATGACGATGAACGGCTTCTTCGCCGGGTACGTCTTCCCGCCGATGGAGACCTGTTTTTCCGCCATGATCTCCAGCATGGCCGACTGGACCTTGGCCGGGGCACGGTTGATCTCGTCCGCCAGCACGAAGTTCACGAAAACCGGCCCCAATTGGATGTCGAATGTTTCAGTCTTCGCGGAGTAGATTCGCGTACCGACAATGTCTGATGGTACGAGATCGGGGGTGAATTGGATACGGGCAAATTCGCCGCCGACGACTGTTGCGAAGGAGCGGACGGCCAGCGTCTTCGCCGTACCCGGAACGCCTTCAAGCAGACAATGACCCTTTGCCAATAAGGCAACCATCAACTGTTCGACCATGTGCTCCTGACCGACGATCACCCGCTGCACTTGGGCGATTGCATCTGCAAGTATCTTCGATGCCGCCTGTGCTGGTTGCCTGACGGGCGGTACTGGTGATGAGGTCACAAATCCTCCTGGGCGTCGACTCACGTACCTTCTAACGATACAGTCTTCAGGCTCAATCCGCCCGTTGACGCCTGAGATATGGCCACATCAATTGGATTCATAGGGCACACTAGAAGGTGCTGGGGAGCGCCATCGCCCTGATCGGCGGGTCCCTGGTCCACCACGATTCGGGGTACACCCGAATCCACCGATCGCTTGCGTAGCGAGCAACACCAGATGGGTGCACTGGGCACAGCGACAACGCGAGGGCAGACTGGATGTCTGTTAAGCGTTGGCGATGGGGCCAGGGTGCCCATATGGGGCTGCGGAGCAGCAATGGATCGGTGGATTCGGGGTACAACCAGAAAGGCCGGTACGGAATCGATGACGAGCATGCAGATGTCACCTGACGCGGATCCAACCAGCGCGGGGACTGATGCCAACCCTGAGTCACAACCGGTAACGACCTATCCCCTCTTCCCAGTCGATCCGCCCCAGATCGGAGACTTCTGGCCGACCGCTCGCCTGGTGGCCACCCCCTCTGGTGTGGCCTATCTGGCGCATACCCAAAGCAGCACGGATCCTGTCATGGTGATCCTGCTCAGCCAGGGGGCAGCCGAAGATCCCGCCGCCCGGGACCGTTTGGGCGGACAAGTCGACCGGATGGACATTGATACCGTCATCGCCCGCGGAGGCCTGGACCAGAACACCGGCAGAATGGCAGACAAGTTCTCTTCCGGCGGCGATTCGCCCCAGGCGGCCAACGCCGTCATCCAGTCCCCGTGGGTGGCTCTGGCGTACGACCAAACGCCCCGGGCTGTTCAGGAGGCGGCGAGGATTCTGGCCGAGGTGGATCTGAGCTGGCTCCCCCAACAAGGCAATCCCGCCGGACCTGACTACCGCCTGCACTGGACCGACCGCATCGCACCCGGACTGACCAAAGTGTGGCCCCTGCCCTGGCCGGGCCGCCGAGACCGCGGAGGACGGCTGTCGATCTTCGCCGCCTGGCTGTTGATGTTGCTGCTGGGGGCCATCGCGATCCTGATCGTCCTGCTGATCTTCTCCCAGGCCCCCCAGACCCAGCCCCCGCCACCCGTTCCGCAGACCAATCCCACCGAGCAGACTTCTCCCCCACCAACCAGTAGCACGCCGCCAACCGAATCCCCCAGCCCGTCGCCTGAATCCCCCTCGCCGTCGAACGCTTCCCCCTCGCCGTCTCCCTCCAGCGAATCCCCCTCACCGACCAACGGATCCGAGAGCCCCTCACCGAGTCCTACCCCCGGCACCGCCTCGCCGATGACAGCATCCCCTTCGCCCGGCCAACAGACCACCGCCCCGGTCGGCGGCTCCCCCACCCCGCCCTCCCGTCTGTGATTTGATACACTCATTGGCGAGTACGGGGCGGTAGCTCAGCTGGTCAGAGCAAAGGACTCATAATCCTTCGGTCCGGGGTTCGAGCCCCCGCCGCCCCACCCGATATCGCGCCTATTATTGTTTCCAGACTCTCCGAGGCAGAGTATGGATATACGAAAACCCCTTCGAGTGAGACGATAGACGAGGTGAGAAAGTCCAATGGATCGGTGAATGGCACCACAGTGAGGAGGGCGTCATGGGCGCATTGAAGGATCGTTTGCGGACGGATTTGACGGCAGCGATGAAAGCCAGAGACACGGTGACCACCGGGACGCTTCGGATGGCGATCGCGGCCATTGGCAACGAGGAGGTCGCAGGCGCGAGCGCACGGACACTAGACGAGGCCGAAGAACAAGCCATCCTTACCCGTGAGGTGCGCAAGCGGAGGGAATCGGCTGAGGCGTACCTGGCGGGGAAACGTCCCGAACTGGCTGACAAGGAAGAACAGGAAGCCAACCTGCTCAGTACGTACCTACCGGCACCCCTGACTGAAGAAGAACTGGATCAGATCGTCAGCGAGGAAGTGGCCGCGGTCGACCAGGCGAGCCTGAAGCAGATGGGACAGATCATCAAAGCGGTCAACGCCCGCGCCCAGGGGCGGGCCGACGGGTCAGTCGTGGCGGCCAAGGTCAAGGCAGCCCTGAACTCATAGTCGTTTCCCACACCAGCGCTGGAATCAGGCAACGCTTGTGCAGTCAGACGCCCCCGAAAGCTGTGGGGGGCAGATGATAAAGTGAGCAGATGCGTGTGTACAACTTTGCTTCTGGTCCTGCTATGTTGCCTACTGAGGTTTTGGAGAAGGCGCAGAGTGAGTTGACCGACTGGCAGGGGTCGGGGATGTCCGTGATGGAAGTGTCTCACCGGGGGGAGGCCTTTATCGAGTGTGCGGCGCAGGCAGAACAGAAGTTGCGTCGGCTGCTGGGCGTACCGGACAACTACAAGGTGCTCTTTCTTCAGGGCGGGGCGACGGGGCAGTTTTCGGTGATTCCGATGAATCTGACGCGGCCTGGGGATACGGTGGCCTTGCTCAATACCGGGCAGTGGTCGGCCAAGGCGGCCAAGGCGGCCAAAGCCCAACAGCTGACCGTCGACGTGATTGCGGACGAGGCGGCCTCGAGGTACACCACTGTGCCCGCCCCAGGTTCGTACACTGTTCCACCCGACGCGGTCTATCTGCACTACACGCCCAACGAGACCATCAACGGGGTCGAATTCGGCTACGTACCCGACTGCGGTGACGTGCCGTTGGTCGGCGATTTTTCTTCGACGATCCTGTCACGACCCATCGACGTGAGCCAGTACGGCCTGATCTACGCAGGAGCGCAGAAGAACCTCGGGCCCGCCGGTCTGACACTGGTCATCGTCCGCCAGGATCTGACCGGGAAAGCCCGATCGACAACGCCTGACGTCTGGGATTACGCCACCATGGCAGCAGCGGATTCAATGCTCAACACTCCCCCGACCTTCGCCATCTACCTGTTCGGGCTGATCCTCGACTGGGTCGAAGCGACCGGGGGGTTGGCGGCCATGGCCCAGCGCAACCGGGCCAAGGCCGCTCGGCTGTACGCGGCCATCGACGGCTCGGACTTCTACGCCAACCCCGTCTGTCCCACCGCCCGCAGCTGGATGAACGTGCCCTTCTCACTGGCTGACACCAGCCTCGACGCCGACTTCCTCGCCCAGGCTGAAGCACACGGCCTGACAAATTTGAAGGGCCACCGCAGTGTCGGCGGCATGCGCGCCAGCCTCTACAACGCCATGCCGTTGGCCGGTGTCGAAGCGCTGATCGGCTTCATGGACGACTTCGCGAACCAGAGAGGGTAATCCTGGATGCATGACTGCATTTTCACGCGCAACACCAGTGATCGACACCACCGTACTAAACTCTGGCAACGCCGAAAGGTTGATGTACGTACACGGACTGTGCACACTGACAAGGCCACCATGGCAGTGTGTTACTATCGTCTTGGAGGCTAACGGTCCCTTGTCAATGGATGCACCGAACATGAAGATACATACTCAACAACCAGACCCTTCTATGGACGAGTGTCCGTTCTTTCAGGACCACTCCGCGACCCCGCCCCCTGTCTTATCCGGGGTTCACATGCTCTGTGTCGGCTTGAGTCACCGCGAAGCCCAGCCAGACCAATTGGCGCTTTTGGCTGACGCCGAAAACCAGGTCCGCGACTACCTGACAGCCCACATCGGTGGCGAGATCGAAGGCATGGTTGTCCTGGCCACCTGCAACCGGTTCGAAATCTACCTCGACGCCAACGCCTTCCATTCCGGGGTGGGTATCGCGATGGCGGCTGTCAACGCGGCGATCCCTGACCTCGGCCATCAGCTCTCGGAGGCGTTCTACTGCCACAGCGGAGCCGGTGCGATTGAGCACCTCTACCGGGTGTCAGCCGGACTGGAATCGATGGTCGTCGGCGAATCCGAGATCGCCGGTCAGGTCAAGCGGGCGCTGAAGGCAGCCGGAACCCACATCTCACCGAGGTTGCGCCGGGCTTTCCAGGGCGCCTTGACCTCGTGGAAAGCCATCGCCAGCCAAACCGGGCTGGCCGCCGTCGGTCGCTCCCTGGCCGCCGTCGGCCTGGACATGGCAGCACACGAGACGACCCGCGACGGATCCGGTCTTCTCCTGCCGCCCTGGGCCGACACCAACGTTGTGATCCTGGGGACCGGCCAGTACGCCGGGACAGTCGTGGCCGAACTGACACGCCGGGGCTGCCAGCACATGAGCGTCTACTCCGCTTCTGGCAATGCCACGAGCTTCGCGGCCACCCACCCGGTCAGTGTCACCGAAGATTTGACTGCCGCCGTCCGCGACGCCGACCTCGTGGTCGCGGCCAGCGGCAGCGGCCCCGCCAAAGTCGACGTGGGAATTCTGCAAGACTCCGCCGCCCATGTGGTCGTGGACCTCAGCGGTGGCGTGGATGTCGCCCCCGATCTTCCTGTCCGCGTCATCGGCCTGGAAGAGATCGGCGACCATGCCCCGCCCGCCTGCCAGGATTCGGTCGACCAGGCCGAAGCTCTGGTGGTGTCCAGCGTGGCCGCCCTGCTCCAGGACGAACTGGGCCGGGGGGCGGCTCCGGCGATCACCGCCATGCGCAGTTATGTCACCGACATCATCGATGCCGAACTCGCCCGTGCCCGCTCCATTTATCCCCCCGAGGTCGCCGCCGCTGTGGAATGGTCCTTGCACCGGGTCAGCAGCGCGCTGTTGCATCACCCCAGCGTGGCCGCGGCCGAACTGGCCCGCATCGGGCGGATGGCCGAATACCACCAAGCCCTGGAGACCCTGTTCGGCATCCAAGTGGAGTCCTGATGGTCGTCGCAGTGGATTCCCACACCCGGGAGCGTGCTGAAAATTCACCCCTTTCCCGAAAGGTAGACAATTCGCTATGACTATTGATTCACGCCGTCGTCCGCGACGTCTGCGCAGCACAGCGGCAATGCGCCGTCTGACAGCAGAAACACGGCTCAATCCTGCCGGTTTGGTCCTGCCCATGTTCGTCCAGGAGGGCATCAGCGAGCCCGTGGAACTAGACTCATTGCCTGCCGTCAAGCGCCACACACTGGACTCCCTGGCCCGCGCTGCCGCCGAGGCTGCCAAGGCCGGTTTGGGCGGAGTCATGCTGTTCGGCGTCCCCGCCACCGACAAGAAGGACCCCTTCGGCAGCCAGGCGGTCGCCGAGGACGGAATCTTGAATCGTGCTTTGGCAACAGTACGGGCGGAAGTCGGCGACGCGCTGGTGGTCATGGCCGACACCTGCCTGGACGAGTTCACCACCCACGGGCACTGCGGCGTCCTCGCGGCAGACGGATCGGTGGACAATGACGCGACCCTGGAGATCTACGGTGCGCAGGCGGTGGCTCAGGCCAGGGCCGGGGCGCACGTGGTCGGGCCCTCGGGCATGATGGACCACCAGGTGGCCGCCATCCGGGACGCCCTCGACGCGGCGGGGCTTCAGAACACCTCGATCCTGGCCTACGCGGCCAAGTACACGTCGGCCTTCTACGGCCCCTTCCGGGAAGCCGTCGCCTGCTCCCTCGAGGGCGACCGGCGGTCCTACCAGATGGATCCGGCCAACCGGCGCGAAGGACGGCTGGAAACCAGCCTCGACATCGCCGAGGGCGCCGACATGGTGATGGTCAAACCCGCCGGCTACTTCCTGGACGTGCTGGCGGATATCGCCGCAACCAGCCCTGTCCCGGTGGCCGCGTACCAGGTCTCGGGCGAGTACGCGATGATCCAGGCCGCAGCCCGCAATGGCTGGATCGACGGGCCCGCAGCCCTGCGCGAATCAGTCTTGTCTATTCACCGTGCCGGGGCCGATGTGGTACTGACCTACGCCGCCATGGAACTGGCCCGGGAATGCTGCGACACCTGCGACTGTTGCTGAGCCCCACTGCACCGCTGGAACCCGGGTGCCGCTTACCCCGGCAGCACTCACCACACCAGACCCAACCCCGGTTCAGGCCGGCACAAAAGGAGAAAAGATGAGCACCGCATTCGACCAGGCCCGTAAAGTCATGCCCGGCGGAGTGTCCTCCCCGGTCCGAGCGTTCGGCTCGGTGGGAGGATCGCCAGTATTCATCCAGGAAGCCAAGGGGGCGTACGTCACCAGCATCGAGAATCGCCAGTATGTCGACCTCGTCGGCTCGTGGGGACCGGCCCTGTTGGGCCATGCCCACCCGGATGTGGTCCAGGCCGTGGTGGAGGCCGCCGGGCGCGGCTTGTCGTTCGGGGCGCCCACCCTGGGCGAGACCGAGTTGGCCACGCTGATCGGACAGCGCGTCGGCGGCATCGACAAGGTCCGGTTCACGTCGACCGGGACCGAAGCCGTGATGAGCGCGGTCAGGCTGGCCCGCGGTTTCACCGGCAGGGATCTGATCATCAAGTTCGCCGGGTGCTACCACGGCCATTCCGACGCCCTTCTGGCAGCGGCCGGGTCGGGCGTGGCCACAGCCGGGCTCCCCGGGTCAGCCGGAGTCACCGCCGGCGCCGCCCACGACACGCTGGTCCTCCCCTACAACGACCTGGAGGCGCTGCACGCAGCCTTCGACCACCACGGAACCTCGATCGCCGCCGTCGTCACCGAGGCTGCTGCCGCAAACATGGGCATTGTGCCGCCCCTGCCCGGGTTCAACGCCGCAATCCGTGAGCTGACCCGCGCACACGGGGCCCTGATGATCCTCGACGAGGTCCTGACCGGCTTCCGGGTTTCTCCCGCCGGATGGTGGGGCCTCGAGGGGCGTACCGAAGGATGGACCCCCGACCTGTACACCTTCGGCAAAGTCACCGGCGGAGGTCTGCCCCTGGCGGCCCTGGCAGGCCCAGCCGGGATCATGGACCTGCTTGCACCGCTTGGACCGGTCTACCAGGCGGGAACACTGTCCGGAAACCCGCTGGCCGTGGCCGCCGGGTTGTCGACGCTGAGGCTGGCCGACGACGCGGCCTACGCCAGGATCGACAGCTTCGCCGACCACTTGGAAACTATCGTCAGTCAACGGCTCAATGCCGCCGGTGTACCCCACCGGGTCCAGCGCGCAGGCTCATTGCTGAGCATCTTCTGGGGTGAATCCCCGGCCGCGGCGCCGGTGCTCACCTACGATGACGCGCTGCGGCAGGACACCGCCTTGTTCGCTCACTTCTTCCACTCCATGCTCGACCAGTCAGTTCTGCTGCCCCCGTCGGCCTTCGAGGCCTGGTTCATCTCAGCCGCCCATGGCGACAAGGAATTGGAGTTCTTGGACGCCGCACTGGCCAAGGCCGCGGCATCGGTCGGTACTGGGCAATCAGCACACTGAGCAAGGAGTCGGAGCACCTACCGTACTGGCGTCTTTTCGCGCCCAGCTGGGTGGTGCTCAACAACCCTTGTGCGTTTATCCTTCTCAGGCCGGGTTCCACATCCAGTCGGAACTCACCCACAGCCGGTGCAGGGCGTTCAACAAAGCTGGAATGAATTGGTCCGGAAGGTCGACCATGGGCGAGTGGCCACCCTCGGGGAAGACTTCCATGGTGGCCCGCTCGCCGAACAGTTCCTTGGTCTGGTACGCCCATTCGATCGGAATCCAGGTGTCCTTGGCCCCGTGAATGATCGAAACTGGGCACATGATCTTGTCCATGCGCCGCGAACCCGCAGCCACCAGAGAAGGCCTGGACGAGATGTTGAAGTTGATCACCGCGTGGTTGGCGTCCACCATGTTGCGCTGCTTCAGCATGGCTTCCATGTAGAGCCCTTCAGTGGGATCACTGGTGTGACGAATTGTCTTGACGAAGGCGCCCCAGATCCCCTGGAGGGAATCGAGATTGCCTTGTGCCAGGGCCCCCAGGACCGGGGAGACATGGCTCATATGAGCAGCGATCTCCTCCTTGGTTTTCAAGGGACGGTTCAGCAAGGGGGTGCCACGATCGTCGACGGCATAGAGCCGGTATCCGGTGGGTGGGACAGACTCGACCAAGATCAGTTGCAGGACCAGGTCCGGCCTGTCCGCGGCGACCTCCATCGCCACTGCGCCGCCGGTCGACCAACCAACCAGACTGAATGGCGGAATCTGAAGGATGTCTATAAAGGCTTCCATGTCCTCGGCCAATTCATGGACCGTATCTATGGCGTGGTTGTACGTCGAATCGCCGCACCCGCGCGAGTCGATCGCGTACACCGTGAACTCGTCTTCAAGGACTTCCATTGTCGTCTGCCAATGGACAGAACTCGCCCTGTTTCCATGTAGAAGAACGATCGTCTGGCTCGCCGTACCACATTGCCGATACGCCAGTGTCTCACCATTAGGCAATGACACCTCTTTGACAGGATATTGCTTCATCCTACCCTCCCTCGAACATGAGACGCCTCACGCCCGTACATCACTTTCTAGCCCTGCTCTTGGCGTCCTCTTACAAGATTATCCGGGTTGACAAATCCTTGCAGCCATGCAGCAAAAATTCTTGTTAAATCCACTGGGTCACGGCCCCTACGCAGCACCTACGGTCAGTGGATTCCCAGATTCATTGAGTCAGGTAAGCCAATATGATCAGGGTATCACCCCGATAGCATCAAACTGTGTCGATGACATGTGACGAGATGGACAGTGGAACGTGCTAACCCCCCAGCATGTGGTCCACCGCTTCACGCAGACGAACTGCGCTGGACCCAGCGTACAGGATTTCCCTGGAGACCGAGGGAAGTATCAAGGCATCTGTCCCGGCGAACAGGGTGTCCAGGGCGGAGATGGTGCCACCTTGAGCACCGATTCCGGGCACCAGGACACACGCCTGGAAATCCGAAAGGTCGACTCCGATGCTGTCATGGGTGCCACCGACCACCAAACCGACGGCGTTTGCCCCACTGAGTTGATTGCGCCGGTGAGCCTGGTCCACCACAGTTTGGGCGATTACGGTTCCTGAGGCAGTTCGGCCCATTTGGATATCAGTTCCCTCGGGATTGGAGGTACGGGCCAGGACGTAGACCCCGCGGTGGTTGGCTTCAGCCAGGTCGAGCGCCGGTTTCAGAGCATCGAAACCGAGGTAGGGACTTACCGTAATAGCATCTACGCCCATCGGACCATCCCCGAGATAGGCACGTGCGTAGGCGTCCATGGTCGAGCCGATGTCGCCGCGTTTGACGTCCAGAATGACCAGCGCTCCGCTCTGGCGGGCGGCGTACACGCACTTCTCCAGGACGGCGATCCCACCCGAGCCCCACTGTTCGAAAAAGGCCGACTGGGGTTTGAACGCCGCCACCTTGTCGCCCAGCGCGTCGACGGTTCCCAGGGCGACCTTCTCGACCCCCGCCAGATTCTGGCCCACTCCCCACGCGTCCAGGACTCCCGGATGGGGATCGATGCCCACACACAGGGCTCCGACCTCGGCAACCTGGGCCGACAGACGTGAAAAGTACGTCATGACACACCTCCTGGGGACCCTGCCCGGCACGCGTTGATCCCGGCCACCAACCCGGGGCCGGAATAGATGAATCCTGTGTAGACCTGGACGGCCACGGCACCCAGATCCAGCATGACCCAGGCGTCGGCCACCGTCATGATCCCCCCCGACGCGATGACCGGCAGTCCGGCGCCCACAGCCCGGGCCACCACCGCGCGCGAACGCCGGGCCAGCGGCGCCCCGGAGAGCCCCCCAGCCTGGCGGGCATAGCCCTGTTCGCTCCGGGCGATCGCCTGCCGGGACAAGGTGGTGTTGGTGGCGATCAGACCCGACGCCCCGGCACGTACTGCCGCTTCCAGCAGGTCGTCCAGTCCCTCGTCGCTCAGGTCGGGGGCCAGCTTGACGAAAACCGGGACTTTGCCCAGGTCAGTCGCGCGGGCCACCAGGGCCGAGACGAGATCCTGGATCGCACCCTTGGCTTGGAGGTCGCGCAAACCAGGGGTGTTCGGGCTGGACACATTGACGGCCACATAGTCCGCATACCCGGATACGGTCTCCAGGGAAACGAGGTAATCGTCCACCGCCTGGTCGAGATCCACGAGCTTGGTCTTCCCGATGCTGATCCCCAGGGGAAGGCCCAGGGTGTTCTGGCCACGCCGAACCCCCCAGGATTCGAGGCGGCGGGCCAGGGCTTCGGCGCCGTGATTATTGAAACCCATACGGTTGATCAGCGCGTGCGAGTG
>WRFP01000005.1 GCA_009778725.1 Propionibacteriaceae bacterium
CTCACAGTTCTTCGTCCAGCAATTGGACGCCATCGGCCCGATGCTGGGGCTCCCCGCAGCCGTCACCGCCGTACTGTTGTCACCCATCGCCACCGAACTACCAGAAACACTGAATGCCATCATATGGGTTCGACAAGGAAAAACATCGTTGGCTTTGGCGAATATCTCCGGCTCGATGATGATCCAGGCGACCATCCCATCCGGGTTGGGCATCCTCTTCACCCCCTGGATCCTTAGCCCCGCGCTCCTCTGGTCAGGTGCGATCACAGCCGTCGCGATCATCTACTTGCTCACCATGATGTATCTACGCCGACTGACCGCCCTCCGTTTAGCCGTGGTGGCCATCCTGTACGCCGTGTTCGCCGCCGGACTCTGGTACATCCTGGCCTGAGGGTCCTACTCGAAAACGTCGCAGGTTGAGTTGCGGTTCTTCAAGGAACCACAGGTGATGTGTGACGAGCAGTGGTCTGACGCGTTGCTGCTCGGGTTCTGAGTCTGTCTGTAACGTGCTGGTTGAGCAGTCTGTACCATGCTGGTTTTTACGGCTGTAACCAACCGGGCTTTGTCTTGCAGTTTGACCTTGACGCTGTAACTCAACTTTCAGCGTCGGGCCCACGCTGAAAGTTTTTCGGCATTTACTTTCAGCGTGGGCTCATGACGGGGCGGGCTGATGGTGGGGGTTCTCCGATGTCGGCTAGGGGGATGTCTGACGCGGTTTGCGTCGTAAGGGTGGCTTGTTGGATGCGGTCGAGGCGGAACCAGCGAATCTGTTGGCGCAAGCGGCAGTACGCGACCAGGTGCCAGTGTCCGGCCAACCGGGCGAGCAACTGGGGATCGACCTGGCGAGAGGTAACCTGGGCGTTGGCGTCGCTGTAGACGAGATTGAGGACTCGGCCTTCCTGGAGGGCCTGTTCGACTGGGCTGAGGACGGCCGACCCGATGGATTCAGTGGTGTCGTTGATCCAGATTCGGTTGGACAGCCGCTTGGCCTGGGCTCGGGCACGCTCATCCATCACTGACAAGAGTTTCGCCAAGGCTGCTGTGCCGTGACTGGCGAAGGGTTGGCCTTGGGCCACCGCGAGGGCTGTGGCCAGGGCTGACGCTTCGGCGACGGTGATGTTGACGGGGGGCAGTGTGGCTGAGGCGTCGACGACGTACCCACCCGATGGTCCGGATCGGGCCCACACGGGGAAGCCACCGTACTGCAACGTGGAGATGTCACGCTTGATGGTGCGCACACTGACCTCGAACTGGTGGGCCAGTCGTGCGGCGGTCCTGCCCGTGGACCCTGCGCGGCGCAGTTCTTCTCGTAGGGCGTACAACCTGTCAGTACGGTTCATGCCAAAAACCTACCGGAAATAGTGACATAGGGGTGACATTGGGACGGTGCACACTAGCCACCATGAACGAACAGAACTTACCTTCAGTGATCCTCGTCCCCGGCCTTTGGCTGGGCGGGTGGGCCTGGGACGACGTGGCGGCATTTCTGCCACATGACACCATGTCGGTTGTTGCTCTGACCTTGCCGGGCCTGGAATCCCAGACGGCACTGCGAGACGGAATCCATCTAGCCGATCATGTCGGCGCACTGGTCGACGCGATCCGGAAGGCCACCGGTCCTGTGATCCTGGTCGTCCACAGTGGCGCCGGAGCGCTCGCGTCTGCCGCTCTTGATCAGACTTGTGACAAGGTACGACGCGTGGTTTACGTGGATACGGGCCCCGTCGCCGACGGCACCATCGCCCGCCCAGACCTCCCCCCGGACACGACCGAGGTCCCGCTTCCACCCTGGACTGAACTCGAAACCGGTGGCGCGAGCCTGGCCGGGTTGAGCCAAGAGATGTTGCAACGTTTCCAAGCTCGTGCGGTACCTCACCCCGCCGGACCTCTGCTCGAACCAGTCAGGCTCACCAACCCGGCCCGAAACCAGGTCCCGGCGACCGTCGTGTGCTGCTCGGTTCCCAGTGCGATCGTGCGTCAGTTGGCCGACACCGACGGCATGTTCGCACTGCTGAAAGACCTCACAGACCTCACCTACACCGACCTGCCGACCGGGCATTGGCCCCTGTGGTCGGCCCCGCAAGGCCTGGCCGACATCATCGCCCAGGCCACAACCCCCCCGCGACTCCGCCGCCTCCGGCGCCGCCCCGCAAGGCCTGGCCGACATCATCGCCCAGGCCACGCGAGGCTGACGACTCGGGAGAGCCTCGACGGGCCGACAGCAGTGAGTGACAACAGAATCGGCGAGGCCACCTCTGCGAAATCGGCCCCCTGCACGTCCATGTGGCCACGGTCTGGGTGGCAGCCGGCGAGGTCGTGCTCCAACGTTGACGGGTGCTGAGTCAGAAGGGACTCGGCAAAGATGGTGAAATGTTCGGGCAACTCATGGTGTGCACTGTCCACCAGTCAGCCAGCCGATAGAGTGGTGTCATATTCCCCGGGTGGTGACCGACCCCAGCCTAAATCCACCGATTCCTGGCCAAGCTATGGGCCGCCCGAGGCGCGGATTCAGGAGGTACCTGTGTGGGATGCGGTGGACGCCGGTGAGAAAGCTGACCCGATCGAGCGGCTGAGGCGTTGGGTGGTCCGGGTACCCGGGACGGAAAACCTGCGATGGACTCAAGGCATGGCTGACCGGGCGGCCAAGCTGGCTGTCGGCATGGCTTCGGACAGCGACGACGAACTGAGGCAACGACTGGACGAACTCGGACCGGACTTCATCGGGTCTGACCAGAAGTTGGTGCAGTTTCTTGCGGTGATGCGCGAGTTGGCCGACAGGGCTGTGGGTTTGCGGGCCTTTGACGTGCAGTTGCGGGCGGTGGCCGCGATGCTGAGAGGCACATCGGTGGAAATGGCCACAGGCGAGGGCAAGACTCTGGTCGGCGCCATCGTCGCCGTCGGGCTGGTGAAGGCCGGGAACAAGGTCCATGTCCTGGCAGCCAATGACTATCTGGCCACCCGGGATGCGGCCTGGATGGGACCGGTGATGGAGAGAGCCCAGGTGAGCGTGTCCGCCATCACCTCGCACACTCCACGGTCAGTCCGACCTGACAAGTACGCCGCGGATGTCGTCTACATCCCCGTTATCGAGGCGGGTTTCGACCAGTTGCGCGACCGTCTCGTCCTCGATGAGGACGACATGTTGGGCATCGCCACCGAAGCGGCCATCTTGGACGAGGCCGACGCCGTACTGCTGGATGAGGGCCGGGTGCCGCTGGTTCTGGCGGGTTCGGCAGAGGAGGAGGGTGGCCCACAACGCGACCTGGCCCGGTTCGCGGCAACGCTGGTCGACGGGGTCGATTTCCAGGTTGACCAGGACCGACGCACCGTCCATTTGGAGGAGCCGGGCCTGGAAAAGTTGGAACAACAGTTTGGTCTGTCGGATCTGTTCGGGGAGGATCAGCAGATATTGGCCGAAGCAAACACTGCTTTGTACGCTCAGGCGGTTGTGGTCAAAGACGTGGACTATGTGGTCGAGGATGGCCGGGTACGTCTGGTCAGCCCGTCGCGCGGCCGGGTGGACGCCCTGCGACGCTGGCCCGAGGGACTGCAAGAAGCGGTCGAAGCCAAGGAGCGCCTGAAGACCACCGCCCATGTGAGGATCCTGGACCAAATCCTGGTCCAGGATCTCGTCGGGATGTACCCGATCGTCGTCGGCATGAGCGCCACCCTGGTCTCGGCCGCCGAGGAGATTTACGACCTCTACCATGTCAGTGTCGGCCCCCTGCCACCCAACCAGAAATGCATACGCGTCGATTCCCCGGACATCCTGTACGCCAGCGGTGTCGAGCGCGATGTGGCCGCCGTCGAAACCATCCTCGAAGCCCACGGGCAGGGGCAACCCATCCTGGTCGCCACCCAGTCGGTCGCCCGCTCCCAGGAGTTCGCCGAAATCCTCGCCGAAGAGGGGTTGGATGCGGTGGTTCTCAACGCCAAGAACGACCAAGCCGAGGGCGAGATCATCGCTGAAGCCGGGACTGTGGGCCGGATCACAGTCTCCACACAGATGGCGGGCCGCGGCACCGACATCCGTTTGGGGCCCGGCGCGGCCGAACTCGGCGGACTGCTGATCGTCGCACTGGCCCGGTTCCCCAACCCGCGCCTGGACGGCCAGTTGCGAGGCCGGGCCGGCCGACAAGGCGATCCTGGCCGTACTGTCTTCCTGACAAGCCTGGATGACGACCTGATCCGGGATTTCGCCGAGCCTGGCAAGCCGTCCCAGGTCGACGACGACGCCGTGGTCCACGACAAACAGTTCCTCAAACTGATGGGCCACGCCCAACGCGTCTCCAATGGACAACAGCGCAATCTCAGACAACTTTCGGAGAAGTACGGACGCCTGCTGGCCGATCAACGCCAAGGATTAATGCAACTTCGCCAAGAAATCCTCTGCCTGGACTCTGGGATGTCCTGGGTGACACCGGTGTCCGATGACCGCATGGCCGAGTTGCGGAATGCCCTGGGCGAAGCGGAGTTGTCCCGCGCCGTACGCCACGTGCTGCTACTCTGCCTGGACCGGCTGTGGAGTGACCATCTGGCCTACGCCGCCGAGGTGCGCGAGGGCATCCACCTGCGCCGCTTGGCCGGCGAGGATCCCGACAAGGCGTTCAACACCCTGATCGCCGCCCACGTGGCCCCGCTCGTCGACGACGCGGTGGCCCTTGCAGCCGGCATCATCGATCAGGCGGACGTGATCGAGGGCAAGTTGGACCTCAGCGGTGTCGAGAAGTACCGCCCCGGCGCGACCTGGACCTACACGGTCACCGACGACCATTTCGGCACCGCCTGGGAGCGAGTGGGCAAATGGGTGAAGGAACAATTGGTTAAGCGCTGAGGAGGGGAGATGTCGATATCAGTGACCCAGACTGCTGACCTGGATGTCGCGGTGCGGCCGCGGGCGGTCAGACATCGGTTGACGTTCATGACTATATATATGGTGTGCGTGTACGTGCCATTCATCGTTGCCCTGATGACCAGCGGGCAAGATGTCTGGCATATTTCCTTGTCGGGGATTGGATGGCAGCACGATGGACTGGTCTGGTTTGTTGGTTTCGCCGTGCTGACGATGCCGTTCGTACTGTTCCAAACTCATTTCTACGCCCGCTTCAACCCGCGTGACAAGCCACTGATCGTCAGGCCCCTGGTGATCGGAGCGGCCATCATGCTGCTAGGCATGTTTTTTCCCGATCCCTTCTCAGGGCCGTCCCACGTGATGCACAACGTCCTGGACGACGCCGGTTCGACCGTGGTCATGCTGGCCGTCACCGGAGTCGTGGTGCGCTACGTCATCTCCCGGGGTCGAGCCCGGGTGGCCTTCGCAGTGGGGTACGCCGTCTTCATCGTCTCAGTGGTGACAATGCTGATGTCCCGAGGACCGATCGCCATGATGGAGGTGCTCCTGGGCCTGGGCACCATGGTCGTGCTCTTCGTCGCAGGAACCTGGACCTGCGGGCATCACAGCCAGCATCACCGGTCGAACCATCACCAGCTGACTGACGTAACCGCCCATTAACGCGCCAAACCACATCCACCGATCGCCGGTGAGGAAGGCCGATCGGTGGATGTGGATTCGGGTTTAAGTGTCGTACTGGCGCCTGTCAGGCGGGTTGTGGAACTGCCTGGGGGATTCGTGCTTCCTTGGTGCGTGAGCCGAGATGCAGGATCAGGACAGTCAATCCGGCGACGATCAACGGCATGGCGAAGATCGTGAAGGCCGCCTTGGCGCTGAAACCGGCGTCCAGGACCACACCGCCGAGGATCGGGGCAGCGATGCCGCCCAGGCGTCCGGCGCCGATGACGATGCCGTACCCGGTCGCCCGGGCCAGTGTCGGGTACAGACGCGGGACGATGGTGTAGAAACCGCTGGTGCCGGCGCTGAAGAAGAAGGACGCGACGGCGATCAGGATGAAGGCGGTCGGGACCTGGGTGCCGCTCATGGCGAACCAGACCACACCGGCGGCGCCCAAGACCACGAAGACCGTGGTCAGAGGCCGTACGTTGACCTTCATGGCGATGACGCCGAACAGGACCATGCCGATCATGCCGCCGATGCTGGTCGCCAGGGTGGAGGGGGCGGCAAGAGTCATGTTGGGGGCGCCGGAAGCCAGTGGGTTGGTGGCGGTGATGGTCTTGGGCACCCAGGTGTTGACGAAGTAGAACGTGATCATGAAGGCGATGTAGCCGATGACCATCAGAATCGTCTTCCAGCGCACGCCGGGGGCGAAGACCGTTCTCAGAGCGCCCTTCTTGTTCACTTCGGCGGATTCGGTCTCGGGGAGTTCCTTCAGTGCCGGCTGGCGCATCTGGGCGAGCAGTTGGTTCAAGCGGGGAAGGGAGTCCTTGGCGCGTCCTTCTGCCAGCCATGTCATCGACTCGGGGAACAATGCCACGGTGCCAACGAGCGTGATCATGGCCAAGACGGCACCGATGGTGAAGGCGAAGCGCCAACCGCCGAACGGATAGGCCAGGGTGGCGAACGGCGCCGAGGTGATCATCGGTCCGATGATTCCGGCGCCCAGGGCGGCCCCGATATTCACCGAGGCGGCGGAGAAGCCCATGGCGATCGGATAGGAGCGCTTGTTGGTGTACTCAGCGAGGATCACACCCACGATGGCGATCAGCATGCCGATCCCCACACCGGTCACGATGCGGGATGTGAGCAAGAAGGCCATGTTGCGACTCATCGGGCCGATGGCCATGCCCACCATCACGGTCGCGGTGGCGGCCATGGCGATGTTGCGCCGGCCGAAGCGGTCGGCCAACGGCGCGACAAGGACCGATCCGACGAACATCCCGATCAGGGCGCCGGACAGCACCAAGCCCAGCAGCGAGTTGTCGGACCCATATTCTCTTTGGACGAACGGTGCCGTGAACGACATCACCGCCAGGTCGTACCCGTCGAGGACGACCAGCGCGATGGCCAGGATTGTCGCTCTCACTTGTAGGCCACTCATTTTTGACGTGGCGATTTGCTCAGCAATGTTCATGCAGCGCTCCTTCTCACTCGGGCCTCAGCCCCTCACTCATGCAGCCAATCGGCATCTCTCTCGGTATATCCTAGATAAAATAAGACATTTGTCAATGGATTATGTATAATCTCTTGGTGTACGGGACAGTGCTCGGCTGTGGTGTTCCGGTGGCAGTCATCTAACCATGCCAATCAAGCCCAGTTCTTGCTCACCGGGAGGGGTCACCCGCAGGCTCCAAGGCTCTCTCCTAGATGAACTCGTGGTCTTCGGGCTTGACCGCCTCGGTCACGTCCCAGTATTCGACGTTGGTGTACGGCCAGATCTGCGAGACCCGGCCCTTGCTGTTCTGATACCAGGTCTGGACGTACGGCTGCCCCCAGGCCATCCGCTGGTTGGCGGAGTCGACCCAGGCCACGAACTGGTCGAAGGCCTCTGGGCGCACATCGATTCCGCGTGCTCCGCGGACCAGCACCTCGCGCATGGCCTTGATCGAGAACTCTGTGGCCCGCTCGATCATGAAGATCAGGCTGCCCGCGACCACGCCGCCGACATTGGGCCCATAGAGCAGGAAGAGATTCGGAAATCCAGGAACTGACAAGCCATTATAGGCGCGCGCGTCGCCGTTCCAGAAGTCGTGCAACTCGACACCGCCACGCCCGATCACCTCCACGCCATCCATGTAGTCCGACGGGCGGAAGCCGGTGGCGAAGATCACCAGGTCGACCTTGTGCTCCGTACCGTCTTGGGTGACGATGCCGTCGGCGGTGAACTTCGCGATCGGCGAGGTCACCACGGTGGTCTGCCGGGCGCGCAGAGCCGCCGCCCACACGTCGTTGTCGCGCAGCATCCGCTTCGCGCCCGGCGGATAGCTCGGGACGGCCAGTTCCAGCAGTTCGGGACGGCCCGCGTACTGGACCTTCATCCGTCCGATCAGTTCGTCGCGCACCTTCTGGTTCGTGGAGGACACGCTCAGCGGCGCGCCGGTCCAATCGTCTTCCATGGTGACGGTGTGGAAACGACCGGGGATGCCGGTCAGGGTGACCCAGAGCCTATACCATTGCCCATAGTGCGGGACCTTGCGGACCAGCCAGGCGAAGGTGTCCGAGACCGGTTCGTGGTACGCCGGTGTCGGCAGCATCCAGGGGGCGTGGCGCTGGAAGACGATCAGTTCGTCGACATCGCTGACGATGGCCGGAGCGATCTGGTAGGCACTGGCGCCCGTCCCGATGACGGCGACCCTCTTGCCCCTCCAGGTGATGGATTGGCGCCATTGGGCGGAGTGGACAGTCTCGCCGGTGAAGTCGGCCAACCCCTCGATGTCGGGGATGTTGGCGATGTCGAGCTGGCCCAGCCCGGAGATAATCGCGGAGAAGCTGCGTACGCGCTCGGCTCCGCTGGAGTCGCGGGTCGTGACACGCCACACCCCGGCGTCCTCCTCCCAGACTGCCCTGATCAGCCGCGTCGAAAACTCGATTTTCTTGGTCAGACCGGCCCGGTCGGCCACCTCGCACAGGTAGTCGCAAATCTCACCGCCGGTCGCAAACTGGTGCGGCCAGTCAGCTCGTTGGGCGAAGGAGTACGAGTACCCGAAAGTCGGGGTGTCCAGGCGCACGCCAGGATAACTGTTCTTCATCCAGGTGCCACCCACCCCCTGAGCGGCCTCGATCATGGTGAAGGGAAGACCGGTTTGGCTCAGCCGGTAACCGGCGGCGATCCCGCCCACACCGGCTCCGACGACGAGGACCTCGAACTGTGCCGCCCCGGGCAGCTCACCCATGCTCCCATCAGGGCGGGCACCCTTGTCAGGGGCCAGATCCAGCTCGTGGATCAGCGAAGGAACATAGGACTGGTTGCCATTGGACAAGAAGACCAGGATGGCGTGGGCATCGTCCTGGGTCAAGGTGTCCACTGCGGTGATTTTTTCGTCGCGTAGCCGCTTCAGCGCGTCCACGGCCACCGCCCGGGCCTTCGCCTGCTGAGCGACGGTCATGCCCCCATGCGGGTGATTGACCGTGTCGACCGGCGGCAGCGGCGGGCGCAGATCCTCGGTCAGGAAGGTGGTGTCACGCGTCGCAGCCGCCAGAGCAGCCAGGAGCGCGGGCAGGTCAGCCTCAGCCGCCACCTGGCGCAAGAACTCGTCGGACTCGGTGATCGGTTCCGTCGCCGCCTGCCAGAAGACGTCGTCGAATCTGTTGGCTGCGGATGTGGTGATGTCGGTCATGTGGGTCCTCCTCAGTTCATGGATGGATTGGTGGGCGGGCTGGGTGGTTGGTGCGGCGGCCGGACGAATGACCGAAGCCGCTCACGGGCGACGGTGTCGTCCTCGGCGGTGAACACCGCGGCGACGTACCGGTCGGGGCGTATCACAAGGTAGTGGGTCGTCTTGAGTTGCTGGGTGGGCTTGGCCACCCAACCAGTCAGGTCGAGCAGATCGGACGCGTCCAGCGTGGAGTTGGTACCCAGCGGGCGCAACCGCCATTTCACCGCGCACAAGTCGGTCCAGTACGGGTCCACGATCCCCCACGGATCGGACAGTGTCGGTCCGAGGGCCAACAAGGCCCAATCGTCGCCGAGCCGGGCGTCCAGGCCGGTCTGGACGCCGTCGGCGCCGCTGACCTGGGGCTGGGGGAGCGACTTGCCCACCAATGCTGCCAACTCCTTGTCAACATCCTCGGCGGGTGGGGCTGCCACCCCGTCGCTGTAGTCGGGCAGCGTGATGAAGCGCATGTCGGACAGGTACTGGTGAACCGGGGGGACGAGCTTGGCCACAGTGAAAAAGACATCGCGGGCAATCGGCGCGACCTTGCCCGCGGCCATGACGACCGAACCTGTACGGTGGGAGATGTTGACCATCTTGGCGCCGTGTGTGCGACGCTCGGTGGAGTAGCTGTCGAGCAGTTTGTTCGTCGCCCGCCCGCGTACTGCTTCCAAAATCTTCCACGACGCGTTCATGGCGTCGCGCATGCCGGAATTCAGTCCCTGGCCGGAGAAGGGGGGCATCAGGTGGGCGGCGTCGCCGATCAGGAAAACCCGGTCGACGCGGTAGTCGCGCGCCACCCGCTGATGGGCGAGGTAGACGTTGGCCCGCCGGATGTCCTCGGGCTTCAGGTTCGGCTGCCAGCGGCGAACCAGCTGGGCCACACCTTCCGGGCTGGTCATGGCCGTGGCGTCCTCGTTCTTGAACAGCATGTATTCCAAGCGCAAACGACCCTTGGTTCCCGGTACCATGACGTACGGGCGTTCGCCGTCGCCATGGAATTCGGCGTAGGGAGTACGGCTGCCAGGCACATTCAACAAGTCGATGACAATCCAGCGCTCGGGCTGGGTGGACCCCAGCAACGGGATGTCGAGGGCAGAGCGTACGAAGCTCTTCCCGCCGTCGGCGGCGACCAACCAACTGGACCGCAAATCCTGCGAGGCGCCAGCCGCGGTGGTGACGGTGACCGTGACCTGGTCACCGTCCTGGGCGATGGCCGTCGCACGGGTCCCGGTGAGGAATGTCAGTCCGGGGGTGGCCAGCGCCTGGTCCCACAGCAGTTGCTCCATCACGGGCTGGTCGAATTGCGACTTGGCCGGGTGCCCGGTCTTCGAGGGGACGGGTTTGGACGTGGCCAACAACCGGTCGTTCAAGCCGAAGTACTTCGCCCCGGTGTCCAGGTAGGAGTCGGCCTCAAGTTCTCCGGCCAGTCCCAAACGGTCGAGGATACGCAGGGCCTCCGCCACGATACTGATCGCCCGGGGCATGTCGCCCGGCTTGTCCATGACCTCGACCACCGCAACACTGGCGCCACCTTTGGCCAGGATCAGCGCCGCGGTCAGACCGATCGGACCGGCGCCGATGACGGTGACATCGTACCTAGTGTTCATAGTTGTCCCTTCCTAGTTGTCAGCGACGAGTATGTTACGCAGTGTCCCCAAACCGGTGGCTTCGATCTCCACCACATCGCCGGGAGCGAGGAAGGTGGGCGGCTCCATGAAAGCCCCGACTCCGCCAGGAGTTCCCGTGACGATCACATCTGCGGGAGCCAGAGCCGTGAACGCGCTGACGTACTCGATGATCGCCGGAATGTCGAAGATCAGGTCCGCGAAGACGGCGTGCTGGCGAATCTCACCGTTGACGCGAGTCTGCAGCACAACCTGGTTGATGTCGGTCATCTCGCCGGCAGGGACGAAGTACGGCCCGAACGGCCCGGAGGCAGGGAAGTTCTTGCCGGGCGTCCACTGGCCGGTGTGCCGCTGCCAGTCGCGTGCGCTCAGGTCGTTGAACAAGGCATAACCCGACACCGCGGGCCAGGCATTTTCCCTGGTCGCCCGGTGGGTGTGCTGACCGATGACGATGGCGATCTCGCCCTCATAGTCGTACATCTGGCTGGCCGCCGGAATCGGGATGGCGTCGCCGTGGGCCGCGAGGGTGTCCGCGAAGCGGAGGAACACCGTGGGGTGGGTAGCCTCGACCCGGCCGGTCTCTTCGCGGTGGCTGCGATAGTTGACACCGATGCAGATCACTTTGCCCGGGTTGTGGATGACGGGCAAGAAGGACGTGCCGTCCACGGGTTGGGTCGGCGAGTCATCCAGGGGAACCGGGTTCGCGAACACACCCGAACTGATAGCATCCTGCAGGGTCGGTGCGACATTCAATCCGCTCGGGCCCAGATCATGCAACACTCCTTCGCTGTCAGCGCCCCACGTGGGTCTGCCCTGGGAGTCGACGTAGCTGGCATAGTGCATCACAATTCTCCTTGTGCTTGATCGCGAAGGCCGGGAACCTGCTAACCGGCGCTCAGATGACGAGGGATAAATATATTATTTGACTCAGAGTACATCATCTGAAAGAAGATGTGAAGTCCCTTGTCCCGATGCCGTGAACATCATGTCGGGTGGTCGTCCGCCGGACGGGGAAGAGGAGAAGGAGCCATGAGCAGCAGCACAGGGGGAGAAGGACAAGGGGGAGAAGGACAACGGGGGAGAAGGACCAGGCAGTACGGTGAATGGCGGCTGAAGGATGCCGACCTGACTGGGCGGCCTGCGGGAACTCTCAGCAGCCGGAGTCGCTCCTAGTCGTCGTACTCCTAGTCGTCGTACTCTTGGTCCCGCTGGCTGTCGGTGTGCAAGACCCCGCTGGAGGTGATCACCGTCAAGCTCTTCGTATAGTGGTCGCGCAGCAGTTGCCCAGCCTTCGCGGTGTCGCGGGCCAGGGTCGCCTTGAGGATCGCGGTATGCTCGGCGGCGACATCGCGGATGACCGCCTCATGGGTGGCAGCGGCCAATTGGCGGTAAAACAGCGTGATGTCGGCCAGGGTCTTGGCCAGACTCTTCAGGTGGTCAAGTCCGCACGGCTCGAGGAGCATGGAGTGAAACAGAGCGTGGGCATCGGACCAAGATGTCGCAATGCGATTGGGGGATTCGGAGCGCCGCGGTGTGCCTTCCATCATGTGGTGGGCGGCGATCAGTTGCGATTCCCAGGCCAGGTCTCCGCGCTCGATGGCCAACGCGATACCGAATTCCTCAACCCGGCACCGAAGTTCGGTCAGGTCAGCCAACTCGGTCGCGCCGAGGTCGGTCACGAAGAAACCGCGGTTGGGTTTCAGTTGGACCAACCAATCGCCGGCCAAGTGGGACAGGGCCTCGCGGGCCACCGTCGTTGAAGTCTCGTACCGCTCTGACAGGGGTCGCACGCTCAGCTTCGCCCCGGCAGGCCACGTCACCGCCAGGATGTCTGATCGTAATCGATTCCCCACTTCGGCGGTGATAGTTTCTGAGTCTGGTCGCCTTGCCACAGAGTCAGTATACTAGGTTGGATTATGTTTAACACAAGTAAAAAAATATAATTATGATAAACATTCAAATAATATACCCGAATCCACCGATCGCCTAGCAGCCATGGACCGGTGGATTCGGGTAAGCATCGTGACGATGTCGAGGAGAGGCGCAGATGGCGACGGCTTTTATATACGCGGCAGTACGGACCCCTTTCGGACGCGCTGGAGGCGCTCTGGCCACTGTCCGCCCGGACGACCTGGCGGCCCATGCCATCACCGCCCTGCTGGCCAAGGTGCCTGATTTTCCCCAAGACAAAGTCGATGATGTTATCTGGGGACTTGCCAATGGCGCTGGTGAGGATAACCGCAATGTGGCCCGGATGGCTGCTCTCCTGGCGGGCCTGCCGGTCTCAGTCCCGGGTACAACGGTCAACCGTCTGTGCGGCTCCTCGCTCGACGCGGCCATTGCCGGTTCCCGGGCGATCGAGACCGGCGACGCCGATGTCGTACTCACCGGGGGAGTCGAATCGATGAGCCGGGCCCCCTGGGTCCTGCCCAAACCGGACCGGGCCTTTCCACCAGGCGACGTGACAGCCGTGTCGACCGCTCTCGGCTGGCGGCTGGTCAACCCCCGCCTGCCCGACACCTGGACGGTGTCATTAGGGGAAGCCAACGAGGACTTGGCCGAGGAATATGGTATCTCACGTGAGCGCCAGGACGAGTTCGCGGCCCTCTCCCACCGCCTCGCGTCGCAGGCCTGGGACGCCGGATTCTACGACGATCTGGTCAGCCCCGTCACCGTCCCACAACGCCGCGGCGACCCGGTCGAGGTGGCTTTCGACGAAACAGTACGCCCCGCTTCGACTCCAGCCGCTCTGGCCGCGCTCCCGGCGTCCTTCCGCGCAGGGGGTACGATCACCGCCGGGAACGCCTCGCCACTGAACGACGGTGCGGCCGCTGTCCTGCTGGGCTCCCAGGGCGCCGCCGAGATCCTCGGCACGGCTCCGCTGGCCCGGATCGCAGGTCGCGGTGTCATGGCCGTCGAGCCCCAGCGCTTCTCCATCGCCCCCGTCGAGGCGGCCAACCGTGCCCTGGTCCGCGCCGGGATCACCTGGTCGGATGTGGGCGCCGTCGAGTTGAACGAAGCTTTCGCCGTCCAGGCCCTCGCCTGTATCGACGCCTGGCCGATCGACCCCGAGATCGTCAACACTCGCGGCGGCGCCATCGCCATCGGCCATCCCCTGGGTGCTTCGGGAGCCCGCCTGCTGGGCACCTTGGCCGCTGTCCTGCGCGAACGCGGTGAACGGTGGGGGGTCGCGGCCTTGTGCATCGGGGTGGGCCAGGGGCTGGCCGTCGTCCTGGAGAATTGCGAGGCCACGTCATGAGCCCACTGACAACGACCGATCCAGCCCAGGCCGTGGCCGGGATCGAAGACGGTTCGACCATCCTGGTCGGCGGTTTCGGCATGGCCGGAATGCCCGTCGAACTGATCGACGCCTTGATCGAACAGGGTGCGACCAACCTGACTATCGTCTCCAACAACGCAGGTAACGGCGACACCGGTCTGGCTGCCCTGCTGGGTGCAGGACGGGTGAGCAAGGTCGTCTGTTCGTTTCCAAGGCAGGTGGACTCGTACATCTTCGACGGCCTCTACCGGGCCGGAAAAATCGACCTTGAACTGGTCCCCCAGGGCAACCTGGCCGAACGGATGCGCGCCGCCGGTGCCGGGATCGGGGCCTTCTTCTGCCCCACAGCGGTCGGTACCCTGCTGGCCGACGGCAAAGAGACCCGCGTGATCGACGGGCGCACCTACGTCCTGGAGTACCCCATCCGTGGTGACTATGCGCTCGTCGCCGCCGAGACCGCCGACGCGGCGGGCAACCTGGTCTACCGCAAGACCGCCCGCAATTTCGGGCCCGTCATGGCGACCGCCGCCCGCCAGACCATCGTCCAGGTGCGCCACACCGTTCCCGTGGGCGGGATCGACCCGGAGATGGTGGTCACCCCCGGCATCTACGTCCGCCGGATCCTGGACTTGTCAGGAACATCCAGTACGGGAGGTGCCCGATGACCGCTGCGGATCGTACTGTCGAAAACCTCGACCGCCCACCGCTGGACTCGAGCGAAATGGCTGCCCGGGTAGCCCGCGACGTGCTCCCGGGATCCTATGTCAACCTCGGTATCGGCTTGCCGACCAGGGTGGCGGATTTCCTGAACGACGACGCAGGGGTGACCTTGCACACCGAGAACGGCATGCTGGGCATGGGGCCCTACGCGGTCGGCGACCAGATCGACCCGGAGCTGATCAATGCCGGGAAGATCCCAGTGACCGAACTGCTGGGCGCATCGTACTTCCATCATGCCGACGCTTTCGCCATGATGCGTGGCGGCCATATCGACCTGTGTGTCATGGGTGCCTATCAGGTCACCCCCGGCGGCGATCTGGCCAACTGGTCCACCGGCAAACCCGACGCGATTCCCGCTGTCGGAGGGGCAATGGACCTGGCCGTCGGTGCGAAATCCATCTATGTGATGATGGACCTGTTCACCAAGGACGGCCATGCCAAACTCGTTCAGTCGTGCAGCTACCCCCTGACCGGCGTCGCCTGCGTGGACCGCATCTATTCCGACCTGGCCGTCATCAACCTCGACCACGGACACGCCGTGGTCTGGGAAACCTACGGAATCAGCGTGGATGAACTGCGCACCCGCCTGGACGTTCCAGTGTACGAACTGTGAGCCGAGAGATGGGTTTCAGCGGTCATGCGTTTTCATTGTTGAACCCGAATACACCGATCGCTGGCGTCGCGAGCGACACTGTGGGGGTGCGATGGGTCGACGGTTGCCGTGAGGGCAGACTGGACGTGAAGTTGAGCGGTGACCGGCGGGCCAGCGTGCCGGCACAGGGTCGCGTAGCAGCCATGGATCGGTGGATTCGGGTTTCACTCAGTGATCCCGTGCCACGGAGCATCACATCAATCGGCGTAGAGTACGAATATGGCCGCAGTTTTCTCCGATCCGGCTGTGGAACCGACGCACACCCTTGTCTTAGATGCGCTCGGTCCGGCACGCCAGCCGTGGGACGAACTCGTCGACGCCCTGCGGGCCTCCGGCGCCGTTCCCGAGTGGCGTTATTTCCGTGACAGCGGCTGGCTGCTCAAGGCGGCCAAGAATGGCAAGACGATCGCCTGGCTCCAGGTGGGGCGCGGTTTTTCGCGGGTCTCCTGCTGGTTCGCGGTCCGGCATCAACGGTCTTTGGCCATCGACCCGGAGTTGTCGTCCGACCTGCGTAACTCCATCATCAGGCAGACTCCAACCGGTGATGAGTTCCCTGTCACCGTCCAGGTCCGTACCCACATGGACGCCGCCGACGCCTTGTCGGTCATCGTGTGCAAACTGCGCTTGAAGTAGGACTGCCAGCTTGGGGGGGTTTATTTTGGTTTCACTTCGTCCTTGGTTTTGCCGAAATCGCGTGGCATCATTGAGGCGAGGGTCAGATATCTATGTGGGGACATCGGTATCGAGGGGTAGGTAACTACGGAGACTGGGAGTACCCCCGCATGGCTTGTTGTGGCAAACCGCCGACCTTGGCGACGCCTTTTCCGGCGCCGGGCCGAGCGATGAAGACATCGAAAAACTCCCGCACTCGCGCGCGTCACGCGATGGTCGCCCAGTGGCGTACCTTCTCACGATCCACCCATCCTGGGATGATCATCACAGCTTGCTCGGCAACGGACATCGCTCGTGTGTTCCGACAACCATCAGACGAGGTGCGCTTATGAGCACACCACGTCGCGCCCTGCCCCCTTCCGCCCGTAGCTCACGGCGACGCAAAGCTGCCGTGGCGGTTCTGATCAGCCTCGCACTGGTCGTGTCAGGAGGCCTGGCCTATGCCCTGTGGCGAGCCACGGCGACGATCGAAGCGGACATCAAAGCCGGAGATTTCGGTCTAAGACTGGAAGCCCTGACCTGGAATGCGCCCGAGCAAAACCGCTTCGGCCAGTACGCGATCGATCTGAAAGACCTGCTCCTGGCCCCCGGCCAGACCCTCGAACTCCACCAGGAAGTCGTCGGGTCCTTCGATGGGACAAACCTGTCCGTGGCCATCAGTGTGGACTTCCCGACCTATCCCCGGGCGGTGGGAACCTGGTACATCACCTCGCCGGATGGGCAGAGGGTGGCGCCCGTTTCAGGCGATCCAGTGCCTCTGAGCTATGGACTCGTGATTCCCCATGACGAGCTGGCTGACTCTCAGAGATGGGTCGTCGTGGTGAGTCTGAAACCGGTCGATGCCGACAGCAGTTTCCCCTGGGTCGACCCCACCGATACGAACATCCTTCAGGGCGGCACCATTGAGTTTGGGCACCTCAAGGTCAGTGCCAACCAAGTTCGGTGCGGCGACGGGTTCACCGACGCATGCCCGCAGTATCTGGTGGAGGGCCCCCGATGAGTGACAAGCGCCACGGCTTCTTCAATCCCCATTCTCCGGTGTCTCGTCTGGTATCCAGGAGACGCACCCGCCGCAGTGCCATGAGAGCGTCGAGTGGAATCGCTTCCATGGTGCTCCTGATCAGCGTCCTGACCGGGTTCGGCGGAGCCATCGCGTACGCCCTGTGGCATGCCGAAGAAACCACCCACTATCTGAAAGTCCAGGAGGCGGTGCTGGGATTCGCGGTCACCAAGGTCGACCCGAGCCAGAACCAAGCGACTGAGATCGCACGCCAGGACGGCCGCACAACCCCGTCTGCCGGGTTCAGCGTGGGCGAAGAGGAGGCGGTGGCCATGCTCGGCGGCCAGGTGGACACCGATGGGAACTACACGATCGCCGTGCCCTTCACCGTGACCATGATGACATCGGCGGGGTACAGCATGAACTACATCATCACGTTGGATCAGGACCCGGATCCGGAGTCGGTGCTCGGCATGGACGGGCCGCCGGTCTTCTTCCAAGTGGACGAGCCCGACGCTTGCGCCGTGGCCGGCCAACTGAAGCATCCCACCGATGTGGAGACCCTGGTGCCCGGTGTCGAGAGCACAGACAAGTTGGTGGCGACGGGTGTCGACTACTGGTGCATGGTCATGTCCGTCAAGCCCGGAATCTATTCCAACACCGCCACAGCCTCAGGAGTGGACTACAACGAGTCGAGTGTGGAATCCACGCCGACCTCGGTGAGCAAGTGGTCGGCTTTCGTCCTGCCCGACCCCAAAAAGCAGCCCGACTTCCGGGTCACCCTCGTCCCGACAGTCACCTGGCCGTCAGGAAGATGAGTCTGGCAATGAAACTTTCGAATACAAATGCAACAACAGGGGTATTTCTCGGCCAAAATACGCTTGAGTACCCCAGGTATATTGGTAACAAAGGTTTAGGTGGTACTGAGGGGGTAATCACCAAGGGCTCGCGACCGCGAGCCCAGGTCTTGACCCAACCGCACACGGGGATGGATCCGGGCCCACGTAAACAAGGAGAAAAATGACAATGAAAACACATAAGAAAAGAAATGCCGTCGTCGCGGCAGTAGCAGGCGCAGCCCTGCTCCTGGGCGGGTCCACCTATGCGTTGTGGTCCCAGAGCGCCAGCTTCGTTGGTGCGCCCCCGATCCAGGCTGGTGACTTGCAGCTCACTATGGACCAGAGTGACATCGGATTCTGGGACATCTCGCCAGACCGGAACCCAATACAGGATGAGACCATCCAAGGTGGCGGCTGGGACCTGGGTATAAAGGGGAGACCCATCGATCTTACCTCAACGGATACTTCTGGGAACCTTTACTTTCATCCTGTTCCTGGTGACGAACTGATGCTCACGGTTCCGTTCAGTATGAAGATGCAGGGGGCCAACTTGCTCGCCCAGTTGGAGGCCAATACTACAACTCCAACCGACACAGTTTCGTTGGAATCAGCCCTGAAGACGACATTTGACGTCCGTGGTGGGTTTGATTTTTCGAGCTTTGACAACCAGGCTCTTCCAGGTGTCGATGGTTTCCAGTCCTACGTTTACACCGGGGACTATGGATTGAACGTTGGCCAAACTCCAGGTCCCCTCACAGGAATTTACCTTCAAAATGGGGAAGGACAATTTGTTCTCGTTATCCATGTGACCTTTATGGATGTCCAGGACCGGGACTTTACTCAGGCTGTGCTCACCCTGGCGGACTCAGTGAATCTCAGCCTGACCCAGGTTCGCGGAGACGGGTGGACACCTGTCCCGACACCGTAAAACGCTGAGATGTTGCTTGTGAGCTGGAAGTGGTTCCTCACCATTGCCAGCCCTCGGGAACTCATCGAAGCCCGGGTCCTCCGGGCGGAAGGACAGGTGATGGAGAGAACCTCATGGTTGTCCGCACCGGTCTCACCGCCTAGCCTGTGGGCGGGGAGTGGTCACATATCACTCCCCGTACCACCGGCTGACCTTAACCCGAAGCCGTCCGTTGCCGGGACAACACCGCAGCGGGCGGTCTTCATCACTCACGTTGTGAGGGCCGATGGAAGCTCCGCTGGCACCGCATCAGGTGTTTCACGCGGATCGATACTCGTCACACATATCTTGCCAGACTCTTTCCACTGGCACACTCTTCGGAAAGCTTCACTGATGAAAAGGATGGAACCATGAAGCGCACACCCACAGAAAAACCAGGATCGGTCATCCTGTCGTGGATCACCACCGTCGCCGTGCTCGGCATCCTCTGTCTGGCTGTCATCCTTGTCGTCGTGCCCAAAGTCATGGGCGGGACCTCCCTGACGGTTTTGACCGGGTCGATGAAGCCCGGCATCATGCCTGGGGATGTGGTGGTGACCAAGGCAGTCAACCCTGAGGTCATCGCCGCGCTCAAAGTGGGGGACATCATCGTCTTCCTCCCGTATGCCGACGATTCCATGGTGGTGACACACAGAATCATTGGTGTCTCTTCCGGCTCAGACGGTCGTTCATTCATCACGCAAGGGGACAATAATAATGCCCCAGATGAGTGGAATCCCGTACGCGCCGATCAGATTCGTGGCCAGATGATGTACGTCGTGCCCAAGATCGGGTTCTTCAAGCAGTGGTTCGGGTCGCACACGAACTGGATCCTCTACGGAGTCGCCGCCCTCGTCCTGGTCTATGCCGTGGTGAGTTTCACCGGCAGCCTCCGCAAATCGAAAACCTCCCCCTCCCATAAGGACGACGTTCCCGTGGGTGCCAGTGTCGGTGACGACACCCCCCGCAGGGCCCTCGTCGACTAGAGGCCCTGATAAGACGTGTGAAGGAGAGACTAAACGATGAGAATGCATCAGGCAAGGAATCTGGTAATCGCTGTCGTGGCGAGTGCGGTCCTGGTCCTGGGTGGATCTTCCTATGCGCTGTGGTCTGCGATGGGGGACCTGGGCCATTTCGAAATCCGGTCCGGTGACTTGAACCTCGGGGTCGGTGAGAAACAAATCTGGGATATCTCCGAAGACCGGAACATCCGTCCTGACACGTTGAGAATGTCCGTGATGAACCACCAGGGCAACTCTGTGGATACAGGCAGACTCCTGTTGGATGAGACCGACCATTCCATGTCAACCAACAAACAATGGAGAATTGTTCCCGGCGACGAACTGGCCATCTTGGTTCCTATTGACCTGACAATAGTGGGGGACAACCTGATCGCCAGGCTGGATGTCAATACTGTGCCCCCGTCCAGCATCTCCTCCAACGTTCTCGACTCACTGGCCAACTATGTGACAGTGAGCTATCACTTGTATGACAATTGGAACCGTCCCATCAAGGATGTCACTCCGTCAGGGGACAACTCTTATCTCAAGGTCTATTTCAAGAAGCCAGACCCCTCGAAAACGACCCAAGAAACCCAGGATGCGCCAGTCGTCTATGTGTCGGCGGAACCCACCTCGACCCATTTCACGCTGTGTGTGTTGATGACGTTCGATAGTGTCGGCGACCAAGAGTTGCAAGGTGTGGGCACCATGCTCGTCCTGGAGGACACGGTGCAGGTGAGCCTGTCCCAGGTTCGTGATCTGACCCCAACCCCCACCCCCACATCGTGAGATTGCTGGGGCTTTCGCCCATGGCCCCACCAGACATGCCGCCGAAGTAGAGGACACCATGACAAGACGCAGGCTCGCCGTCGCCGTGACAATCGTCATGGCGGTCCTTGCCGTGCCCCTGCTGTCCTCGTCGGCCCATGCGGAGGCTCCGCCCCCGGGTGGGTCCTCGGACTACGTCGTCTGGGACGGTACGACCACCAGCCTCAACTGGGACGGAAGCACATCGGTCATCTATCAAAGTCCTGTCTCGACGCCATACTTCACAGTGCCTGGAGACGAGGTGACCCACGCGGCGACCATCAGGAATGGCGGTCCGACAGCCGCCACCGTGACCGTGGACATCCTCAATATGACCACCACGAACCAACCAGATACCGTCAACACGGATCTGGAGAACATCGTCTTGTTGTTCTGGGACATCAACGGTGACACGGGGGAGTCGACCTGGCGCCAGGCTCGGCTGGCGAGCGACGACCGGCATGTGTCGTACTCGACCAGCTTCCCATTGGACCAGGGTGACAGCTTTCCACTGACTGTGGGCTTCCACTTCCCGTCTTCTGCCACCGGCGGACAGAGCCAAGGAGGACCCTCATCGGTGTTGACCTTCGACGTCAGGGTCACCATGACCGGGGCCACACCCGGCTTCGACGCGTCGACCGGGGGCCTGACCCTCGGTGGGGTGACCATCCCGTGGTGGCTGGTGTGGACCGCCAGTTTCATGGTGATGTCTGGCACCGTGTTCATGGTCGAGATCCTCGTCAACAAACGTCGGAGAACTGAGGAGCAGCCCGCACAAACTTGCATCCGTACTGCTGCGAGGAACCCATGACAAGCCATGGGAGGGCTGACCTGCGCCACCATCGAGCCCCGGGGGTGTCCCGCGTGGTCAGATCTTGGGTGAATAATGCTAGATTCTGTTGGATCTATGCGATACGATGTGGCTTTGTGATCGTCGAGTGCGGCGCCGATCGGTTCAAATCCGGGGGACAGCCGACCCAGATCCGGCGGTCAGGGCGACTGAGAGTCCACATAGGAGCGGAGTTCGCGTGACATACACTATGGATGGTTGGCAAGAGCCAACACTTGCAGAGAACCTGGAGAGGGCTGGCGTCTCACGCCGGGACTTCCTCAAGTTTTGCGGCGGTCTTGCGGCCGCATTCGCCGCTGGATCGGCGGTGATGGGCTCGGTACCCCGGGCTCTGGCCGACCCGACCCCAGGGGCTCCCGTGACAGGAACCCAGGTCGCCGATGCTCTGGGCAGCATGACCAAGCCGAATGTGGTCTGGTTGCAGCTTCAGGAATGCACCGGCTGCATGGAGTCCGCGTTGCGGTCCGGAGGCACGACGGTGGAGGACGTGGTTCTCAACCTGCTGTCTGTCAACTACAACGAACTCGTGATGGCCGCCGCTGGCGACGCCGCCAACTCGGTTTTGGACAAGACCAACGAGGATGACCACATTCTTGTGGTCAACGGGTCCATCCCGACCAAGGACAATGGCATCTACTGCACGATCGGCGGGAAGTCCGCCGAAACGGTTTTGCGCGAGTCGGCTGAGCATGCCGTGGCGGTCTTGGCCGTCGGCGCCTGCGCCGTCTTCGGCTCCGTCCAGGCCTCCCGGCCGAATCCGACCGGGGCGGTTGGCGTGGACCAGATCATCACCAACAAGCCGGTCATCAACGTGTCGGGGTGCCCCCCGATCGGTGAAGTGATCATGGCCACCATCGCGTACTACCTGACTCATGGCGACGTCCCCAAGACCGACGCCGAGGGCCGCCCGATGTTCGCCTACGACCAGCGGATCCACGATTCCTGCCCGAGGCGTGCGCACTTCGATGCCGGGCAGTACGTCCGTTCCTTCGACGACGAGGCGGCGCGCACAGGCTGGTGTCTGTACGACATGGGATGCAAAGGGCCGAGCACCTTCAGCCCGTGCCCATTCGTCCAGTGGAACGGACGCACCAGTTGGCCGATCGGCGCCGGGCACCCGTGCCTAGGTTGCACCGAAAAGGACTTCTTCGACCGGTTCACACCGTTCTACAACAGGCTGCCCCAGGTTCCAGGCTTCGGCGTGGAAACGACTGCGGAGAAAGTCGGTCTGGGGTTGGTCGGTTTGACCGTCGCCGCCGTCGGCGTTCACGCCGGTGTCACGGCCATCCGCAAGAGCGCGGCCAAGAAGACCCATGACGAAACGCCGCTGGAGGCTTTCGGAGATGCCCCTGCGGGGGAGCAAGCCGCCGTCGCCGCTGTTGTCGAAGTGCCCGAGGAGATCCCCGCCGCTTCGCCGCAGGCGAGTGACACCCCACCAACCACTGACTCAGAAAAAACGGAGTAAACCATGGCAGATCGCGTCGTTATCGACCCTCTGACTCGCATCGAGGGCCATTTGCGCATCGAGTTGGAAACCGACTCGGGAGTCATATCCAAAGCCTGGAGCGAGGCAACCCAGTTCCGTGGCATCGAAACAATTGTTCTCGGGCGTGACCCGAGGGATGTCTGGGCCTTCACCCAGCGGATCTGCGGGGTGTGCACGACAGTTCACGCCATCGCATCGATCACCGCCGTGGAGAACGCCATCGGATCGAACCCGCCCCAACAGGCGCTCCTGATCCGTGACATGGTGCTGGCGGCCCAGGAGGTCCAGGACCACGTCATCCACTTCTATCACCTGCACGCCCTCGACTGGGTCGATGTCGCCTCCGCGGCGACCGCCGATCCGGCCAAGGCGGTCGCCTTCGCCGAACAGATCGGTTCGACCTGGAAGGGCAACAACATCGACCGGATGACGGCCGTGCGCGACACTGTCGTGAACCTCGTCAACTCCGGTCAGCTGTCCATCTTCACCGGAGGCTACTGGGGCCACCCGGCGTACAAGCTTCCCCCTGAAGCTAACCTGATGGCAGTGGCCCACTATCTCGACGCACTGGAATTCCAGCGTACGATGATCAAGATCAACACCGTGTTCGGCGGTAAGAACCCCCACCCGAACTTCCTGGTGGGAGGCATGGCCTGCACGATCGACCCCAACCACTCCGCGTCGATCAACCAGGTCCAGCTCGCCGACGTTCAGAATTGGGTCAACGACACTCTTGACTTCGTCAAGAGCTGCTACGTGCCTGATGCGACGGCCATCGTGGGCGTCTACAAGGAGTATTTCGACATCGGCGCGTCCAGCCCCAACTACATGGCGGTCGGGATGTCCGGGGCGACCTATGGTGGCGATCCCAACAAGACTCCCCGCTACCCAACCCCGATGATGGATGTCAAACCGGGCGTGATCATCAACAACGACTTCGCTCATCCGCAGCCCTTCGACCCGACTCTGATCAGCGAGTCCATCGCTTCGTCGTGGATGTCGTATGCCGGCGGCGCTCAGACGCTGACCCCTGACAAGGGCGAGACGACGGTCGCCTACACCGGCCCAGCTCTGCCGTACACCTGGCTCGGCGACAATGACGAGTACTCGTGGTGCAAGTCTCCGCGCTACGATGGCAAGCCGGTCCAGGTTGGTCCGTTGGCGCGTGTGCTGTTGGCGTACTCCCAAAACCATCCGCGGACCAAAGAACTGGTCGACGGCGCCGTGGCAACCCTCGGCATCACGCTCGAGCAGATGAATTCGACCGCTGGGCGCACGCTGGCCAGGGCCGTCGAGTGCCTGACCAGCGCCGAGATACTGGCCAATGACACCTTGCCGTTGTTCATGAAGAACCTTCAGGGGGGCGACATCTCGGTGTTCGATCCCTCCAAGTGGGAGCCGTCCTCGTGGCCCAAGCAGGCCTCCGGCTACGCGTTTGTCGAAGTCGCACGCGGCAACCTCAGCCACTGGGTGACGATCGAGAACGGAGAGGTTTCGCGGTACCAGGCTGTGGTGCCGACGACCTGGCTGACCGGCCCTCGCGACGAGAACGGCCAGATGGGACCGTACGAAGTCTCGTTGGCAGGTGACGGGAAGCATCCACTGGTCGACCCAACCCAGCCGTTGGAACCCTTGCGGACCATCCATTCCTTCGATCCGTGCATGTCCTGCGCTGTGCACATCCTCGACCCGGATGGCCAGGAACTCCTGGTGGCGACATCATGACCACGACAACCGCTCCGGTTCCCTCCGGTGTACAGACCCCGGCTCTGGTGGTCGGGACGGCTTTCAGCCTGGGCACGATGAGTGAGGGACGCATCATGGCGCTGGCGGCTGCCAGCCCGCCGAAGAGCCAGGACCCGGTCGACCAGGCGACGGCCAAGGCCCTCAAGTCCAACTATCCCACGCTCAATCTGCCGGCGGTCGCCGACGAGGATTTCGATCCGGCCACCATGGAAAGGCGCCATTCGCTGGCGATGATCCGTGACTATCCGCAAGGCGATGGCACGTTCTCCGATGTCGTGGTCATGCGCGGCGACATGAACACCGTGATGTCCAAGGTCAAGATGAGCCGCGAGAAGCGCAGCGAGTTGAAGCGCAATGCCAGTTTGGTTGAGCGTCGCGGCTGGCGTCCGCTGGCGGTGGCCAGCGCCACTGTCGACGAGAACGACGCGATCGGCCCGTTCAAGATGCAGGGCTTCATCCCGGTGTGCCCGGAGACAATCCACGGTTCGGCGGACGATGTCACCACAGGTCCGGCTGTGTGGGCTCGCGTCAACGTCTGGTCGGCCTCGCTGCGCGTCCAGCACTGGACGAACGTTGCCGTGGTGTTCATTCTCAGTTGTACGGGCTTCCTCATCATGGACCCGTTCATCGGCCCGTTCGCGTACAACGGGATTCCGACCGGCTTCATGATGGGATGGATTCGTTTCATCCACTTCACAGCGGCCTTCATCTGGCTTGTCGTGGCGCTGACCCGCGTCTGGTCGGCGTTCACCTCGCGTGACCGATATCTGCGATGGCCCTCGATGTGGCCGTTGAAGAAGAAGGAAGACGTGCGCAACTTCGGCCGTGTCATCCAGCATTACATCTTCGTCAAAGAAGATGCGCCGCTGTTCCTGGCCCACAACCCGTTGCAGCAACTGGCCTACTCGGCGGTGTACGTCGCCTGCGTCATCCAGATGATCATCGGCTTCCAACTGTTCGGCCTGTATCACCAGACCAACGCGTTCTGGGCGTTCTTCTCCACACCCATCCACTGGATCGGTGTGCCGGCGATGCGTCTGATCCACGTGATCATCATGTTCCTGTTGTGGATGTTCGTCATCATGCACATCTACCTGGTCTTCCGGGCGGAATCCCTGGAGCGCCACGGCGGTCTGTCGGCGATGATCAGCGGCGGCGTGTGGGTGAAGCGCGGGTCCAAGCCTGTGGACGCACCCATGGTCGAATGACTGTATCCGATCTCGGACAACCAGGAGCCAGCATGGGATCTCCCATCACCGTCTTGGGGGTGGGAAATCCCATCATGGGCGACGACGGCACCGGCCTGGAATTGCTCGCCAGCCTCGAAAAGGCCTGCCGCGATGTGATGTATGCCCCAGACGGCTCGCCTGTCCCACGTACTGTCAACGACATTGAGTTCGTCGACGGCGGCACCGGTGGCATGGAATTGCTGCCCGTCGTCCAGGACGCTGATCGGTTGTTGGTCTTGGACGCGGTGGCTGGCCGGACGCCAGGCCAGGTCATGGTGCTCAGCGGAGACCAGATTCCGCGTCTGCTGGCGACCAAGCTGTCCCCGCACCAGGTCGGGCTGCTGGACATCTTCGCGGCAGCACGGCTGCTGGGCCGCGAACCCGGCACCGTGATGGTCGTCGGCATCGTACCCGAACTGGTCGATTTGCAACTCGGGTTGACGCCGGTGGTGAGCCAGGCCCTGCCCGAGGCGACTGCCAGGGCGGTCGAGGTGATCACAGACTGGCTGGCTGACAACTCCAAAGACTATCGAAATGGGATGGCGTGATGGCCCGGTCAAGCACCGGGCGGCGTGACCAGGTCGGCGTACGCCACCGCGAATTCCCGGCCGGCTGTCAACTGGCCGGTGGGCGTCCCGCACACGGGGCAGGTCAGGGCGAAGAATTCGTCGATGGGCTGGTTTGCGGCGCAGGTCGGGCACCACACGGCGGCCATGACAGTCTCGATCTCCAACTCGGCGCCTTCCATGATCGTCCCGGCGGTGGCGATGGGCCACGCGCCGTCCAGAGCTTCCGGAATCGCCCCGCTCATCGTGCCCACCCTCAGGCCGACTTTTTCCACCCCGGTGGCCCCGGCGGACGCGGCGGCTTTCTCCACCACCGTCACGACTCCTCGCAACAATCCCAGTTCGTGCACGGGCTCCTTCTTCCACGCTCACCCCGCCAGATCGGGCTGCGGCCATGATACAACACGTTGATCTGAGCCAGGTCGTCGATGCGGCTCCGGCGCGGGTCGTCGTGACCCGTGACACAGCCGGTGAGGTGACGGATGTGGGCTTCGATCTGTCCGGGCTTCCCCGGGTCGACGCGATGCTGGTCGGGCGCCCTGTCATCGAGGTTCCGGCACTGGTGGAGCGGTTGTGCGGGATTTGCCCGGCGGCCCACCATCTGGCCGGAGTGCGTGCCCTGGAAGCGCTGGCAGGATGCCAGGACCTGCCGCCGACCGCCACAGCAGTACGACGGTTGTTGCACTACGCCTCAGTGATCTCCATCCACGCGACGAGTCTGATCGTGACCCACCAGGACGAGGCTTTGGCGCTGAGGCGCTTCGCCAAGGCCGTCATGACCGCCGCCGGTTCGCCTGGGCACTTCCCGACCACGGCTGTGCCTGGCGGTGTCGTCGCTCCCGTGGACCGTGCACAACGAGACTTGTGTATCGAACGTGCGGCCACCACTCTGCCGGTGGCCCAGCGGCTGGCAGAACTAGAATTGTCCACTGTTGCTCCGGCTGACTTGTTCGGTGGCGCCGACGTGGCTTTGGTCGACGCTGACGGACACGTGGATTTGTTCGGAGAGTTTTTGCGGGCGACGGCTGGAGACGGAACTGTGGTCATCGCCGGTGCCCGGGCTGAGCAGTGGGACGAGTTGGTCACCGAGGCTGTACCCGGGTCGCCGGCACCGCGGCCGTACTTGAAGCCTCTGGGGAGCGGTTCGGGTGCCTATCGGGTCGGGCCGGTGGCGCAACTGCGTGTCGGGGTGCTGCCGACGCCGGTTGCCGCCAGTTTCCAACAAGCCTGGCGCGAGTCTGGCGGGGGAGCGGCCAGCGCACGAGCCATTGTCACTGTCCATGCCATCGAGGTGATCGCCCAGGTGTTGGGTGCCCCCGGCCTGGATGAGGGACCAGTGCGGTCAGACTGGCTGTCTGACCTTCCGGCGGCGGTGGGAGTCGGCTGGGTCGACGGAGCGCGGGGCCTGCTCGTCCACCGGTATGCGACGACCGCCGATGGTCGTGTCGCTGCAGCGACCATCCTGACACCCACCGCGCAAAATGAGCCTTGGCTAGGGGAATTGCTGCGCGCTGCCGTCGGCAACACCTCCGGCGACGAGTCGCGGGCCGGTTTGGAAGAGGCGATCCACGAGGCCGATCCGTGCCTGCCGTGCTCGTCGGCACCGGCTGGCGCCATGGACCTGGTGGTCGACACGGTGTCGGCCGGCCCAGCGGTGAGAGGAGCCTGACATGTGTATCGCTTTCCCGGTTGAAATCCTGGACATCACCCCCGGCCTGATGCCCATGGGTCACGTCGCCCACGCCGGTGAGAGGGTTTCCTGTTGTCTGGCCTATGTGCCCGAAGCCCGGGTCGGAGACTATGTCATCGTCCAGAACGGCTTCGCCATGGATGTCCTGGACCCGCAGTCGGTCGCCGAATCACTGGCCGCCTTCGATGAGTTGGCCGGTCACCTACCTGCTGCGTAGGCGTCGCCTGACTCGTCGCTCGTCATGCCAGCAATCGGTGCATCTGCGTAGAATCCCACCGTCACACCAGTGATTGAGCTGCCGGTTCGGGTGTGCGTGTGGCGGCGCCAGCTTGTTGTCGCATCCGTGCGACCTCGGACCGGAGGATGTCCAGTTCGGCCCGCAGCACATTCGTCTCAAGGTCACCCCCGGAAGCCACGGCTGCGGTGACGGCGGCCATGTCCGCCGGTGTGAGCGCCGGCATATGCAGCGGACTGCCCGTTCGCAGTTGCAGTCGTGACATCTGAGTACGCATGTCTTCCAATTCGGCTCGCAACGCTTCCTTGTCGGTGAAGCTGGCGGAAGGGGAGACGACGCCAACTCGGGGAGCATCCGCCTGTTGGGGGATCGCAGCCACCTCGGCGGGGGCCGGATCTGTCTGATTGGGGGTCACACTTGTCTCCTCGGGGGTTGAAGCATCCTCGACGGGGGTGGGAGCATCGTCGATGGAAGCTGGGGGCGTCTCGATGGAAGCTGGGGGCGCCTCGATGGAAGCTGGGGGCGCCTCGATGGACGATGGGGCCGCCTCGATGGCAGGCGGGGTTGATTCAATGGCAGTCGTGGTTGCCGCCGTTGCCACTGTGGCAGCGCTCCCCGGAGTGCTCGTCTGCAGGTGCAGCCGGGCAACCTCCGAACGCATGCCCTCGAGTTCCGCTCGTAGTGCCTTCATTTCGGACTGTACATCATCAGGCAAGAGTTGTTTAACACCCGACTTCATGTCCTCGGGCAGGACCCCCTTCAACTCCGCCCGTACATCATCTGGCAAGACTTGTTGGAGGAGATTCTTGGGCTTGAGATCGTCGATTCCCAGGTCAGCGTAATCCGACCCCAATTCGGCTTTGATCTGCTCAGTCGCGTTGTTGGCCACCCCGCGCAGGAACTTGATAATCTTGGCGGCTTTCCTGGCCAGTCCGGGCACCCGCTCCGGACCCAGCAGTACGGCGGCAAGAACGACCAAGACGAGTAGCTCGCCTGTGCCAATGTCCAAGAACATGGGGGTCATTCGTACAGTTTAGCCTTGCGCCCAAAAATGGCGCTGATCCCGTGTTCGTACTTGATAATTATTTCCCCCCGGCCATGGTAGGACAGGCGTGGTAGGATCACTCAAAGGTCCCAAACAGTGCCCGCGTCTCGTTGTCGTACTGGACCAGGACTCGAGAGCAACTCGGCTCGTGCGTCGGAAAATCATCACCTCTCGCCGTGCGGCTGCATAAATATCGTGTGGAGCAGCGGGCCCCGAAAGACTCTCAACAATGACAGTGATGTATCGCGTTGGGATGGAGGATAGACATGGGCCTAGGATGGCAAGAACTGCTTATCATCTTGGTGATCGTGGTGATCATCTTCGGCGGATCCAAAATCGCCGGAGTGGGTAAAGCGTCCGGGCGTGCGATCCGTGAGTTCAAGGACGAGATCAAAGGCAACGAACCTGGCAAGGATCAGTCCCAGATCGCGCCGAAATCAGCGGATCCCACCATCGACATGAGGGCGGCCTCTCCTGCCGACACACCCGACAGTGTGCCTCCAGGCCAGGCCGATCTGCGTTAGCGGAGGTCTGCTCGTGCCCAGCAGGGGTGCGCGCCTGGCGTGGTTGCGACCACCCAAGCCCGGGCCAGCCGGTTCGATGTCGCTGGGCGATCATTTGCGCGAGTTGCGCTATCGATTTCTTGTGTCCATGGCTGCCATCCTGGTGACGACTGCGCTGAGTCTGATCTTCGAGGCCCAACTACTGCAAGTGGTCTTGTGGCCCATCCGGCAAGCTGTGGAGGTTTTCCAGGCGAATCGGCCCGGCGATTCCGTAGAAATGGTGACCCAGGGCATCACCGCCGGGTTCTCCTTGTATTTCCGGGTCTGCTTCGTGGCTGGGTTCATTGCCGCCTGTCCCGTATGGCTCTTCCAATTGTGGCGCTTCATCGTACCGGCTCTGAAATACCGCGAGCGGCACACAGCCGTCCAATTCCTCGGGGCAGCCGTGCCGTTGTTCCTGATCGGCGTGGTGTTGGGTTATATGATCTGCCCGCGCGGTTTCGCCATGTTGCTCAGCTTCAACCCCCCCTCGGTCGTCAACCTCAACGACGTGGGTACGTTCATGAGCTTCGAGTTGCGCTTGTTGCTTATCTTCGGCCTGGCCTTCCAACTGCCCGTCCTGTTGGTCAGCCTCAACCGCCTGGGCATGATCTCCGGAGCCGCCCTCGGCAAATTCCGCGGCCCCGCCGTCGTCCTGTGCGGTGTCTTCGCCGCCGTCGCCACCCCCACTACCGACGCCTTGACCATGCTCGCCCTGATGATCCCGATGGTGTCGATGTACCTGATCGCCGAAGTCCTCTGCCGTCTCCACGACCGCAGAGCCCTCGCCCTGGAATCCGGATCGCAGCCAGCACTGACCCGGTTTGGTCAGATGTGGTCGCGTCGTCGTCCCCACAGCCGGTCAGGCTCCGCCGAACAGTAATAGGGGAGTGACGCCGTGAGCAACGATAGTTGCTAAGCGTCATTTTCCGCAAAGTTGCTTCATAATCACATGCCGCAGGCCCCACTTCATTATTCAGTAAGACGACATCCCATCAAAGCGGGTTGATTTATTGTGGACGATGGAACGGACACCGCCCGGCACCGTGATTGCCCTCAGCTTGGATGCACCGATTGCTGGCGTCGCGAGCGACACTGTGGGGGTGCGATGGGTCGGCGGGTGGCGTGAGGGCAGACTGGACGTGAAGTTGAGCGACGCCCGACGAGCCAGCGTGCCTCCACAGGACCGCGCAGCAGCCATGAATCGGTGCATCCAGGCTCAGCTTGGATGGGGCGTACTGGTCTTGCTGTTAGTGGTCGGGTGTGGTTAACACGACGCGCAGTTCACCGACGTGGATGGCTGGGTTGGTGGTGGAGGTTGTGGTGGTGGTGAAGTTTCCGGATTGTCCGTCGTTGGTGGTCCAGGTGACAGTCCAGGTGACGGTTGCGCTGACGGTGTACCGGGAGGTGGTGTCGCCGAGGGTGTTGGTGGTCAGGTAGGTGTGTTCGCATCCGGTCGGGGAGTGGTGTGACAGTGGGTCGTTGGGGTCCCACGGCCGCGGAGTCCCGGGTGTTTTGCAGGTGACCGGCCCGGTGGCGTCTCCAGGGTCAAAATTGACCTGGGTGGCGGTGATGGTTGCGGTGACGGTGAGGCTGTCTTGGTTGGCGGTGATGGTGTGGGTTCCCCATTGGAGTGTGTCAGTGGCGTCGACCCACAGCCACATGGGTGCCCCGACCCACCAGGACAGTCCCCAGTCTTCGTAGCCGGGGTAGGTGTAGGCGCTGACGCCGACAGTGGGTGGGTGCAGGTCGAGTGAGGAGATCGCAGTACGGACCAGGGTGACGGGATCGACACCGGGCTTCGCAGGGGTACTGGGGTTGGTGGCGGCCCACACGTACGTTTGTTTCAGTGTGTCGTTGATGGTGACTAGACAGGCGTACGCAGTGCCGGTGGGTTGTCCTGCGGCGTCAAGGTGATGCCGCCAGACTGGGTTGCTGGCAGAGGGGTGCGCGTTTTGGCAGTACGTATTGAAGCTGGGGCTCCACCAGTAGTCGTCTTTCCAGCACGGGATGGGGGTCCCGTCGGATTGTTGGCAGCCGCTTTGTCCACCCGAGGCTGAATGATTACCGGTGTTTGGATCCTTAGTACTGGGTGGCTTCGTTTGGGTGTCGGTACATGATACGCCGACACTTACACTGGGACTTTTAACATGCTGCCCAGAGGCCACGATAGTCGGTGTACAGTCAGCGGCAGCCACTAAGGGATGACTGTGTGGTAGGCACACCATGGCCAGGATGAGGCACACAGTTACTATGGCGCGTTTTAGCATGATTCATCCCCTCCGACATCTTCGACGACCAGGTGCTCGCCTTTTGTGGTATTGAGTACGAGAAACAATGATTGGCTGCGTTCAACCCCGTCATTGGCGATGTGGTTTCCTGTGTTATCGATGAGGTAGGTGTCGGTGATGATGTAACACCCGTGGACATGATATCTCGATCCTTGGGAGTCGGTTTCTCCTGGTGTGACGTAGTCGGGTACGAATTGGGGTCCACCGACGAGATGTTGGCCATCTTGCGCCCATCCAAACCACTGAGTGAATGCGTCAGTGGCTGCCTGATCGTCTGCGACGTTGTAGATGGTGTCCCAGTCTGCGGTGTCGAGGTTTTGTCCGATAGATGACCAGACTTGGAGATAGTTCTGGACCGCGTCGATGGCGGCTTGTTGTTCGTCTGTCCACTGGGGGGTGGGCGTGGCGGTGGGGGCCGATTTTGTGGTGCTGGGTGTGGGGGTGCTCGGGGATGCCGGGCTGCAGCCTGCCATGAGGCAGCCTAAGGCGAGGATAGTGAGGGCGCGTGTCAGCTTGTTCATCGGTGACTCCTAACGGGTAGGGACGCGTTCTGCTATCTATTCCACACCATTGTCAACCCCGTTGGAGTAGTTATCCACACACAGGTCTGGGGACGCATTGGATGCGGGTGGTTATTGATTGCTGTTGCTGAGGCACTGGTGGCTGACCTAGAACATCCAGTCACCACCAGCGCAATCCCGCAACCGTGCAGGCCAGTTCGCGGCCCGGATACCGAGTCGTGTCGTCCTCACCAGCACCCAACACCCATCACTCCACCACCACCCCCGGACGTGCACCACCATGACAGCCAGGATCATTTCTACTTTTTGCTATTCGGTCGAGAATTAGTCCAGCGGTTCCCCAAACTAATCTCCTCTCGGGCATCGTATAATACCTAGTCAACAGCCTCTTACCCTGAATACTGTCGTTGTGCGAACGTGCCGATGACTGATATATCCATGAGCTTGTCCGAGCATGCGAATCGGGTCAGCGTACTGGGTTGTAGCAAGAGAATCTCGGAATCTATGGTCGACGTTTATCGACGCTGCCGACAATATTGGGCCTTTCTCTAAAACACTATGAATGACGTGTTGACAGATGAATCTAAGTTCGCTTAAATGTGGAGAGTTTAATTGGTTTGGTGCTCGGGCCCATGATCGGTTGATCGGTTGGGGACCGGCCAGTCCACATAGCAAGGAGGCTCTCTATGACAGTGACCACCTCCTCCGACCTCAGTGAAATCATTGGCGAACTGAAACGCGCACTGGGTGAAGAGTACGTCCTGACTGACTACCACCAAAGGGCAATCCGAACATTCAGTGCGGCCCCCATGGGCGTGCACTTGTGGAAGGATTTGCTTCCCGACGTGGTTGTCATGCCGGCATCGACCGCTGAGGTCGTGGCGA
>WRFP01000006.1 GCA_009778725.1 Propionibacteriaceae bacterium
ACCGTTCTTGATCTGATTGCTCAGTCAAGAATCGGGGCACTTTATTGTTCATTTAGTGCATTATTTGGCATTGACTTTAAGCACGCTGTTGAGTTCTCAAGGTTCAGGTGCGTCCCTCGGTTTGGCTCTCACCTTCCCTTGGGGCAACCTGGTCCACTTTACCGGTTTGGCCGACCTAAGTCAACTTCTGGTGTGTGAACCATCCCGATCACAGGGTGCCTGCTGGACCTTGTCCTCAGATGATCCCTGATCACGAAAACCCTCTTTGACTAGCGCTTTTAGCTTGCAGCTCTGCGCCTGGTCTCTTCGGGCTAGACAAAGTTACCCCAGGGTTGGAGTGCCTGTCAAGTCAGTGCTGACCGCCTTCGAACCTTCTGTGCCGTTGCGTTGTGGGCTAGACTGTAATGCTGGTATTACCTGGGAGAGGAAACCATTTGACTATGCAGTCTTCCTTGGAGAGGGAAATCCAAGCCGAGCAAGAGTACGTCGATCTCGTTCTCACACATCTACAACGTGCCGTCGTGTCGGCCAAAGGTTTGGCACAAGAATCACGGGCCCGGTTCACGTCCGATCGTGAGTCGTGGATGCGTGAAGAAGACGGTACTGCTTTGTTCGAGCGGGACGCATTCGCCTTTCTGGCGGCGCGTCGCATGGCTGCACTCGATGGTGAGCACGAAGGACTTGTCTTCGGACGACTGGACTCCTCCGATGAGGAACGCAACTACATTGGCCGGCTGGGCGTGCGTACACCTGACTACGAACCTCTGGTGATTGACTGGCGGGCCCAGGCGGCGGAGCCGTTTTATCGGGCGACCGCCGTGCAACCGATGGGGGTGGTGAGGCGCCGGGTCCTGTCGTGCCGGGATGACAAGGTCATCGGCATCGAAGACGATGTGCTGATACCGACCGAGGTGCCCGAAAGCATGACAGTTATCGGTGACGGAGCGTTGATGCGGGCACTGGAACGGGCGCGGGGCACCAAGATGCAGGACATCGTGGCGACCATCCAGGCGGAGCAGGACGAGGTCATTCGCGCGCCGTACCAAGGATTCACGGTGATCACAGGGGGGCCTGGAACCGGCAAGACAGTCGTCGGGTTGCATCGGGTGGCGTTCCTGCTCTACACCTATCGACGCCGTTTCACCAATGGTGGGGTGCTCGTCTTGGGACCATCCTCGATCTTCATGGAGTACATTGAACGAGTCTTGCCTGCCCTTGGGGAGGAGTCAGTCACTCTGCGGGCCATGGGGCAGGTGGCCAGCGATGTGCTCGGATTCTCTTCGTCGGTCATGGATCATGAGGATGCCTGGGTTATCAAGGGCGGGCTTGGGATGGTTGACCTTCTGCGCGCAGCTGTGGAGCGTCCACTCGTCGAGCCACGTGACTTGCTCGTACCGGTGAAGGGTGATCCTATACGAGTTGCGGCCCGGGACCTGATCAGAATTCGTCATGAGTGTTTGAGCAGAGCTCCGTACAATGAAGCGAAAACTACGGCCGAGGCGGAACTCGTCTCGTTGTTGTGGTCCCTCGGTCAGCATGATGTCGACGTGGACAGCCCGGAAGAGTTCGCGGATCTCGTGCGTGGTTCCTGGGCTTTCTCGAACTTTGTGGACCAGTGGTGGCCTCCGTTGTCCCCGACACAGGTCTTGGCGTGGTTGGCGGACCCCGGCGTGCTGGACCGTCTTGGGGGGCTCACTGCTGAGCAAGGACGCGTGCTGAGCGCCTCGATCAATCCACTCCAGTGGAGTGTGGGCGACATTCCGCTACTCGACGAGTTGGCCTACATACTGGGTCCTGTTCCTCCGGAGGAAGATGACGAGCCGATTTTCTTTTCTGACTCCATGGACGAGATCGTGACGATCGCCGATCGTCTGACGGACTACAGGAACCTGGAATCGGGGACGCCGCATAATACGTACGCTCATATTCTTGTGGATGAGGCACAGGACATCACTCCCATGCAGTGGAGAATGATCTACCGCAGGGGAGCCAATGCCTCGTGGACGATTGTCGGGGATCCTGCCCAGTCCAGTTGGCCTGATCGCGATGAGCCTGGTCGGGCTTTGGCCGCTCTCATCGGTACCCGGCAGCAGAGATCTTTCCGGTTGTCGACAAACTACCGTTCTCCCAAGGAAACCTACGACCTTGCCACGTCGTACATCAGGAGTATCGAACCGGACACCGACATTCCTGAGGCTGTGCGTTCCACGGGGGTTCCTCCACGGGTGTTGGTCGCGTCGGTCGGGGAGTTGGGGAGAGTCCTGTCGGCGGAAATCGACCGGTTGCTGGTGGAGACTGAGGGAACGATTGGGATCATCGCCCTGCCCTGTCACGATGATGACATCAGCACCGTCCTGCCCTGCGACCCTCGGTTGATCCGACTTGATCCCCTGTCCTCCAAAGGGCTGGAATTCGACGCGGTGGTGGTCGTTGACCCCGATAGCATTGCTTCTTCATCGGTCAGTGGCGCGCGTACTCTCTATGTTGCCCTCACCCGGCCGACACAAGAGTTGGTGACCATCGACATTGGTGCGGCGGGAGCTTGGCGGGCACATCTGGTCTGAACGGTTGCGGACGGTCGGAACAGTCACACCTGAATCCACCGATCGCTGGCATCGTAAGCGACACTATCTGAATGTCATCAGTGAGTACGCACTGTTCACGCGTGCCCCCGACATTGAGAGAACTCACCCTCCCGTACATCTGAGTGTCATCAGGGGGGACGCACTGTTTACGCGTGCCCCCGACAATGAGCAAACTCACCCTCCCGTACAGATGAGTGCCATTAGTGAGTATGCACTGTTTACGCGTGCCCCCGACATTGAGCAAACTCACCCTCCCGTACAGATGAGTGTCATTAGTGGGAGGGCGCACTGTTTACGCGTGCCCCCGACGCTGAGAGAACTCACCTTCCCGTACATCTGAGTGTCATCAGGGGGGACGCACTGTTTACGCGTGCCCCCGACATTGAGCAAACTCACCCTCCCGTACATCTGAGTGTCATTAGCGGGGGGACGCACTGTTTACGCGTGCCCCCGACAATGAGAGAACTCACCTTCCCGTACAGATGAGTGCCATCAGGGGGGGCGCACTGTTTACGCGTGCCACTGACGATGAGCGAACTCACCTTCCCGTACAGAGGGGTGCAATGGGTCGATGGTTGCCGTGAGGGCAGACTGGAGGTGAAGTTGGACGGTGACCGGCGAGTCAGCGTGCCGGCACCCGGTCGCGTTGCAGCCATGGATCGGTGGATTCGGGCTATGGGCTAGCCGGGATGTGGAGTGGGACGGACGCTCTTCCAGATGGACTGGGTGGCTGTGGAGCGGTTCTGGGTGAAAAATTGGAGGCCGGGGGCACCACGGTCGAGGAGTTCTTGGGAGAGTTCGGTACAGATTTGGGTGCCTGTTGTTCGTACGGCTGCGGGATCGTGGGCCACTGCGTCGAGGCGGGTACGGATGGATTCGGGGACTGCGGCACCGCTCATCTCGGCGAACTTCATCACCTGGGAAATCAGCGTGATGGGCATGATGCCTGGAAGGATCGGGATGTCGCAGCCGATTGAGCGTACACGGTCGACAAGGTTGAAATAAGAGTCTGCGGAAAAGAATAGTTGTGTGATGGCGAAATCGGCTCCGGCTTGCCACTTGTCCTTGAGGATGCGGGCATCCAGGTTGGGGTCGCGTTGGGCTGGATGGGGATCGGGGAAGGCAGCCACACCTACGCTGAAGTCGCCCTTGGAGCGGATCAGTTCTACCAGTTGGGTCGCGTTGTGCAGACCTGACGGATGGGGTTCCCACGCCACGGTGGGGCCTCCTGGCATGTCGCCCCGGATGGCCAGAATGTCGCGCAGACCGTTGGCAGCGTACTCATCGATGACCCTGGTCACATCCGACACCGACTGGCCAACGCAGGTGAGATGGGCCACGGTCCTCATGCCCGTTTCGGCGGACAGGCGCTTGGTCAGGGCCACGGTGCGTTCGCGCTGGGAACCGTTGGCGCCGTAGGTGACGGAGACGAAATCGGGGCCCAGGGGAACTAATCTTGCCAGGGTCTGCCAGAGGCTCTCCTGGCCGGCGTCGTCTTTGGGGGGGAAGAACTCGAACGCAAAGACCGGGGCCTCGGCTTGGGATAAAAGTTGGGAGATCTTCATGCGGTACGCTCCACGGCCGCGTGGACGAGGGCCATCAAGGCGTACGCGCCTTCGGCTGACAGGTCCAGGCGATGCAGATGTTTCATTCCCGCTGCTGCTTCCCTCATGATTGCCTTTTCTGTTGACGCGACGGCGCCAGAATCTGTGAGAATCTGGCGTGCCTGGTCGATCGCTTCCTCCGTCACATCCGGGTTGCCCAGGATCTGCTTCAGACGCGTGACCTCGGACGGTGACGCGCCCTTGAGAGCATAGCCGATCAGTGCGGTCTGTTTTCCCTGGCGCAGGTCGTCTCCGGCCGGCTTGCCCGTCACGGCTGGATCGCCGAAGACACCGAGCAGGTCGTCACGCATCTGGAAGGCGTAGCCGACGTGGGCGCCGAATCTGCCCAAACCCTGCTGGATGCCATCCGAGGCCAAGGCGAGGGCGGCTCCGATCTGGACCGGGCGTGACACCGTGTATTTGGCGGTCTTGAATTCCATCACCAGTTTGGCGTCGGCCACGACATCCTTGTCGGCAGAGGGGCGTACCTGATGGAGGACATCCAGGAACTGACCAGCTAAGACCTCCGACCTCATGGCGTCCAGGTAGGGTCTGGCGCGCTTGAGCCTTTCCGATGACAAGGTCGTCTGCTCCACCATCGCCAAGGACCAGCCGAACAACAAGTCCCCCAGGAGCAGAGCTGCATTGCGGCCGAATTCCTCACTGTCGCCTTGCCAGGAGTTCTCGCGGTGGTAGTTCTCGAAGAAACGGTGGGCAGCCGGTGCCCCTCTGCGGGTGTCCGAAGCGTCGATGAGATCGTCGTGGACCAGGGCGAACAGGTGGAGCAGGTCCAGACTTGAGGCGATGTCCATCACAGCGTGGGGAGGATTGGAGTCGGAGCCGGCGACAGCCACGTACCCCCAATAGCAGAAGGCCGGGCGCATCCTCTTGCCGCCTCTGGTGAAGTGGGCGACCTCGTCCCAGATGATGGTCAGCCGCTCGCCCGTTTCGGCCAACAGGTCGCGCTGAGTGTCGATGAAGTGGTCAAGACTCGCTTGTACGGCAGCTGTGAAATCCTCGCCCAGCGGTTGGTGTGGATCAAGTTTCATTGCCATCTTATTCTCCTCGATTCATGCGAAGCTCCTGGTCGCTTGCGTGCCGAGGGGCATCCCACCGGAAGGCGGGGGTTGTCCAGGCATATTTCATGCTCGATTGCCTCCACCCTTATCGCACTCCTTGTCGTCCTGCTGTTTCCAGGTCAGCGGCCATGGTGAGCCTGGAAATAACCACACACTACCAGGTGACAGGGGCGGTGGGGACCCCGCTTTACCCGAATGCACCGATCGCGCAGCAGCCCGCTCGCGACGCAAGCGATCGGTGGATTCGGGTTGAACACACATATTTGTGCGTGGAGGGTAGGCGGGCAAAGGACTGCGAGCTTCGGTGCGCCTCGCAGAAACTTACTGGTATTCTCCTACACTCGAGTATGGATTAATCTCTCTCATACCAGGAGTACTCGTGTCTGTGTCCCAAAGCGACAGCCTGATCGGCTCTGTCCTGGGTGGACGCTACGAACTGATCGCACGAGTCAACCGGGGGGGAACAGCAGTCGTTTACCGGGGTATCGATCGGCGACTGGGGCGAACCGTGGCTGTCAAGGTAATTCACTCCGACCTGTCGGGAGATCCGGACTATGCCAAACGGTTCGACCGGGAGGCGCGGGCGGCTGCCATCTTGTCCCATCCGAACATCGTGGCGGTCTTCGACCAGGGGCATTCCGGAGAGCGTTCGTACATCGTCATGGAGTTTATCCATGGCCAGTCGCTGAGATCGATCATCTCCTCATCGGCTCCGCTGCCCCCCTCACTCGCGCTGACGTACGCACATGAGGTGGCCAAGGCCCTGGCGGCTGCGCACGACGCTGACATCATCCATCGGGATATCAAGCCGGAGAACATCCTGATCACCAACGACGGACAGGTCAAAGTCACCGATTTCGGCCTGGCGAAGAACATCACCGCGCAGACATCGACTGCCTCACAAGGGGTTCTGATGGGAACGATGAGCTACATCGCCCCTGAGATCCCACAGTCCGGATCGGCCGGGAAGGCTTCGGACATCTATTCCACGGGCATCGTGATGTACGAGATGCTGACCGGAAAGAAGCCCCACGTTGGCGAGGATCTGTCACAGGTCATCTACAAGCATGTGCACGTCGACATCCCTCCCCCGTCTCAGGGGCTCGAAGGACCAGCCCGGACGAAGGTTCCCGACTACGTCGATGCGCTCGTGACCAGTTGTACCTCGCGCAATCCCGACCGGCGTCCCGTGGACGGGCGGCATCTGGAAGAACTCATCGCCAAAGCCCGCAGGGCCCTGGACGAAGGGCGGATGAGCGACCCGAAACTGGCTCAAGAGTTCCTTGCGGGCTCGGGTGTGCTTCGTACCGCTCCCGGCGCGGTTGATCAGACATCTCATCCAGCCTCGGCCGTGCCTGAGGTGAAAGAAAACACCCCCGTTCATCCGATTGTGCCTGTGGCGGCCACCAAACTGGCGACAGCCAGGCCGCAGAGCCCGGCCAAACCAGGGGCAGGCCATCCTCCGGCCCAGCAGAAGACCAAGCGGAAACCACTGGTCACACTCATTGTCGTTTTGGTTGTCCTGCTGGTCGCCGGCGGGCTGAGTTGGTGGCTGGCGGTCGGACGGTGGACCTCAGTGCCCGATGTGGCGGGACTGACCGAACAAGATGCCCGGACACAGGCGGTGTCCAAATCACTGAGCCTGACCACCCTGCCCGAGTATTCGGAGACGGTGGCGGTGGGACAGGTGATCCGTACTGATCCCCAACAAGGGTCGCGGGTCAGGAAGGGCTCGACCATCACGGCGTACATCTCGAAAGGACAGGAGCGCTATTCCATGCCCACTGTCGTGGGGTTGAGCCAAGACGACGCGGTGGCGGCGATCCTGAACAACCACCTGGCGCAAGGAACAATCACACAGTCTTGGAGTGAGACGGTGCCCGAGGGGCAAGTCATGTTTGCGTCACAGAACCCGGGGGCCAGCCTCAAGCCCAACACACCCATCGACTTGACCGTGTCGAAGGGGCGCCAGCCTATCCCCATCGACTCCTACGTGGGCAAGACTCAAGACGAGGCGACCCAGGGGCTGACGGGTGCGGGATTCCAGGTCACCACCAGTGAGGACAACTCGGCAAGCGTGCCCCAAGGCAGTGTCATCAGCCAAGATCCTCCTAGTGGGAACGGATTTCATGGTGACACCATCACGCTGGTGATTTCCAAAGGACCGGTCATGGTGGCCGTGCCCACGGTATGGGGGATGTCCCGGGCAGATGCGACGACCGCGTTGACTCAAGCCGGCTTCGTTGTGACGGTGAAGAACGTCAATCCCGTCGGGACTCCGGTCGGTTTCGCGGCGAGCACCGATCCCAAGGCCGGGGCCATGGCACCCCAGGGATCGACGGTCACTCTCAATATCGTCTGAGGTGCCTCGGCCTGTGGGTGAAAAGGCCCGCAGGTTACTGGGTGTCAGAGGCTGACGAACTGCCCACTGCGCAAGTCAGAGAACACGGTTGGGGTCATCTCATTGAACCGGGCGAAAGACAACCCCCAGCCGGTCTCGTTGATCAGGCCGTCGTGGATGAGGAAACCCTGAGGCGCTTTGATGTCGCGGATGAAGTCGATGATTTCCTTCATCGCGCACCAGGGGCCGTGGGCTGGCGCCGCGAGAATATCCACGCCCTGGGGAATGGTGTCCAGGCAGTCGCCCGGGTGGAAAAACTGCGGCTCGCCCAGGGTTCGCACCATGATTCCGACGTTGCCGATCCGGGGGATGTCCCGGTGGATGATGGCGTGAAGACCGCCAACCCCTTCGATCTTCGTTTTCCCGATGGTGAACGAGGATCCGGCCGGGAATCTTTCCGCCCGGGGGATGTCCACCAGCTGCAGGACGCCGGGTTCGACAAGGATTTTGGCTTGAGGATTCGTCGCAGCCAGGACCGGGAACCACTCGGGATCGACGTGGTCCGGATGGGCGTGGGTGACCACAATGGCGTCCAGATCGGTGACGTCGTGCCACGCTGAACTGTAGTTTCCCGGGTCGATCAGTATTCTGCTCCGGGCGGTCTCCACCATCACGGTGGAATGACCCAGGTGAGCGATCCTCATGATGGTTCCGCTTCACTCAGGATGGTTGCGATGATTCTGCCGGCTTCGACGCATTCGGCGAAGCTGACATCCAGATGAGTCACAGCGCGAATCAGGTGAGGACCCAGTTTGGTCAACTGGAGACCCTGCTTGCCCGCCTTGTCCATGATGAAGTCCGCGCTCATCGTACCTGTCTGAATGACAACGATATTTGTGGGTACGTCATCGGGCACGGCCCAGGGGGCCACGCGGCGTACCTCATCGGCCAAGGCTGCTGCGGCCCGGTTGTCGTCGGCCAGACGGGCGATGTTGTGGTCCAGGGCGTAGAGCCCGGCTGCTGCCAGGATTCCGGCTTGGCGCCACCCGCCGCCCAGTCGCTTGCGTTCGACACGGGCCCGGGCGATATTGTCCGAGGTGGAGGCCAGCAGACTGCCGACCGGGGCTCCCAATCCCTTCGACAAGCAGAAAGTGACGGTGGTGGCCAGGCTCCCATAGTCGGCCAGACTGGTTGAATTGGCCACGCAGGCGTTGCCGAGCCTGGCGCCGTCCAGATGCAGGTTCAAACCATGGTCGTGGCAGAACTGGGAGATTTGCTGGAGATTATTCAGGGGTTGGATCGCTCCTCCGGCGAAATTCATGCTGTTTTCCACTTCGACCGCAGATGTCTTGACCAAGTGGCCGCCCTCGAATGACACCAGTGATTCGATGTCCTCCAGGCGGGCCACACCGCCAGGCGACGACCAGGTCCGGGTGGTGATTCCGTGGACGGCGCCATGGGCTCCCATTTCGGCACGGACGATATGGGCCAACTCGTCGCAGAGGATCTCGGTGCCACGCTCGGCGCACAGCCACACCCCTAACAGGTTGGCCATCGACCCTGAGACACAGAACAAGGCTGCTTCTTGGCCCAGCAGTTCGGCGCCTCGGGCTTCCAGGTGCGCGATCGTCGGGTCTTCGGCATAGACGTCATCTCCGACCTCAGCCGTGGCCATTGCCTCGCGCATGGCAGTGGTGGGTGCCGTAACGGTGTCACTTCGCAAGTCCATGAATCTCAGCCTAGTCATGCTGGTCTGGAGCGGACACGGCCGACTACAGAATGGGAAAACTATCGTCCCTGGATCCAACTGGTCAGAAATCCATGCCCACGAAATCGGCGTGAGGCCGGTCCATGGTAGACAGCCGGTCTGCCACCATGAAGGCCAGTTCCAGGGATTGTGCCCGGTTCAGCCGGGGGTCGCAAGCGGTCTCGTAGCGATGGGCCAGATCCTCTTCCTTCAATTCGACCACCCCGCCCACGCATTCGGTCACATCGTCGCCTGTCAACTCGACATGGATGCCTCCAGGCCAGGTGCCGAGGCTCGCGTGGACATCGAAGAATCCGCTGACCTCGTCGGTCACATCGGAGAACGAGCGGGTCTTGTAGCCATTGGCCGAGGAGAAGGTGTTTCCGTGCATCGGATCGCAGACCCAGCACACCTTGCGACCGGTGGCCTCGACGGCTTCGACGATGGGTGGTAGCGCAGTTCGTACCTGACGGCAACCCATCCGTGTGATGAGGGTCAGTCGGCCCGGCGCGCGGTCAGGATCCAGAGTTTCGACCAGACTGACGACTTCCTCGGGCTTCGCAGAGGGACCAACCTTCAGCCCAACAGGGTTGTGCAATGCCCGGAGTAACTGAACATGGGCGCCATCGAGTTGACGGGTACGATCCCCTATCCACAGCAGATGGCCACCCACGTTGTACGGAGTCTCGGTGCGGGAATCGATCCTGGTCATGGCGTGTTCATAGTCGATCAGGAGAGCCTCGTGACTGGCATAGAAGTCGACTGTGCTGAAGGCGTCGTCACTGACCCCGCAGGCGATCATGAAGGCGAGAGCCCGGTTGATCTCATCAGTGAGTTGCTCGTACCTTTGAGAAACATGAGCCGTACGGACAAAATCCGCGTTCCATGAGTGCATCAGCCTGAGGTCGGCGAAGCCGCCCTTGGTGAAAGCACGGACAAGATTTAATGTCGCAGCCGAGGAGTTGTAAACCTGGAGGAGCCTGCGCGGGTCATGGCGGCGGGCCTCCTCGGTGAATTCGAAGCCGTTGACGGCGTCGCCGCGATAAGCGGGCAACGAGACATCGCCGCGGGTCTCGTACTGGGAGGTTCTCGGTTTGGCGAACTGACCGGCGATGCGCCCGATCTTGACGACGGGGACTTCAGCGGCATAGGTCAGAACAACGGCCATTGACAGTAGAACTCGCAGGCGGCCGCGGATCGACGACGCCGTGACTGCCTCGAAGGTCTCGGCGCAATCCCCACCCTGGAGGACGAAGGCCTTTCCCTCAGCCGCATCGGCAATCTTTTCCTTCAGAGCATCGCATTCGCCGGCGAAAACCAGGGGCGGAAGAGCGTGGAGTTGATCCAGGACCCTGTCGACCAGCACAGGATCGTCGTACTCCGGTTGCTGCGGAGGATGCAGGGCATGCAGGACATCAAGAGGAGGTACGCCATCGGTCACCTGACCAGACTAGCGATCGTGCCCGTGACGAGGCCCAATTCTCGGTCAGTGGCCAGAGCCGGTTCCCTTGGGATGGTACGAATACTCATCCACCATTTCCTGCCCGGTGATCTGTTGGATGTGCTGCATGACCTCGTCGGTGGCCTGGCGCAGCACCGTGTGCGATTCGGTGTGATTGGCGGCCTCGAGGAATTGTCTGCGCATCTCTTGAGGGAAACGAAACGGCACACCGACGCGCAGTTCCGGACGGAACAGCCACGGAAAGGGCAGCCACTTGCGGGTGAAACGGGTCCTGAAACAGCCGACCGGGATCACTGGCGCGTCAGCGGTGAGGGCCAGGCGGGCCACCCCGGTCCGGCCTTTGTACATCCGCCCATCCGGGGAGCGATGGCCCTCGGGGTGGATGGCCACGAAGCCGCCATCGGCCAAGACCTTGTAGACCGACCCCATGGCATCGGCCGCAGCGGTCCCACCCGAGCGATCCATCGGGACCTGGTGCATGCGCCTGAGGAACCAGGCCAGGATGCGGCGGAAGAAAGTGTCTGTGCGGAAAAGCTCTTGTTTCGCTGGGAAGGTGATCTGTGGGGGGACGAGGGCCACCAACAAGAAGCTTTCCCCCGTTCCGAGATGGTTCGTGGCGAAAATGGCCGGTCCCTTCTCGGGGATGTTCTCTTTGCCCTTGAGGACGGGCCAGAACAAGAGAAAGCAGAGGGGTGACAAGAGAACCTTGACCGTCGAATAGAACATGGTGTGCTTTCCTCTTTTTTGGATGGCTTCTCCCAACCTTAACCTGTACGCGCTGATTCATGCGTGCCGCGCCCGCGGGTGTGGACATGTTGACTGTCCAGGTGCGCCCGCCGGAAGCCAGCCTGGCGTCGTACTGGCCGGGCTCGCGTGAGATGTCGCTGAGATAGAAATAAAGACTGTTCCCACGCCCATCGAGAACCCGGTGGATGATCTATCATCAAGGTATGCGTGATGAGGATGAGACCTTCGCCGACATCGTCAAGCAGGAGTTCGACGAAAAGTGGACTCCTCCTGCCCCGGCTCCGGCACCGCCTGTCACTTCTGATCCAGGACCGCTTCCGGACTTTCACCTCAATTTGTACGACGACGACGCGAGCTACCAGGAAGTGCCCGCCACCGTGTGGACACTGTCACTGCCGATTCGCTGGGGACTGGGGTTGATCGCAGCCGGATTGCTGATCGCCATCGCGAAAATGACTCCTCTGCCGTTGCCCACATGGATGGGCTGGATTGCTGTCGCGTGCTTTGTGGCGGGGGTGAGCGTCACCTTATGGCATGTGACCCACGCCCAAGGGCCAAGCGACGACGACGGTACGGTGTGAGAAGGTCGTGCGTGACCGCGCTACAGGAGACGGCGGGCGCCAACGAAGGGCATGCCGTTGTCCATGGACGTGTAGACGACTCCGACACGCTCGTTGCGAGCGTCAACCAGCATGCCGCCGCCCACATAGATCCCGACGTGTCCGGGGCCTGAGTAGAAGAAGACCAGGTCACCGGGTTGCAGGTCTGACTTGGCCACAGGTACGCCGACGTGGAACTGGGCACCGGCGCTGTGCGCGAGCTTGATGCCGACTGTTGCAAACGCTTGCATGGTAAAGCCGGAACAATCGTAGGAATTCGGACCGGCGCCGCCATAGACGTACGGCAGGCCGACACGGGCCATCGCCCAATCGACGATCGCCTGGGCCTCAGCCCCGTTCTGGACCGGCGGAGGCGGCGTGTACGACTTCGTGGCTGCGGCACCGGCGGCAGCATTGGAGGAAGCGATAGCTGCCTGCTGCTGCGCGCTCAACCGGCTGACGACCTGTTGGGCAGCGGCGACTTTTTGGCTTGCCTCGTTCTTCAGTTCCTGCTGCTTCTGCTGATCAGCCTGGATCGCAGTGACGGTGGCCTGCTGCTCAGATTGCAAACTCACCAGGGTCGCCTGGCTCATCTGGTAATTCTGCAGGATTGCCGTCGTGGCGTCGGCCACCATGGAGGACATGACGAGCTTGTTGAGGGCCTCATCCTGGTTGGAGGCTGTGAACAGGGCCAGAGTCGACGAGATTCCGCGGTCCTGGAACTGCTGGAGCGACACGACGGCCACTTGCTGGCGCAGTGCCTCCACCTGCTGCTGTTGAGTTGCGATGTCGGACTGAGTCTGTTGCAGTTTGGCTTGGGCCGCATCGAGGCTGGCTTGAACCTGGTTATATTGTTCGTCGGCCTGGCTGGCTTCTCCTTGAAGTTCGGAAAGCCTGGCCTTGGCGTCGCTCAACGCATCACCGTTCGCCAGTGGCTGCCCCAGCCACGCGAGGCTCGCTGTCAGGAGTACTGACATCAGTGCAATCCCCGGTCGCTTCCAGTGTGCCATTCACTACCTCCACTATTCCTGAGGAAATTCTAAGGGATCCTCAGTACCTGGTCCAATTGATATCCCTGGAACTCCCCCCTTGCCGGTCAACTTTACCACTGCTTGTCACCCCCTGACCGACCGGTCCACTCCGAGATCCCAACTTTCCTGGCTCTGACAAGGGGAGTTACCCGAGATAAGTGGCCGGATCCTCGATCTGTCCATCCGACCACACCATGTAATGCAAGTGGCAACCCGTGGACTCTCCTGTCGTACCGACAAGAGCCACTGCCTGACCTTGGACAACAGACGTACCGGGTTGGGCGATTCCGCCCGAGAGATGGTTGAAACTCGTGACGACGTGATGACCGTTGATGATGCCATTGTCGATGACGAGACGATTGCCGTAGGCGCCGGCCCAGTAGTAGTCCATGACGAAGCCGTTTCCGGGAGCTACGATCGTTGTACCGCAGGAGGCGGCCATGTCCAGACCGTCGTGGAAGGTGTAGGCCCCGGTGATGGGATGAATCCTCATTCCGAAGGGGGAGGTGATCTTATATGAGATCAGCGGAGACTTCAGGGCCGGGGAGGGATCGGGAACCTTCAGAGTCGGGTCTGTCACGCCTGCGCCCACAGCATCGACGCCTGCCAGGCTGTTGTTCACGGCGGCGGCAATGGCGATCATCGAGTTCAACAGCAAGGAGGTCTGGGCGATCTTGTCCGAGGTCTGCTTGTTCAAGGTATCGATGCTGGACTGCTCCTCGGAGATGGCGTTGATCGTGGCCTGCTCGGTGTTTTCGAGATCCTGGAGCGTGGCCTGCTGGACCTGGTACGTGGTGAACAACGTGTTGGTGGTGTCGGAGACCTGCTGCATCGCCGTCATGTAGTTGAGCAGATCGTCCGAGGTGGAACTGGCCAGGATCATCGCTGTCGTGTTGAGTCCGCGGTCTTGGAACTGCTGCAAGGCGATCTGGCCGAGTTGGGTCTTGAGGACCGACAGTTGCTGCTTCTGCGCGGCAATCTGGGTTTGGGTGGTCGTCAACTGGTTCTTGGAGGCCGTGAGTTTGTCTTGAGCCTGGGCCTTCTGGACCACCAGATCTTCTTGCTGCTGCTGCAAATCGTCCAGTTGGGCGCGGACATCCACGATGGTGGTGTCACCGGTCGACGAGGCTTTCGGACTTGGCGACGCAGTGGCGGGATCAGCCCCGGCTTGGGCAGGTGACAAGGCTAGAGACATACCTAGTACGGTGCACAACACTAGTACGGCGCGTTTCCACCTTGGCCTCATGACCATCCTTCCACCGCCCCACTTCCTGAAAAGACTCTAAGAGATATTCAGAAAATCTGTCAACCCTGCTCGCTCCCGGGCCTCGTCCAGAATACCGTGATCACTAAAACTGGGCAATAAGCTCAAGGTAGCGTCGATGGATGCTCAGATTCGGGTTCCGGGGCGGATTTGTCGGCAAAAATCAGCGTCTTCGCATGGCCTCGTGGACGGCTTCTCGGCCCCACTTGGCCAAGTTTTTCTCCTGGTCAGTACGGGTTTGCCGTTCCACGCTGGCGTGGATGAGGTGCACTCCCGGCCTGAGAGAATTTAAAGCACTTTTCAAGGTTGGCAGGCTGTCAACCGGGGTGACGGTAGCCCCGAACCCCCGTGACACCTGGGCCAGGTCGACATCCATGGGGACGCCGAAAAGCCGCTCAAAGAAATCGGCGAGATCACCGATCTGCGAGCGGGGAGCACCGTATTCCAGCGTCGCGAACAGGGATCCACCGTGATCGTCGGCCACCACGATGGTCAGATCGATGGTGGTTTCCAAGTGGGGTCTGGCCAGGGCGGAGATGTCGTGCAGGGCTGTCAGATCGCCGACCAGAGCCGTCACACGCTGGCCCAGGCCTGTTGCGATCCCGAGGGCTGTGGCGATTGTTCCGTCGATGCCTGCCAGGCCGCGATTGGCGTACACCTGGGGCGGATGAGAGCTGATCGGGGCCAGATCGGCGTCCCGGATCGGGTTGGACGAACCCAGGACCAGGGTGTCGGTACTTGACAGAGCGGCCATCACCGTGGCGGCGATCGTCTCACCGGACCAGTGAGAGGTGGCGTCCATGCGGGCTTGGAAGATGCGATCGGCGGTCGTCCAGGAGTTCATCCATGAGGTGTCGCCCGCACCCAGGGTCACAGCGGGTACGACGCGGGAAACGGCCCAGCCGGGGTCGGGCCACTCCCCCGACGCATCCACGGCGATGATCTCGATGTCGCGCCGGCTCAGCAAGGCCGTGACCGGGCGGGAGAGAGTTGGGTGGCCAGTCACGATGACACGCTGGATCGAAGCAGAAAAACCGGGCAACAGGTGCCGGTAGCCACAGATGGCGGCTGAGCCGCTGCGGGCATTGGACGACGGTTCCGCCAGGAGCGGGATGTGAGCTTGACTGGCTTCGGCGGCCCACCATCGTCCCTGGTCAGGTGGCATATCTCCGGCTACGATGACTGTGCCTGCGCCAGGATCGATGGTCACTCGTTCTGCTGTGCGGGCGGGATTGACGTGGAACGGGGTTCTGGCCGGGAGGAGCGTCGGCGCCCCCATCAGCGGCTCGGCCAATTCGACATTGATCTGGACCGGACCGGGTCTGAGACTGATCCGTCCTTCAGCGGTGATGACAGCCCGGCGTACTGCTGCTCTCCAGGCCTGAGGCGACTGGTCGGAGGACTGAATCCGGGCGACCTGAAGGGGCATTGTGCCGAAGATGCCGAGTTGATCGGTTGTCTGGTTGGCACCGGTTCCGACCAGGTTCGACGGCCGGTCGGCGGTCAGGGCGATTAAGGGTACGTGGGCGTGGCGGGATTCGGCCAGGGCCGGGGCGAGGTTGGCGACTGCGGTGCCCGAGGTGGTGATGATGGGAACAGCACGCCTGGTCGCCTTGGCGATTCCCAGGGCGAAGAACCCGGCGCTGCGCTCGTCCAGGCGGATGTGGAGGCGGATTCGGTTCTCGGCCTCGAGATGGGCAGCAGCATAGGCCAGCGGCGCGCTACGCGACCCGGGGCAGCACACGACATCGGTGATACCCAGGGCGGCCAGTTCATCAAGGATGATTGCGCCGGCCAGAGGAGATGGAGACGTTCCATCAAAGGCAGAGTCATCACGTGTGACTCCACCCCCCACGGTCAAAGGCGATGGCTGTCCATCGACGCGAGTCTGGCTGGGGGTGATTCCTCCCTGCACAGGAGAGGCAGACAATGGGGGGTCCATGGTGTTATCCACGCGTAGCCTCCTGACGGCACTGGGTGAGTCGGTCCTGCCACCAGGCGGTGGTCTGGTCGTCAGCCCGGACCTCGTCGAGTCGGGTGGGATCGATGTGGACGTCACGTACCTCGATCCAGCCGTCGCGGGCGATCAAGGGATCTGTCACAATGTCGGTGCTCAGCAGCGGGAGGGTGTTCAGCCCGCAGGCGTACGGCAACTCGGGCAGAGCGGCGGCGAGGGCGATCCCGGCTCGCAGTCCGACTGAGGTTTCGACTGCGGAGGACACCACCACGTCGATGCCCAGGTCTTCGGCCAGGTTCAGGCAGGCGCGTACTCCGGTCAGGGGTTGTACCTTCAGGACGGCCACATCGGCGGCGTGAAGGCGGACGACACGACGAGGGTCTCCGGTTTTACGGATCGACTCGTCGGCTGCGATCTTGACCGGGCAGCCCGGCTTGGAGCGAAGGGCCGCCAGCTCTTCGACCGAGGCGCAGGGCTGTTCGGCGTACTCCAGCTCGAAACGGGACAACTGCCTGAGCGCCTTGTCGGCCTGGGCGGTGTCCCAGCCACCGTTGGCGTCGATCCGCAGCTTGCCGTGGGGGCCCAGGGCATCGCGTACGGCTTCGACCCGGGCGATGTCGTCGGCCAGGGTCTGGCGCGGTTCGGCCACCTTGACTTTGGCGGTACGGCAACCGGATTGACTGGCCAGGCGATGGGCCGTTGTGGGATCGACGGCTGGAATGGTCACATTGACGGGTACGCGGTTGCGCACCGGCGGTGGGTATCCGCAGTTGGCGGCCTCCATGGTGGCGTGTAGCCAGGCCGCGGCTTCGGCGGTGCCGTACTCGAGGAAGGGACTCCACTCGGCCCAGCCTGCCTCGCCGCGGATCAGCATTCCTTGCCGGACGGTGATTCCGCGGAAGCGGATGGGCATCGGAATGGAAAAGACATGTGTGTCAGCCATGCCACCACCCGATTCCGAGGCCCACGCCCAGCAGGAGGGCGGTGACCAGTTCCGACACGCCTGTCATCTTCAGGACGTGGATCAGTTCGCGGCCTGTCGCACCTGCGATCACTCGGCTCACCGGGCGGAGGATCACGACCAGGCCGAGGAGGCTGAGCAGGGCGAACCAGGTTGTCAGAGCCGAGATGACGATCAGTCCCACGGCTGAGACAGCGATGAGGGCGACGTAGAGTATCCGCGTACGGCGGTCTCCCAGGCGTACTGGCAATGTTATCTTTCCGGCGTTCTGGTCCGAGGCCAGGTCGCGCAGGTTATTGGCCACCAGGATGGCCATCGCCAGGCAGCCCATGACGACTCCGGTCAGGAGGGCAGGGGCCCAGGCGATATCGCGGGCGCATGGCGAACAAGCGGGCTGCGTGGCACAGGCGGCACAGATCCAGGGGGCTTGGACGAAGGTTGTTCCGACGGCGGCGACCAGGCCGAAGAAGATGAAGACGAAGAACTCGCCGAAACCGGCGTAGCCATAGGGGCGCTTTCCGCCGGTATAGTACCAGGCGGCCAGGACGCAGGCGGCGCCGATCAGGATCAAGACAATGGGGATGAGTACTTGTCCGGCGACGGAGCCCGGATCGGAGAACAGAGTTGCCCAGGTCGAACCAGAGAACATGTTGGTGGCGTGGGCCACCAGGACGAGTCCGACCAGGCAGGCGATGCCGAAGGAGATCCAGGCGGCACGTTTGACGACAGGTGGGGCGACCAAGCCGGAGCCGACCAGGCGCATCGGGCCCACCCGGTGGGCGTCGGTGCCGCGGATTCCGTCGGAGTAGTCGTTCGAGAAGTTCGATCCGATCTGCATGCCCAAGGCCACCAGCAGGCAGAGGATGGGGGTGAGCAGGGTCCAGGGCGAGAATTGGTCGCCGAAGGGCGGGTCGGTGCGGGTCACGGTGAACCAGGCGACCCCCGTACCGGCGAAAACTGGCGATGTCGAGGCGGGGAGAGTCCTGACACGGGCTCCCTCCAGCCATTCATGCACGGTCGCCATTGTCGGTCCACCTCCTGGTCAGCGCTGCACGGTCAATCTTGCCAGAGGATGTCAAGGGTAGGGCGTCAACCCGCACGATCCCCCTCGGACAGGCGGGGGATCCGACCAACGGGGCTAGTTCGTGGCGGATTGATTCTAGAGACGGGCCGGTGGAGGCGACGAGGACTGTCGAGCCCCAGACCGGGTCGGGTGTGGCGAAACAGGCGACGGCATGGGGAAAGAGGCGGTCCAGGAGTCGTTGGATGTGGGCGAGGTCGACGTTGACGCCACCAGATTGTACGACCTCGTCCACCCGGCCGAGGACAGTCAGGCGGCCGTTGTCGAATCGGCCTCGGTCTGAGGTGAGGAACGAGCCGTTGTGGCGGACCTGGGCGGTGGCAGTGGGGTTGCCGACGTAGCCGTCGAACAGGGTGGGGGTGGTGAGGACGATCCTGCCACCGACGGTGGGGGTTGGTGGAGCCGGTGCTTGGGCCGGTGGAGATGAGGCTGGTCTGGTCGGCTGTGGGGCTTCGGTGAGAATCGGTGGGCGCGGTGTCGCTGCGGGGTCTGGGAGATCGAGGGTATTGGGATCAACGTCGGGTGTCATCGGAGCATCGGTGGGGAGGCCGAGAATTTGGACGGACACTGGGTCGAGAGGGACGTCGTCGTAGACGACACCGCCACAGGTTTCGCTCATGCCATAGGTGGTGACGATCCTGACTCCAGCTTGTTCGGCTCGGTGGCGCAGGCCGGCGTCCAGGGCCATGCCGCCGATCAGGACGGCTTCGTAGGCGGTCAGACGCGCGAGGATGTCGTGGTCGGACAGGCAGCGGTGAAGTTGGGCGGGGACGAGGGAGAGGTACGCACGGGTGCCTGGTCGCGGGAGATCCTCCAGATGCGCGGAGACGTCGTGGTGGGGCATGCCTGCGACTATTGCCCGTACGCGGGTCATCAGGCCGGCGACGTACCAGGTGGGAAGGGGGTTCGCCCAGGCGCCCGGGCCGCCGAGCCGGGCGTGGGTCGCCTCGGCCGCGGCGATCATGGCACGACGGGAGAGCATCACGGTTTTGGGGGATCCGGTGGAACCGGAGGTGGCCACCAAGACGCCGGTGAAGTCGGCGGGGATCTGGGATTCGTCAATCTCGGGTGGATGATGTGACGGATCAACCAGGCGTATGACCGTATCAGTGCCTTCCAGCAGGTGGACGATCTCGGCATCGGCATTGTCAGCAGATGCCAGACGTACACGGGAACTCACCTGATTATTATGGCGAGGCCCGGCAATGTACGCCAACGATCGGTGCATCCAGGCTTAGCGATCATGGCATTGAATATTTGCGAATCGTGGCTTCCTGCTAGCATCGAACTCAGGTGAGCCGTGCCAGACCCCGCACCACACGATCACTCGACTCGCCGCCCAGCCAGATCGCATGTGGACATGAGCTAGGAGTCGTCGTGAAAATCAAACTCACCTTGGTCATGGATTCCGGGCCGCGCGACATCGCGGTCACCGCCGACGCGACTGCCACCATTGGTGATGTCGCGGGCACCATTGAGAAGAGCCTGGCATTCCAAGGTGGTTATGCAGTCAACCTGGATCCTCGGGAATTGACGTTACAGACCTTGTCCTCAACCGGCGACGTGGAACGTACTTTGTTGTCTCAGTCGAGCCTGACCGAGGCCGGTTTGTTGTCGGGGGCCCGCATCCGTCTGGCTCGCAGCGAAACCACCACCAGGACCGGCGACGACGCGGGAGCAGCAGCCCATCTTCTCGTGATGTCAGGACCCTCACAGGGAAGAAGCTTTGCCCTTCGATCTGGGCCTAACACCATCGGACGCAGCCCTCAAGCCGACATCACGATCGATGATCCTTTTATTTCGGCAATCCATGCACGTCTGGTTGTCTCCGACCGGATCGAGATCATCGACATGAACTCCGCCAATGGTTTCGCAGTGGGGGCCGGTCTGGTGCAACGCACGCACCTCGAACCATTCGACATTGTCACCATGGGTGATACGCAGTTCAGGGTGGAACGCAACCTTGCGGCCGGGGCGGCCTCATCCTGGACAACGGCCATTGAATTCAACCGGTCTCCCCAAGTCTGGCCCGCCTATCCCGGGGAGACATTTGCGCTTCCCCAGCCACCAGGACCCAACAAACCTGGGAAATTTCCACTTGTCGCCATGGTCGCTCCTCTGGCGATGGGTGTCGTCATGTACGCCGTCAGCCACAACATGATGAGCATCATTTTCGTCGCCCTGAGTCCCGTACTGGCTATCGGCACATGGCTGGACAGGCTCATCACCCAACGGCGCGAGAAGAAGCAGCAACTCGCGACTTTCCAGGAAGAGATCGACGCCCTCAAAGCCCACATCGCTGAGGCTCATGCGAACGAACAACGCGTCCGTGTTGAAGAACTGCCGACGCTGGATAAGCTCATCAATTCAGTGTTAGAACTAGCACCGTTGTTATGGAGTCGCCGCCCGGATCAAGAGTCCTTTTTAACCTTGTCCGCTGGTCGCGGTACGGCGAAGTCGCGTTCGACAACCGAAGTTCCAATGCGAGGAGAGGGCACCAATGACTTGTGGAAACTGGTCACCGAACTACAAGAAACCGCCTCGACCATTGAGGATGTTCCGATCCCCGTGCCACTACGCGAGACGAGAAATCTCGGCATCGCTGGTACGTCGGCCTGGCTCGACTCGGTGGCGTGTGCCATCGTGGCTCAGTTGGCGTGTCTGCACTCCCCGGCAGAGGTCACCATTGCCGCCATCGCCTCGGCTGGTTCTAGCCGACGCTGGGAGTGGCTCGTCTGGCTGCCACATGTCGGTTCGACACACTCCCCCATCGGTGGGCCACATCTGGCAACCTCCCCTGCTGAGGTCTCGTCATTGGTGTCACGGCTGGAAGAGTTATCTGCTCAGCGCAAGGGACAACGGGGACCGCAGACCGCTTTACCCGCGGTGATTCTCCTGGTGCAAAACGACGCCCCCATTGACCGGGGACGGCTGGTCTCCCTGGCCGAAGATGGGCCGAGTGTCGGCATTCACCTCATCTGGATCGCCCCCGAACAGACAGGATTGCCTGCCAGTTGCGGAGCGTACATGATCGAAAACCACGCAGAGCACACGACGGAAATCGGCTTCACCAAAGACAACACCGTCATTGGGTTGACCTCGTGTGAACAGTTGGACTCCGCCCGAGCCTTGGACATAGCCCGCAGGATGTCTCCCATTCAAGACATCGGCGCTCCTGTCATCGACCAATCCGACCTGCCGCGGTCCATCTCCTACCTGGCGCTGGCCGGACCTCGCCTCGCTGATGACCCCCAGTTCACCCTCACCCGGTGGCGTGAAAGCGGCTCCCTGCTGGGACCTGGGGAGATGCCTCCGGCATCGGGTACCAACCTGCGCGGACTCATCGGCCAAGGCGCCCACGGAGAGTTCGTCCTCGACCTGCGTATCCACGGGCCCCACGCCCTGGTCGGTGGGACAACCGGAGCAGGGAAATCGGAATTTCTCCAAGCCTGGGTCTTGGGCATGGCTGGGGCCAACAGCCCGAAACGCCTGACCTTCCTCTTTGTCGACTATAAAGGTGGCGCAGCATTCGCCGACTGTATTACACTGCCCCATTGTGTTGGTTTGGTCACCGATCTCAGTTCTCACTTGGTACGACGGGCACTGACGTCACTCAAGGCGGAATTACGCTATCGGGAGCACCTGCTCAACGACAAGAAGGCCAAGGACCTGGTCTCCCTGGAGGCCACCGGCGACCCGGATTGCCCACCATCGTTGGTCATCATCGTCGACGAGTTCGCTGCGCTGGCCAATGAGATTCCAGAATTCGTCGATGGGGTGGTCGATGTCGCTCAGCGGGGTCGATCGCTCGGCATGCACCTGATCATGGCCACCCAACGCCCGGCCGGGGTCATCAAGGACAATCTGCGTGCCAACACCAACCTGCGTATCGCCTTGCGGATGGCCGACGAAGCGGATTCCGAAGACGTCATCGGGACCAAGACAGCAGCACACTTCGACTCCCGCATCCCCGGTCGTGGGGCTGTGCGTACTGGGCCTGGACGCATCACTTTGTTTCAGTCCGGATACGCAGGAGGTACGACGACCAACGAACCTGAGCCTGCACGGATCGACATCGAGACCTTGTGTTTCGGGGCGGGTGTTGGATGGGAAGTTCCCAGTCCGCCTCGCAGTGAGGCCAAACCAAGCGGCCCCAAAGATATCTCTCGAATCGTCTCCAGTATCTGCCAAGCCAGCGCCACGGCCAACATCCCCGAACCACGGAAACCATGGTTGCCTGATCTGAGCGCAACGTATGACCTGTCGACTCTGCTTGGTGGGACCATTCAACGGGGGCAAGCACAGGTGACGGACTTGGCGTTGGGGATTGCTGACGATCCCGAGAACCAAGCCCAGCATCCGGTTTTCTGGAACCCTGATGACGGGAACCTGGCGATATATGGCACGTCTGGCTCAGGAAAATCAACCACTTTGAGGACTATCGCCATCTCTGCATCAGTCTTGGCGAAGATTGGCCGTACTGATATCTATGGATTCGACGCCGGGACGAGCGGATTGGCGATGTTGTCGCCATTGCCCCATGTGGGAGCCATCATCGAAGCCGAAGACTCCGAGCGGGTCGAACGGTTGCTGCGCAGGTTGGTCACCGACATGGACGACCGGGCAACGAAGTTCAGCGCCGTCAGAGCTGGTTCACTCGCCGATTATCGCCGCATCAGCGGTGAAGTGACATTGCCTCGCATCATCGTCCTCATCGATGGATTCTCCGCCTTTCGGGAACGGTATGAAATGCAGACCGGAAATGCCGCGTCGTACTCGCTCTTATCCCGGATCCTTGCCGAGGGACGCGGTGTGGGAATCCACGTGGCACTGACCGCAGAACGTCCCAATGCCATATCGACATCCCTGTCATCGACAATCCAGAAACGCTTGGTGCTCAGGCAAGCAGAAGAATCGACCTATTCCTTGCTGAATATCCCCAAAGATGTCCTCGATTCCAGTAGTCCGCCAGGACGAGGAGTGTTCGCCGAGGGGACCAATGAAATGCAGGTGGCGATTCTCACGGGCACGTCCGACACGGAAAAACAAGCTGGCGCCATCGACTCTTTGGCCAAGTCCATGGCTCAGGTCGGCATCGAGCAAACGCCTGGAGTCGAGCGGCTTCCCGAAGTGATTCAGATCACCCAAGTTCCAGACTCGGTCAATGATCAGCCTGTCCTGGGCATGGCTCGAGACACGCTCGACCTGTTCGGTTTCGCACCTCGGGGCCCTTTCATCGTGGCAGGAATGCCTGGATCTGGACGTACGACGACTTTGCGCTACTTGATTCGTGCCCTCAAGCGCTGGGATCCGTCACTTCCGATGTATTACATCGGCCCTAGTCGGTCTGTACTCCACTCAGAGGGGATATGGGCTGAGTCGGCCAAATCCGAGGACGAGATCATCGCCTTGTGCAAATACTTGCAGCCACAACTCGACACTCCGGCCAATGATCGTGCAGGGATTACGTTGATGATCGAAGGATTGTCCGAGTACCCTGGGACACCGATGGAGAACGCCATGGTCGGTGTCATCAAAGCTGGACGACGCAACGGGCATCTGATCATTGGCGAATCAGAGACATCCGGATGGGGGTCGGGTTGGCCGATCATCTCGGAGATTCGTAACGGGCGTCGGGGCCTGATTCTTCAGCCTGACGCAGCCGACGGTGACCTGATTTTCAAGATGAACTTCCCTCGAATGTCTCGCAGCGATTATCCGGTAGGGAGGGGTGTTGCTGTGGATGCGGGGAAGTATCGCGTGGTACAGGTGCCGTTGCCTGAGTGATTGACGTGTGGTCGGGGTGGGGATTGTTCCCCATGTGGGTGGTGTGTGGAGGTCGTTACGATGAGGTATCTAGATGTTGAGTCATCGGTCATTGAGACAGAAGAATAGCGACTTTTTTGTTGTTAAAATCGGTTTTCGATGTGTCATTGTGATGGCGAATGAACGAGAAAGGAGCTCATCATGAGCAATCCATACGGGTATACACCGGAAGAAATGCAGACTGTTGGTGCAAAGTTGATCACTATCCAAGGTGCGATTGGGGATCAGATCACCACGGCAAAGTCAGCGGTGGACAATTTGATCGGGTCGGGTTTCACGACGGGTGTTGCGTCGGGAACATATGCCAGTAAGTTCCAGGAATTGCGGGACGGTCTGAGCCAGGTGAACGACAATCTGGGGCCTTTGGGACAGTTCCTCCAAGAGTACGGTAAGGCTGTGGTGGACATGGACAACCAGATGAGCAGCCAGTTGGGCTGAATGCCTGCCCTGCAGGACTTCATTCCACGACGTTCTCACCGAGTTTGGTTGATACACGTGTCGTTGTGGGTGGAGTTCTGCTGGGTGTGGGGTGATGAGTCGATCGACTCTCGTTCGTGTCAGTTCATCGCCCAGACGAAAAATCACGAGCGTACTTTTCTGGAGGAGTGTCGCTATGCCTCGAGCTGCGATGAATGTCGATGTTGATGCCATTGAGTCCCTTGCCAAGGATTTGAGCACGATCACGAACGAATTTGAGCATGCCAATGCCAACTCCGATGCGATTGCTGAACAGGTCGGGCATCCTGGTTTGGCTGGTACTGTCAGGGATTTCGCACACAAATGGGATGACAGGCGTAAGAAGATCAATGACAAGGTCAAGGCCTTGTCAAAGGCGTCCTCAGCGGTTGCTGACAACTGGAAAGACATCGACCAACAAGGCGCGGATGTCCTCACTGGCAAGGGTGGGGACTGACCATCATGCTGACAGGCAAGGAGTAACGGATGAGTGAGAACAACCAATCCATGTCGCGTATCGCCATGTTCACCGATGCGGTGACCTCGGTCGACGTGACGGACCAGGTCCATGTACTGCCGGGATTGCCCGCAGGGTTGGGCCCTCTGATCAGCGACATCCACTCCGGTGACGCGCCGTCCACAGATCCCCAGATCACAGTGGGTGTTGTCGAGACTGGCAGTAGTGCTCTGTTTCGTTTGGCTGCTCCCCAGCATGTGACATCCAAGGAATATCCGTCTCAGGTGATGCCCGTGACGGCGTCTGTGCATCTGGGGTCGGAGGACTTGGCTGCTGCCTTGGGTTCACGAGACTTGCCAGCGGTCCTGGAGGTGCTTGCTGTCGATCTCGTGGCTGTGCCGGTGGTGGTGTCTGGGGATGGAGTGGTGTCCACGCGCGTATTCCGATCGGCTGAGGATTCGGCGTACCTGGACTTGTGTGTGTTCTCTTCTGCGCGGTCATTGGACGGGTTTCTTGGCCAAGATGGCGAACGGTGTTTCACTTTTATTCAGGGGACGGCTGTGGTGTCGTACGTCGCTGAACAGTGTGATCGTGTCAAAGACGTGGTTTTCGACCCGGCTGGTCCGGTGAGCATGAGGATTTCTGCTGCGAATCTGACTTCGTTCCTTGATGAGGACGCTCCGGTCGAGGAGACGATTCCTCAAGACCCACCCACGGGTGAGGTGACCGGATTCGATCTACCGTTGAATGCTCAATGGGGACGCATTCACCTCACGGATCCGGTGACGCGGGAACGAGATATCCGTGCGCTGGTGGCGGACCAGACTCGTGTCCTGGGTGATCAAGGCGCGTCTGTGCGCCGTGAGGTCCAGGATTGGTTGTCGAAGGCGGCGAGTCAGGCGAGTCTTGCGGGTGGGATGACCATGGCGTTCCTGCTCGAACGAACGAACGAAGCGGCGGCGGCTGTGACTGTGACGTCGTACCTCCTCAGTCTCGGGCCTGCCCCGGAGGACTCAACCCACCTGGACGACATCACCAAGCAGGTCTTGGACACGTCTTCGTCCGATGACATCGTGATGCGTATCGACGCTGGTCAGACCGTGATCATACGCCGTACACGCATCGGGCACGGCGACCCCCAGGTGGGCGGCTCGGATGTGCAACTGTTGCATCTGGCCTATTGGCTCGTTGCTCCCGATAATGAACACGCAGTACATGTCGTTTTCTCAAGTCCTCATCTCCCAGCTCAGGAAGCAATCACCAAACTCGCTGACAACATGGTGCTGGAGGGACGATGGGTGTTCCGTGACACGACTGACCTGGTGAGGAGTGCATCATGAGACCAACTGACTGGAGTGCGTTGGGGTTATCGTCGGATCCGACTCCTGGTGACCCGGATGTTGTTCGCACGGGAGGCCAGAAGTATCAAGATGTCGCGGGAGCATTATCCAGGGCGGCTGCGTCGCTGCGCAGGTTGAATGGCGGATCGAGTTCCGGGGCGAAGTCAGTAGAAGCGCTGCTGAAGAACTCGAGTGACATAGCCGACAAAGTCGAGCAGGCTGAAGGCCGTTACCAGGCAGCCGGGGATGCGCTGGTGACCTATTCCTATGCATTGGACACGGCCCAGTCGACCACCGCGGCAGCATTGGCAGCCGCGAAACCAGCCGCAGCACAGGCTGCGAGCCAACGCCAACAGGAGAAAACCAACACCCAGTCCGCCACGGGGTCCACCGACCCGGACGAAGCAGCGACCTACACTCGTTTGGCGACGACTGCCCATAACAGTGCGGTCGAAGCAGAATCGGTGGTGACAACACAAAAGGGCATCGTTGACCAAGCTGTGTCAGATCGCAACGTGGCAGCCCAAGCAGCCATCGACCGCATCAAAGACGTCATCAAGAATGATGGTTTGAATGACGGATTCTGGGAAAACTGGGGTTCAAAAATCGTCACCTGGATTTCCAAGATCGCGGAAGTGATCTCACAGATCGCAGGCATCCTCGCACTGGTGTTGTGCTGGGTGCCTGTCCTGGGGGAGGCCCTGGCAGCAGTCGCGGCGATCGCGGGGATCGTAGCTGCGTTAGCGAACCTGGTGTTGGCTGCGAAAGGTGAGATGAGTTGGGGCGAGGCCGGACTGTCGTGCGTGTTCGCGGCTTTGGGGTGTGTGGGGTTAGGTGGGGCCAAGGGTGCCCTGTCCGCGCTCAAAGGCGGTTCAGGTCTGTTACGCGGCGGACTGAAAACCGCCTTCAAGGAAGGACTCGGCAACCTGAAGTCGTTGGGACGCGCTGGTTTGAGTGGGGTCAAGAACCTGAAATCAACCGGACAGAACGCGCTGAACCGTTTGCGGAACACTCCCGACTTGTTCCGCAGTGCAGGGCAAAGGATCAAGTGCCTTGTCAAAGCAGAGCCTGTCAATGTCGGCAGTGGTGAGGTTTGGGTGCAACAGACCGATTTCCAGGTGCCAGGCCGGATTCCTTTCGCCTGGATTCGCGACTATGGTTCTGCGAGTACCCATGTGGGGGTCTTGGGGCGCGGCTGGGAAACCCCCGCAGACATTCGTCTGGAAGTCAGACACGCCACTGGATTGGTGCACATGCGTCGCCCAGTCGAAGGACCACTCTTCTTCGACGGTCTACCAGAAGAGGGGGTGGATGGGGTTCTCGAACTGACCACCGGAGCGGTGTTGACCGACGAGGGCGATGAATTCTGTGTTCGCACCAAAGAACTCCTGACCTACCATTTCGCCAAGAATCTCGTCCATGACACCGACCAGGAGGCAACCATCTTCCCGGTGGAGCGTATCTCGGATTTGAGTGGTAACTGGTGGGACTTCGAACGCCAGGATGGAACACTGGTTGCGATCAACGAGTCCGCTGGGCGGCGTATCGGACTCGACATGGCCGACGGTTATTTACGAGAAGTATCCCTGACAGTGCCCGGCACGAGTACGAAACACGTCTTCGTGACATACGTGTTCGATGACGCCGGTGACCTCGTGACGGCCCTGGACGCCCTCAACAATCCAGCGAAGTATGCGTACGACAACCATCACATGGTGTGCATCACCGACCGAAATGACTTGTCGTTCTACTACGCTTTCGACAAGTCCACTCCAACATGGCGGGTCACCCACTCCTGGGGCGACCACGGACTCTACGACTACAAGTTCGCCTACAGCGATCAGGAGCGGCACATCACCGACTCACTGGGACACCTGACCGTACTCACGTTGAACGACACTGGTCTACCCGAGCGCGAAATGGATCCATTAGGTGGGGTCACCCTGTATGAGTACGACGACGCCGGTCGTACCAGAGCAACAGTGGACCCCAGCGGACGACGCACGGAGTTTACTTTCGACCACTTTGGTAACCTGATCAAACAAATCAATCCCGATGGTGCCACCGTGGCGACCGAGTTCAATGATGTGTACAAGCCCATCCGGATCACAACTCCTGACGGGGCTGTGTGGCAACAGTCATGGAGTGAACGTGGTTTGCTGTCAACCCAGGTCACCCCGCTGGGACACGTACGTCGATTCGACTACGACCAAAGTGGCTTGCCGACCTCGTACAACAATACGCGTGGTGCCACCACCCTGATCGAATACGACACCTTCGGCAATGCTACCCGAGTGGTTGACCCACTCGGCCACCCAACTGAATACACCCACGATGGCTTGGGGCAGGTATTGACCAAGCGCGATGCCCTGGGACAAGAAACGGACTACGGTTACGACGCCAAGGGCCGTTTGACCACGGTGTCCCTACCATCGGGGTCAGCAATCGCATGCTCTTTCGATGATGAAGACAACCTAATCGCCTACACCGACGAGAACGGTCACACCACCCGTTTGGAATACTTCGGGCAAGGACTCCTGGCTCGCCGTATCGAAGCTGACGGCACAACAGTCGCATATGAGCACGACACTGAAGAACGCCTCACCAGAGTGATCAACCAACGCGGACAACACTACAACCTGAATCGTGACCCGTTGGGACGAATCATTGAGGAAGTCGACTACTGGGGACAATCCCGCCACTACGCTTTCGACCCCGCCGGATTCTTGACCTTGAGCATCGACCCACTCGGTAATACGATCACCTTCGACCGTGACGCTGCCGGACGAGTCACCCGCAAACACCTCCACACCCAAGCTGATGCTTCAGACGAGATCGAAACCTTCACTTACACCATATCCGGTGCACTACTGGCCGCGACCAACCACCATGTCATCCTCACCCGCGACTACGACCTAGAAGGACGTCTCCTGCAGGAAGTCCAAGCCCGACGCACCGGAGAACACTACACAATCGCGAACACATTCGACCCGCAAGGCAACCGCACCCGACGCACCACCCGCAGCAATGCCGGATCCCACCACACTATCGACTACGACTACGACCCGTGTGACCACGTGACCGCCATCACCCTCGACCAGACCACACCCATCCATATCCACCGTGACGCCCTCGGACGCATCCTCGACCAAACCATCAACCACGAGGTGAACAACCACTTCGACTACGACCTGGACGGCCGTCTCACCGGGCAGACCATCTCACACAGTGACGACCATCTCTTTGACATCGGCTACACCTACGACCCGGTCGGCAACATGACCAGACGCACCGACAGCCACTACGGTGTCGAGACCTTCCGTTACGACCCCATCGGACAAGTCCTCCAACACACCGACCCTCACCAGGTGGTCCACAGATTCCTCCACGACCCCGCTGGCGACCTCATGAGTACGGTTGCTACTAGTGATGGCTCCACAGTCACGGAATCCGAAGCAACCCCGTGGCAACGCGAAGGCACATTCGACGGCACCACATACATCTACGACCGAGCAGGCAACCTCACACGCACACACGACAGCAATCACCTGCTCGAATACACGTGGGACGCCCATCAGCATCTCACCACCAGTCGGATAACCCACCCGGACGGCACGCCGACCACGACATCCTATGGCTATGACCCGCTGGGGCGACGTGTTTTCAAACACACCGGAGACACACACACCTGGTTCGGATGGGACGGCGACACCCTCACCCTCGACGTCATCACCAACCAACCCCGCGAATACGTTTACTGGCCTGGGACCTTCCAACCCCTGGCGGTCCTCACCGACCAGCCGCTACTGTATGTCAACGACCCCAACGGGGCCCCCACCCGCCTCATCGACACCCACGGCACCACACACTGGGCCGCCACCTCCACAACCACAGGACAAGCCCAAGAACACGTACCCAACGTGCCCAACCCAATCAGACTCCAAGGCCAATACCATGACCACGAAACAGGCCTCCACTACAACCGGAACCGCTATTACCACCCTGCCCTCGCCAGCTTCATCAGCCAAGACCCCATCGGACTCACAGGCGGAACAAACCCCTACCAATACGCACCCAACACAACAGGATGGATCGACCCACTTGGACTGGCACCCCACCGGCCTCAGGAACCAGTACAAGGTGGACCCCAACCGCCGAAGAATGGTACTCCGCGTACAAACACCGCTCAGAACAAGCAGTTCCGTGGAGCCGTCCAAGTAGCTGGTAGGGAACTGGGGATAACATTGACCAAGGATCAAATGAAGGAACTGCATAGGGTAATTTCAGGTGAAAATTATAGTTTCGATGAAATCGTGGATGAGGCCAAAAGCTTATTCGGGAAGTCTGAAGAATAGTGGTCAATGTAATCAGCGTGGATGAAGCGCACAGTTACCTCAGCGGTGCGTTGCATCGTCGGGTTTGTGATGTACAACTGGGACATGGGTCATTCATCACGATGTCATTCCACAGTCTGGTTGACAGTCGTGATGTCGATTACTTTCTATGGGTGTACTGCACTGGTTGGAACCTGACATCAGCATCGAAACTGTTATCAGCCAGTGAGGATGAGCGTACTGAGATAGCGACGAGCATCAGTGCCCTGGAATCGTCATATCTCGAACTTATAACTATTGACTGGCCTTCCATGTCCATGGCTTTGGCGTTCTCGGGCGGTCTGACTCTAACGACCGCTTCAGTCTTTTCCATGGGCTACGAGCACTGGATGTGGAAATTGCCCTCGAGCGATTGGCTAGTGGCTGGTCCAGGATCAACGTTGTCGATTGAAACTCGATAGAGCGAGGCCACGGTAATTGAGTCTCAAACATCCCCACACGAGGAAAGACACAACCATTCAGCCCCAGGACACCAGGATCCCACGGTACCCACCACCGTCGACTGCTCATCACGTGAGGTTCCCCCCAAATCCCGGACAGTTGGTTGTTTAGATTTCGTCGTCCGGCATGAGACGACGCTCGTATTCTAGCGGGCTGAGGTGGCCGATCGCGGAATGTCGACGGCGTGCGTTGTACCAGGAGTCGATCCACACGTAGGTCGCCCGTCTCAGCTGCTCCAATGTGGTGAATGCGTGCCGGTAATAGTACTCGTTCTTGAACGTTGACCACAGCGACTCTTATGTTCTGGGTTTGGTTATGTGCTGAGTCTGGGTGCTTGCCATTGTCAGGTCGCTGATGGGCTGAAGATTCAGCACATAACATGTGACTTTGTTATCGTCGCGTCTCATTGTCCAATACGAAAGGAAAATGAGATGGATGATGTGAATCCCCCCGGCGTATCCAGAGACTTGACTCTTTCGTGATGAGAAAGGAAGGTTGGAGTCATGTCGTCCACCCAGAACCGGTATTCGCCGGAGTTCAAGCAAAGAGCAATAAGAATGTCTCAGGAGTCTAGGCCGGACCATCCCTCGGACACCGCGGCGATGGCGAAGGTGGCCGAACTGTTGGGCATCGGCACCGGTGAGACGATCCGCCACTGGGTCCGCCGGGCTGAGATCGACGCCGGGACCCGCCCGGGGGTGACTTCGGAGGAGTCGGCGGAGGTCAAGCGGCTGAAGCGGGAGAACGCCGAGCTGCGCCGGGCCAACGCCATCTTGAAAGCCGCATCGGCTTTCTTCGCGGCCGAGATCGACCGGCCAGGAGTCTGATCGTGGGGTTCATCCACGACATCAAGGACCGCCGCGAGCCCGGTGGTTTGCGATGGGGCGTCGAGCCGATGTGTGCCGTGCTGACTCAGTACGGTATCACCATCGCCCCGTCGACATACTATGAATGGGTTGGTAAACAACCCACCGCCCGTGAGCGGCGTGATGAGGAACTCGCCGAGATGGTCACCCGCGTCTTCACCGACAATTTCAGTGTCTATGGGGCGCGGAAGGTGTGGCTGGCGTTGCGCCGCGAGGGGGTCGAGGTGGCCCGTTGCACCGTGGAACGGCTGATGCGGGCCCTCGGGCTGCGCGGGGCCCACCGGGGCCTGACCTGCCGCACGACCATCGCCGACGACGCCGACCCGCTAGCCTGCGACCTGGTCCACCGCCATTTCGCGCCCGCCGCGCCGAACCGGTTGTGGGTCGCGGACGCGTAATGCCGACATCGGCATTAGAAATCCGCCACCCACAGCCGATTGGGAGCTAAGGGCTCGAAGTCGCGGTTCACCAGATCGCCGGGCAACACGTCGTCACCGTTCGGGATGGTCGTGCGAATCCGTCGGCCCCGGTGAACGCCCTGTAACCCCAGGACCTTCATGAGTCGTTCCACGGTGCATCGGGCTACCGGGATACCCTCCCGGTTGAGGACGAGCCATATCTTCCTTGCC
>WRFP01000007.1 GCA_009778725.1 Propionibacteriaceae bacterium
GGCCTTTTCCGTACTGCTTCCAAGCCCTCCAAGACCAACAAATGCCTGGCACCGTACTCGCCCGCAACCGATGGGCTCCGCCGTCGCCCACGAGGTGATTCATCCACGCGATGTATCTTAACCTGAATCCACCGATCTATGGCTACTACGCGACCACGATCAGCAGACTCAGAGCTGGCTGGACACCGCCACCGGTTCGTCTGCCGTCACTTCTTGGACGGTGCGCACGCGGTTGTCGTCGTCGAATTCGACTTTGAGACGGCTGCCGTCGGCAAAGCGGAGAGTGATGTCGTGGTCGGACTCATCGGTGTCCAGTTGGTGTGCGCCGGCGTAGACCATGACGATGTCGCGGTGATCGCCCAAGCCGTAGGCCAGAGCGCCGGAGATGATCGTCGGTACGGTGAAGGCGGTGGGGGCGTCCATGGTCAAGCGGGGATCTGTCACAACTGTATAGACCCGTTTTCCAGGGAAGACTCCTGAGAAGATGGCCCCACCCATCAGTTGGGGACTGGCCACCAGGGCGACCGTCGCTCCCGGGGTCATACCGAGGTCCAGCACACCCTCCATCGAGAAGGCGGGGACGGTGTATTCCCACAGCCCGGATTCAGCACCGAAATCTTTCAGCGGCGCGGCCCGTTGGACGGCGATCGACTGGTCGTCCATGCCGGGGCTCCCCCAGGCCCAGGACCAGATGTTGGTGTCGTCGTCCACCCAGCCCAGGAGGGCGAATTGCAGCTTGGATCCGTTGACAGTCAACAACCCCGTACCCGGATCCATCTCCCATTGGGAGGAATCCGAGCCGACAATCTGGCTGAGGTGGGACTGGCCCTCCACGAGGAGAGCTGTGTGTGCCGCCGCCCAGGCGTTGAGAAGGGTGTGATCGCCAGTCATGGCGTCTAGTCTAAGTAGTCGCGCAAGACTTGTGAGCGCGAAGGATGTCGTAACTTGGACATTGTCTTCGACTCGATCTGCCGGATTCGCTCCCGGGTGACCCCATAGACCCGCCCGATCTCGTCGAGAGTCTTGGGCTGGCCGTCGGTCAGCCCGAACCTCATCGACACCACTCCGGCTTCCCGCTCCGACAAGGTGTCCAAGACGTCGTGAAGCTGTTCTTGGAGCAGGGAGAAGTTGACTGCATCGGCCGGTACGACCGCTTCAGAGTCCTCGATCAAGTCGCCGAATTCCGAATCGCCGTCCTCGCCCAGCGGCGTGTGCAAGGAGATTGGCTCGCGTCCGTACTTCTGGACTTCGATCACCTTCTCGGGAGTCATGTCCAATTCGTGCGCCAATTCCTCGGGGCTGGGTTCGCGGCCCAGGTCCTGGAGCATCTGGCGTTGCACGCGTGCCAGCTTGTTGATGACCTCGACCATGTGGACCGGGATCCGGATAGTACGGGCCTGGTCGGCCATGGCGCGGGTGATAGCTTGCTTGATCCACCACGTGGCGTAGGTCGAGAACTTGTAACCCTTGGTGTAGTCGAACTTCTCCACCGCACGGATCAGGCCCAGGTTGCCTTCCTGGATCAGGTCGAGGAAGAGCATCCCACGGCCCGTGTAGCGCTTCGCCAGCGAGACGACCAGACGCAGGTTAGCCTCCAGCAAATGGTTCTTGGCGCGGCGGCCGTCTTCGGCGATCCACTCCAGGTCCACCCGCTCGTCCGGTGACGGTGTCACCTTCGGTTCGTTGACCTTCTCTTCGGCGAACAGGCCTGCTTCGATCCGCTTGGCCAGGGACACCTCCTGCTCGGCATTCAGCAGAGCCACCTTGCCGATTTGTTTCAGGTAGTCCTTGACCGGATCGGCTGTGGCACCGGCTGCCAGGACCTGCTGCTCGGGTTCATCGGTCTCGTCCGCGTCGGACAGCGAGAATCCCTCGTCTTCAGCCAGTTCGGCCTCGAGCTCGGCCTCTTTCTTGGGCTGGAACTCGGCGTCGTCGACATCGTCGAGACTGCGCTTCTTGGCAGTGAACCTGAGTTCGATCGAATCGCCGTCCTCGCTGACATCGAAGTCCGCGCCACCGTCGACGGCTGCCATGACCGCGTCTTCGACAGACGGTTCGACAAAATCTTCGTCGTCCTCCAGGTCATCGAGGGACTCTTCGCGCTCGGCATCCTCATTCTGGATCGCCTCACCAGAATCCAAGACTGGGTGAAGTTCGTAGGTCTGTGCGTCCTCGGTGTCATGGGGAAGACCCGCATCCGCACCGGCGGCTCGCTTGCGCGCTTTCGCACCCGAGAAAGTGGATGGTTTCTTCATGCCCTCATCTGGGTTGACACTGACCGACACACTCTTACTTGCTATCATCAATAGTCCTTTGTTACTATCGCAGCCATCTTGCACCAGGGTAAAAAAAAACCCGCTCGTGTCAAGCCCGCCTTCAATTATGCATGAGGGTATTCCCGCATGCAAGTCAACACGGCGCATTCTTGACTCCTTCTCAGCGTGAGATCTCTGCGAAAAACATGCGGATATCTGGAATGGATGGGGCTGTCTGGGCGTTATCACTTACATGCGGAGTCCGGATTTACCAGCTGCCGATCTGAGCGGCAGAGCACTGGATCCAGGCACTGCCCGAATCCACCGATCGCTGGCGTCGCGGAGCAGTCATGGATCCAGGTATTCGGGCATTGAACAAAAGGAACAAAGATGACCGCCACAACCGGGCACGGTCGGCACACCGTGATCACTGAGAAAGATGCCATCGGACTGTATCTGGACAGCATTGCCCAGCATCAGTTGCTCGATGCCGCAGAAGAGGTCGACCTGGCCTGCACCATGGAAGCCGGAGTCTATGCGGATTATCTGTTGGAGCATCCTGAGGTGCCGCGCCCCATGGACGCGACCGACGATGAACTGGCTTTCATGAGCAGACAAGGCGCCGAGGCAAAACAACGGTTCATTGGCGCCAACCTGCGCCTGGTCGTCTCAATCGCCAGAAAGTACGCCCGGGAGACCTTGTCCTTCCTCGACATCATTCAGGAAGGAAACGTCGGCCTGATCAGAGCGGTGGAAAAGTTCGACTACACCAAAGGATTCAAGTTCTCCACCTACGCCACCTGGTGGATCCGCCAGACCATTTTCCGCGGAATCGCCTCCCAGGGACATATCGTGAAAATCCCCATCCATGTGGCCGAGCAGATCTCGCGAATCGTGTCCACCACCCGTCGCCTGGCGGCCGACCTCGGTCACGAACCGGCCCCCAAGCAGATTGCCGAAGAACTGGGCGTCAACGAAGCCGACATCATCGAGTTGACCAACTACACCCGGTCGTACGCCTCCCTGGACGCCCCATTGGTCGAGGGTGAATCCGTGACGCTGGGCGACCTGATCGCCCTCAACGAGAAGACCACCCCGGACCCGATCGGCACGGCCTACCCCACCCAATCCCTGGAGGAGTTGCTGGGAGAACTCGACGAGCGCTCCGCCGACATCGTCAGGCGCCGGTACGGCCTGGTCGACGGCCATCCCAACAGGCTGGCGGAGATCGGGGAACACTGGGGCATCAGCGCCGAGCGAGTACGCCAGATCGAGCGAAAAGCACTGGCGAAGCTGCACACCTTGTCATGGGCGGCGTAGGACCCTGTGGAAGCAGGCGCCCAAAAAGTGATCCTCCCGGCCGGTTACCGCCATCAGACTGACCGGCTGGGAGGGTCCGATCCACACACCACTGACCAGGAATTAACGGGTGATGAGCGCCACCGGGCAGGCCGAGTGGGCCAGGACGGCTCGCACCGGTCCTCCCAGGATCATGGGGCCGCGCTTCTTGACGCCGAGGACCAGCAGGTCGACCTTGGCCGATTCCTGGATCAGCACATCGGCCAGGACACCGCGCTCGGAGCGTACGGTGATCTCGACATCGGCGAACTCCTCGCGTACTGGATTGACCATCTGCTCCAGCCCGGCCGAGACCCGGGTTTCCCAACTCTTCTCCTGGGCTGTCGTGGCCGGTGCCACCGACGCGATGGTGGCCGGTTGATAAGGGATGACATGGACCACGGACAGCGTCGACTGACGACTCCTCGCCTCCTGGCAGGCCCAGCGTAAAGGCTTGTCACCCGAGCCGCCCATGGCCACGGTGACCGAATGAAAACGACCGGTGGCCTCAGGCGTCGATGCCGCCGAGATGACCACCAGCGGACACTGCGAGGCGGACACCAGCGATGTCGAGGTGGATCCGATGAACATCCTCTCCAGGCCCGAGGTCGCCCGGCGTCCTACAATCAGTATTTCAGCTTGCTTGCTGTATTCGCTCAACACACTGGTCGAACTGCCGATCGCCACATCGGTGTGAATCCTGTCAGCAGCGACTCCCCGGGCGATGGCCAGATCCGCAGCTTGTTTGACCGCTGCCTGACCAGCCTCCTTCAGCACAGACGGATCGTAGATGATCCCCCAGCCGCCCGACATGACTCCGTCATCGACCGCGTTGACGAACCAGAGGTCTTCGTCCCTCCGCTGGGCACGCCCGATCCCATAACGGGCCGCGCGGATTCCATCTTCCGAACCATCGATTCCAATCAGAATCTTCGGTCTGTCTCCACTCATGAGACCCTCCTTTTACTTGAATCAATTCTGCATTCCCTGATGGATCATCGCAAGCTCTCAGCGCGGGTACGGGCGATGATCATGATCGTCGGCCGCCAGCCATCCAGGGGGTCGACTCACACTTCGGCTGGGAAAGTTGTCTTGCCCTGGAGGCTGTCCGCCAGTAGGTCGTCCACTCCGTCGGCCACATTCGTCATCTCGACGATGGCCTGTCGCAAATGCGCGGGGACGAAGGGAGAGGCCAGCACCGACATGGTCGCGATGATCTTGTCGCGGACGAGATAGAAGCGCACCCAGCGGGCATGGGCATTGATATCGTTGAGCACCTCGGCTGCCCGGGAACGGCCGCTGATGTCGTGGACGAGGACGGAAAACAAGCGTACTTCCTTGCCGTCGGACGGGATCCGGACGAAGATCATCGTCGACCCCACCCGTACTGCGAAATCGCCGTCCTGGTCGCGCATGGGGACCACACCGAAGACCTCCGACATTTCTTCGGCCACCGCGGACGCCAGTTGTACCTCGTCGAGGGATCCGTGGGCCAGAGTCTCCTCGAACCCGGAAGCTTCCCAACTATCGGCTGTCTGCGGTTCCTGGAGGATTTCGGCGAGCACATTGGAGTCGAGGAAAACCGGATGAGTCACCCCGAAAACCTGTCTGAGGACCATCACGGTGGCCTGGGCCAGCGGGTCGCAATGGTTCTGGTCGACCGTCATGTGGTAGCCCTCGTCGCCCGGGATCCAGTTCAGCGACGCCAGGCAGGCCTCTTGTTCGCCGGACAATTTATCATTGCCCGTCGCCAGCGGCACCAGGGCTGTGACGTGATTCTTGGCTTCCTGGAAGAAGCGGGTGTACCAATGCTCGGCGGAGTCGGAAGGGCACAATGTCAGGGGTTCGGTCTCGTCCATCATCGACAAGACTTCCCCCAGCCGCAGGGTGAACCGGCGCCAGGCCTGGTCCACGGAGTGGTCGAAATCAAAGTCGGTACTGATAGTCATCAACCCTCACGCTAGCACGGTCGCTGCCACGAGGATAACGAAGACCGAGGCGACGGTGCCCCGGAAGATCGTGTCCCGGGCGAAGACCATCCTCACCTCGTACCGGGACGCGATGACAAACAGGTTCTGGGCCGACGGCAGGCAGGACACGACGGTGACGGCTCTGACACTCGTGGGGTCGAGGTGAAGCACCCACGCGGCCAGGATGTACGCGACCAACGGCTGGACCAGGACCTTCAGTGATGCCACGAACCACGATTGCCTCTGTTCGGCCCCCTGGGCGGGTTTCGGATCCAGGCAGAGCGAGATCCCGAAGGCCAGCAGCATCATCGGCACAGCCACATCGCCCAGCATCTGGATGGGGTGGTTGACGAAGTCCGGCAGGGCGAACCAGGACACCCGGCCATGGATGAGGTTGATCGCCAGTCCCAGCAGAACTGACAGCGTCAGGGGATTGCGGACGGGCAGGCTGATCAGCGAGGCCACGGAGGGCCGAATACCGGTCAGGCGGGCTTTGCGCCAGTCCAGGACGGCCAGGGTGAAGGGTTGGAGGATGACCAACTGGACCAGCAGGATCGGCACCACCCAGGTGACGTCCTTGAGCGCATAGGCGGCGACGGGGATGCCGAGGTTTCCAGCGTTGGAATAGCAGGCCAGCATGGCGTCGATGGTTGTTTCGGCTGCGTCGCGGCGGTAGACCGCCTTGCTGACGATCGCGGACAGGCTGGCCACGATCGCGATGGAACCGTAAGCGGCGATGACCGAATGGGCGAACACCTTGCTCAGATCGGCCTGCACCATGATGGTGAACATCAGAGCGGGTGAGGCGACGTACAGGGCCAGGAAACTCATCATCTTGCGATGGTCGAGGCTCAGGACCCCCACCCGGGCCAGCAGCCAGCCCAGCCCGATCAGGACCCCGATGGTGAAGAACCCCTGGAGGGCCGGAAGTGCGTTGGACAGGACACCCATTTAGTGGTCCTCACTTCCTTCTGGTCTAGCCCGATGAACTGTCCCCATTGTGGCCGAGACCCGATGTCCACCGTCTGGACTATCGCCAGATGGACCGTCCGCCCGACAACCAGCAACGACATTGACAGCCATCGGTTCTGGTGGGAGTGCAGTCGGTCCTGACCCTGAGCCGGGTGCCCGGACAATCGTGATAGTATGCCGTTGACAACACATAATGTGACAGGGAAAGACCCGTGCCACCGTTCGACGGACCAGAACGTGTACACACTCATCTATGCGTGTTGCGCCATTGCGCAGGCCGTACTCGCCATCTTCGCCATCCGGCTGTTCATCAAGGAGCGCTCGGTCAGCACGCTGGCATTGATCCTTCCCACCGCGGCGGTCGTCTGGGACAACTCCATCGTCGCACTGGGGGCCAGCATCGGCGACGGACCACTGCTGGTCGGCCTGAGTTGGCCGCGCTTCATCGGGCACGCGCTGTTCACCCCCGCCTGGATCATCACCGGCATCGGCTTCGCACAACGCGCCGGGGCGAGATTCCTGCGCCATCGAGCAATCACCGTCGGGCAATGGGTTGTGTACGCCGTGTGTGTCGTCCTCGGCCTGCTGCGTTCGGTCTTCTTCCTGAAGATGGATCCGGTCAGCGAGTCGGGGCTGTTCTACTACCACAACGCGGGCACCTTCCCCGGACCACCCTTCGGATCGATCATCATGTTGTTCGTGGTTCTCCTGTGTGGGATCGGAGTATGGAGGCTCGCCAAGACACCGTGGATGTTCCTCGGGTCGGTGTACATGCTGGTCGTCTCGGTGATTCCGACCACCATCGCGGGTTTCGTCTTCTCCAACACCGGTGAAGTGGTCATGGCCGCGAGCCTGGTCGCCACCGGGTACATCCTCCACCGCAGGGCATCAGCGGGCAGTACGGCTGTCACAGGCGACCTGACATTGTCTGCCAGGACAGGCCAGTAGGCCAGTACGACCCCGAGACCCCTGTCCCGCCACAGAAACCCTGGGACCAACCCCTCGTGAAGTCTGGTGCAGTCCTGCCTCGGGCTCACACCATTTCTGCGACGAGATCCACTTCGGCTGGCGGGGAGTCCGGATCCACAACATGCTGGGCTTGGACCTTGCCGTCGCGCATGACCAGGATCAGATTGCTCATCATGATCAGTTCGGGAAGGTCGTCGCTGATCAGGATGACCGAGACTCCCTGGGCTGTGATCCGCTCCAGGATCGAGTAGATCTCGCCCTTGGCGCCGACATCGATGCCGTTGGTCGGATTGTCGAGGACGAGGAGTTTCGAGCCCAGGGTGAGCCATCTGGCAAGAATCACCTTCTGTTGGTTACCGCCGCTCAGATCGCGGATCAGCGCACCGGCACCGGGGGTTTTGATGGTGAGCTGGCGGATCGCCTCCTCCATGTCGCGGCGCTCCTTCTTCCGGCTGATCAGGGGCCCGGCTGCCATGGCCGCACCGACGTACGGTAAGGAATGGTTCTGCGCCACCGTCATCGACAAGATCAGCCCGTCCAGGTGGCGCTCGGTGGGCACATAGCCCACCGACTGGCGGATTCCCGCCCGGGCGCCGGTTCTCCTCGGCTTCTTCCCGTTCACCTTGATGGTGCCGGTGCACCCGGCTCCCAATTCGAAGATGGCGCGCCCGAGGTGAGACTTTCCCGCTCCGACAACGCCCGCGACGCCGATGATCTCTCCGGGAAGGACTGTCAGGTTGACGTCGGAGAAGTCCTCGGACGAGAATCCCTCCAGTTCCAGAACCGGTTGCTGAGGCTCGGTCGCGATGACGGCACGTTCGCGATGATGGCTGGCGATGGAGCGCCCGACCATCATCGTGTGGATCTCGCTTTCGCCCAGATCGCGCGGATGGTCGTTCTCGGCAACCTTCTCGCCGTCCTTCAAGACGATCAGGCGGTCGCAGAGCTGGATGATCTCCTCCAGCCGGTGGGAGACGAACAACTGCGCGGCTTGGCTCTTGATCTTGTTCACGAAGCTGAAGAAGAAGTCGATCTGCCCGTGGGTCAGCGCACTGGTGGGCTCGTCCAGCAAGATCACCGGGTGTTCGATCCCCAGCAACCGTGCTTGCGCCAGGCAGCGGACGATCTCCACCACCTGGCGCTCAGCGAAGTCCAGATGATGAAGGATCGCATTGGGATTCAGCCCCAGTCCAAACTCCTGGATGATGTCGCGGGATCTCTTCACCATCGCGCTCTTCTTCAGCACCCCGAACAAGGTGAACTTCTTCTCTTGGGCCAAGAAGATGTTCTCCGCCACCGACAGGTTGGGTACGAGGGCCTGGTGCTGATAAACCCGGAACACCCCGGACTGGACGGACTGATAATAGTTCGCGAACTTCACTTCGCGCCCGTTCAGTTCGAGCGTACCGGTGTCGGGTTGCAGGGTCCCGGACAGCATCGAGAGCAGGGTCGTCTTGCCGGCCCCGTTCTCTCCGACCAGGCCGAGCACCTCGCCGACGCGGATCGACAAGTCCACCGACTTGTTGGCGTGGACCGGCCCGAAACTCTTGTCGAGCCCGGTGGCCACCAGAATGGCAGAATCGCTCATGTCATCGCCTTCATCGAGGTCTACTTGATCACCGTGAGTTTGGCTCGGTCGAGTGTCAGCGCGACCGCGGCCACCACGACGATGCCCTGGACGATCTGCTGGGTGTACGGCATCACGCCCAAGGAGTTGAGGCCGACGGTGAGGATCGTGATCACCAGGACTCCCAAGATCGTGCGCTGGACCCCGCCGACACCGCCGGTGATCGCCGTGCCGCCCATCACGACGGCCGCGATCGCGTTCAGTGTCAGCGTGTCACCCATCGAGGGAGTCGCCGCACCGATGCGCGCGGTCAGCAGCACCCCGCCGATGCCCGCACACAAGCCGGCGAGGGTGAGTGCCATGAGCTTGACGCGACGGTTCGGGATGCCCGCCAGCTTACTGACGGCCTCGGCGCCGCCCAGCGCCAAGATGTAGCGGCCGAAACGAGTCTTCATCCCGATGAAGGTGAAGATAATCCAGATCAGCACCGCCCAGATGACGAGGTTGGGAACCCCGAGAAACAACATTCTCTGTGAGATCCAGCGGAAGGCCTGATCGGTGACCTGGATCGGGCGTCCGCCGACCAGCCAGGTCCCGATCCCCCCGGCCGTCATGGACATGCCCAAGGTGACCAAGAAACTCGGCACCTTGCCGTACGCGAAAATGAAACCGTTGACGAAGCCGACGATCAGGCCGACGGCCAGCGCCGCCAGAACGGCGACCACCACATTCGCGTGCTGGGCGACCGATGCCGCCACCAGACCGGACAGCGTCACTGTCGCCCCGGCGGACAGGTCGATGGAGCCCTGGATGATGACCAGGGTCATCCCCACCGAGACCACCAGCAGGACCGCGCACTCGCGCAGGATGGTGATCACCGTGCTGACCTGCAAGAATGTCGGACTCATGATGGAGAACACGACGAGCAGAACGACGATGCCCGCCAGCGGAAGAACGACTGACTTGATGGCGTCGAGCCGCTCGTTGTACCCAATGGCCATTAGTTGAGAGAGCTTCATGAGATGTCCATACCTTTCTGCAATGTCAGGTCGCGGTGCGACTTGTCCAGGACCGCGGGCGCTTGAGGATCCCAACCGTACTTATTGAAGAACGCGATGTCGTCACGGATCCTCGGCATCGGCGGTTCGAGATCCACCAGTTCATAGATGGTCGGGGCCGCGTAGCCGATGGTACGCAGGGCGTCGGCATAGGATCCGAAGTCAACCTCGCCGCGCCCGGGTGAGGTGTGTGCCCACTTGTCACGCCAGGTGTCAGACATGTGGACAAGCAGGAGGCGGGCAGCCACCGCTCTGATGCCCTCATCCGGATCCTCGTTGACAAGGGTGTTCGCGCAATCGTAGGCGATGCCCAGATTCGGATGGTCGAACTTGTCGGTCACCTCGAGCAGGTCGGTTCCCCGGCCCATATAGCCGTACGGGCTGGTCTCCAGGGCGATCTTGACCCCCAGCGGCTCGGCCCGGCGCAGCAGACGCGTGAGGGCTTCCTCCAGCCACCACTGGCACGCTTCGTGCGGGGCCGGGGACAAAGCATGCCGGCGTCCGGGAATGGCGACCACGAAGGGGGCTTCGATGTCGGCGGCCAGTTCGATCTCACAGATCATGTGCGCGATGCTCAGTTGCCTGAAATCGCTGCTCGGGCTGAGCAGGTTGATGTCCATGAAACCGGGGTTCACCGAGACCGGGGTGATCCCCAGGCTGTTCATCAGTTTCTTCATCGAATAGCGCTCGTAGGTCCCGAAGTCGGGTGACTGCAGGTGCGGAGCGGCGGTGGTGATCTCCGTGTAGCAGAAACCAGCCTCCGCGAGGCCGGCGAAGGCCTCGGTCAAAGATGCCTGGTACAACCAGCTATACGTGGTTCCACCCAGCGGCAGTGTGTTCGTCATTGTGTGTCTTCCTTCCATGCCACGCACATCTCAGTTGCTCCGGTGCTGTTTGCACCATTGAAGCGTTCTGTGGATGCCTTCTTCCATTGAGACGCCCGGTTGGTAACCGACCTCGGTTCTGGCCCGTTCGATGTCGAGCGCGCCCTTCCTGGCCGAGCGCATGCCGGGCAGGACCTCCAACAGCCCGTCGCCCATCTGAAGGTCCCATCCCGGGCACTCCTGCTTGAGAATCTGGGCGACCTGGGCGAACGAGGTCTTCGTACCGCTGGCCATGTTGTAGGCCCGGTGGGCCAAGCTGCCGGCTTCGACCGCCTTGACCAGGCCGGCGACCACGTCATCGATGTACGTGAAGTCGATCAGTTGTTCTGAGCCATGGGGCTCCACGCTGGTGGTACCCGCCAGCGCGGCGTCGATCCAGTTCTGAGGAATGCGCGCCCGGGGGAAGTCAGGTCCGTACACCCAGGAGAACCTCAGTGCCACGTACGCCAGCCCGCGCTGGTCGGCATAGTAGTTGCCCAGCCGCTCGACTGCGTACTTGGTGATCCCGTACGGAGTGAAGGGCAGGGCCCAGGCATCCTCGCCGATCGGGTCGGCGGTGAAATCGCCGTAGGTTTCTTCGCTGGAGATGTCGATGAAGCGCGAGACACCGGCCTGGAGCGCGGCTTCGAACAGGGCCACCGACCCGCGGACGTTCACCTCGACGCTGCGCTCAATGGCGTTGACGCTGGCGGCGACGCCGACCACGGCCGCGGCATGGATGATCGTGTCGGGCTGGGCCTGGCCCATTGCGACCGCCAGAATGTCTTGGTCCAGGACACTTCCGATGTGCTGGGTGACTCCGGCGGCCTCAAGCCGGTCATTGGTCTGCATGTCCAGCGTGGACACCACATGCCCGCGCTGGGTCAGAGCGAGCGCGGTGGGCACGCCGAGAAAGCCCGCTCCACCAGTTATCAGAACATTCACCATGGAACCTCACTCCTTCATTTCCCTACGCCGTGGTCCGGTGAAACCGGTTCCCACCGGCCAGATCCTAGTCGGCCGGGTGAGCGGAGAATCCGCCCACCTCAGGGCTCAGCATCACCTTGGTAGCCGTCCGGTTCTCGACCAGGCGGATCCCCTCCTCGATGTCGGTCATCGCCAGCTTGTGTGTCACCAGTCGGGCCAGACCGGGACTGGCCGCGAGCAGAGCCGGAACCTTGTCCCAGGTGCTCAGGTCGTAGGCGCGCGAACCGATGAGGAGCTTTTCTTCGCGCGCGAATTCCGCCGTGTCGATGAGGGTCTCGTGCTCCGGCAACCCGACACAGACAACCCGGCCTCCCGGTCCGGCCAGTCTGATGGCGGCGTCCACCGCCGCGTGATGCCCCGCGCCTTCGATCACGATGTCGTAGGCGCCCAGGTTCGTTGTCAATGCCTCGTCGACGGTGAACGCCTGCGCGGCACCGAGATCGAGGCCTAGCTGAAGCTGCTTGTCATCGGAAGGAAGACCGATGATGTCGGTGCGGATGCCCTCGGCGATCATCGCTCCCACGGTGAGCAACCCCACCGGTCCCGGACCGATCACCGCCACCTTGTCCCCCGGCTCGTACGCCGCGCGTTCGACCGCGTGCAGGGCCACGGCAAAGGGCTCGGCGAGCACGGCCAGTTCCAGGGGGATCGACTCGTCGATGCGGCGCACGATGATTTCCGGCAGGACGAACTGCTCGGACAAAGCCCCGTCGACATCGAGGCCGATCACACTCTTGTTCCGGCACAGTTCACTCTCACCGCGTACGCAATACTTGCAATTCCGGCACGAGATGTGGGATCCGCTGACCACCACATCGCCCACACTGACCGAGGTCACCCCCGGACCAGTCCGGACGATTCTGGCGACGAACTCGTGTCCGAGAACCAGCGGATAGGCCGGCGAATAACCGGCGCGGACATTCGGGAACCCGCGGATCATCGCCACATCGGTATGGCACAGACCCACGGCGAGTGCCTCGCAGAGCACTTCACCTGGACCTGCGACCGGTGCGTCGACGTCTGCCTCGACCGCGATCCGCGCGGATGAGTTCTCAAGAACGATGGCTCTCATCGCCGCCTCCTTTGAGGTTGAGTTGTGTGTGACCGTGGTGTCTGTGTGGTCGTGATGATGAAACCCGGTATGGATCGCCCCCTCGGGCCTTCAACAGCTGGACCATCATCGGTCATCACGGCCCCACATCGGGGTCGGGCCAGCCGACACCAGGTTCTGGGTAGGGCAGGGGTGGCAATTCCCAGGTCGCCACCGGAGGCACCATCACGGTCGCATCGACCTTGACGTCGACAAGGAAGGGCACGGGCGAATCCAGCATCTTTTGGTACGCCCCGGTCAGGTCCTCGGGATGTTCGACACGGATGCCATCGCCGCCCATCGAACGGGCCATGCCCACGAAATCGGGATCGTAGCGCTCACCGGAGTCGTCGTGGAGGAAGGAGGTCGCCAGTTCGCGCCCCTCGCCGAAGTAGAGGACCTGTTGATCGCGGATGGCTGTAAAACCACCATTGTTCCAGATCACCCACTTGGCGGGAATGTTGTATTCGACCGCCGTGGCCACCACGGACGGATGCATGAGGAATCCGCCGTCTCCGACCACCGAGACCGACACGGTTCCTGGCGCAGCCAGGTGAGCGCCGATCGGTCCGGCCACGCCGAACCCCATGGAGGCGAATCCCCAGCTCTGCTGCAGGGATCGGGGGGCTCTGGCCTCCCACTCTTGGACGACCCAATTGTGGTGCACGCCCACATCGCAGAAGATGATGGCGTCATCGGGCAGGACGGCCCTCAGATCGGCGAGGATGCGCTGGGGCTGAGGTGGAGTACTGGTGGATCGGCGCGGCGCCTGAGTCAGGGCCGCCCACTCGTCTTTCCACTGACCCACCTGGTGCGCCCAGGGCTCCCACTGCGTGGTCGAATGACGCTGTTTCAAGGCCGTGACCAACTGTGACACCACGATCCCAGGTGAGGCGGCCACGCCGACTGTCACCGGGAAATTGCGGCCCAGTTCCAGCGGGTCGATATGCACGTGGACCAGCTGGGTCTTGGAAAAATCGTAGGTGAAGCCGGGCAGCCAGGAACTGGTCGCGCGGTCGTCCATGCGGGTTCCGAAGGCCAGGATCAGATCGGCGTTGCGCGTGGCGCGGTTGGCGACCAGGGTGCCGTTGCGCCCGGTCGCACCCACATAGAGCGGATGGCGGTTGTCGATCGCCGACTTCCCGAGCGGACTGGTTGCCACCGGGATGCCGGTCAGCTCCACCAGTTCGGCCAGCGCCTGATTGGCGTTGTCGCGTTCGATCCCGGCGCCGGCGACGATGACCGGCCGGTGGGCGGCCAGCAGCAATTCGACGATATGGTCGATGTCCTGCTGGGGCGCGGCACTGAAATTGCTCCCGGTGCCATTCCAGATCCTCGAAGGGTTGATCTCGGCCTGGGTCTTCTCCACGAAGACGTTGAGCGGCACGTCCAGATGGACCGGCCCGGGCCGCCCGGTTCGCATGAGGTTGAAGGCCTGGCGGAGCATCAACGGTAGTTGCTCGGGCCGGGTGGCCTGGAAACTGCGTTTGACGTACGGGCGTACCACCGACGGGAAATCCGCCTGGTAGAACCGGCCGCTCTCCTGGAAGGGCCCCCGGCCGAATTGGCTGGTCGCCACGTTGCCGGTGATCGCCAGGAAGGCGGCGTCGTCCATCAGCGCCGACCCGAGGGCGATGGGCACATTGGCCGACCCCGGTCCCGACGAGGTGAAGGTGGCGATCGGCGTGCCGGTCAGACGGTAGTAGATCTCCGCCACGAACCCGGCCACGGATTCATGATGGACGGAGATCGTCTTGATCCGGTCTTGGCGGTCATAGAGGGCATCGAGCAGCCCGAGGTTTCCGTGGCCACACAATCCCACGATGTACCCGACTCCCTCAGCGATCAGATGATCGACTATTACCTCAGCACCGTTCCGTTCCATTCGGCCCTACTTCTCGAAAACCTGGTTGCTCTATCAGCAACATATTGCGTAATGCGCTAAGGTCACCGTAGTGTATTTCCTAGACACTGTCAATAACAAAGTGCAACCATGGCCGAGAAGCCTGCGGACACGTGGTTGCCGGGTCTTCGACATGGAGTCCGGGGCCGCAGAAGGAGAGGATGAGCCAAGTGATCCCCATTGTCACCCGGGGAATCGGGCCATGTCACAGGAGGCTTTCCAAGGCAGGGCTTCGATGAGTACGCCGATCAGCGACGCAACCCGTCAGCTGGCCGCCTCGGGCGAGTCCTTCCGGGGAACGGTCCTTGTGATCGCGACCTGGGAAACAGCCCGGCCCGGCCTGGTCATGGAGCGCTTCCCAGCTCTGAAAGCGGCTGTCGATTCCGAACCAGGGTGCCTGTGCTTCGAGATCTCTCGATCGCTGGACACCAACCCTCGTTCGCCTGACAACACAGATATCTTTACGATAGTCGAACGCTACACCAGCCTGGCAGCCTTCGACGAGCACAGAAACAGCGATCATTTTGAGCGTCTGTTGCAGCGGCAGATCGCTCCGCTTCTTGTCCGGCGGGAGATCATCGTTCACCAACTCTGACTACAGTAGATATCAGGAATAATGATGGCGAAGACAAGCAGACAGCAAATGATGACGAATGGTGATGTTAGAATAACGCGCAACACGACTGTGGAGATTTATGGTGGTAAATGTGGGTGACCCACAGCTTGGGGTAGCTGATATGTACGAACTGTTGAAGTCCGGCAGCATGACTGGTGGCCATGCCCATCTGATGACCCTGGAGCGTCTGTGGACCCGCGACCAGGAAGTGGCGCGCGGTATCCTGGCCCAGCATGTGCACACCGCACGGCGCCTCCGCATCGATTTACTGTCATAGCTGAATCACTATTGTTCGGCATCAACAAAGAGAAAGGCACCATGGCATGGACCCGGAAAAAGGAACAACAAAACCTAACGGTAGTACCGTGGGCTCGTTACTTCGGGGCTTGCACATCCTCGACATGTTCTCCCGCGAGCACACCTCGATCGGTATCGGCGAGATGGCCCAGGAACTGGGGTTGCACAAGTCCAGTGCCTCGCGCCTGGCCTCGACCCTGGGATCGGCGGGCTACCTCCAACTGTCGGGAAGCGCAGGCACCTATGAACTCGGGCCCCGGCTGACCGCGCTCGGAGTGCTCGCCGGGATGAACACCGACATCCAGCGCATTGTCCTGCCGTACTTGGAGAGACTGACCTGGCTGACCGGTGAGACCGGGCACCTGGCGGAACGGGAGGGCAAGTTCGCCACCACACTGGCCGTGACCGACGGCTGGTACACCGTCCGGATGCACTCCTGGCAGGGCAAGCTCTCCCCCGCGTACTGCTCCTCGATGGGGATGATCCTCTTGGCGGCCGAGGGCGAACGGGTCATCCGCGATCTGTACAAGCCGGCGGATCTGATCCAGCGCACGCCTCACACGGTCACCTCCCTGGACGCACTGGTTGCCGAAACATCCCAGGTTGTCCAGCGGGGGTACTCCATTGATGACGAAGAACTCGAAGAAGGTTTGCGCTGCATCGGTGCCCCGATCGTCAACGCGTTCGGACAGATCGATGCCAGCATCTCGATCTCGGGGCCCGCGCAACGAGTGACCCTGGAGCGCATCCCGCTGCTGGCCGAACACGTGCGCTATGCCGCCTGGCAAGCGAGCCGGGCACGCGGGGCCACCACGATGCCGGCTGGCTGGCCGCAGCCTCCCCACCAGGAACCGGCTCTGCTCGAATGGGCAGAGGCAGTCCGAGCGGCCACCATGCAAGACCAGGAGCAGTAGTCGGACCGGCAACGCTCCCGGTGAGGGGGAGATCCGCTGTCAGGCCCGGGCGTCGGCCGCTGCCTGCTGGCCGGCGATGGCGCCCATGACGATGGCCGGTCCCAGCATCGCGCCGTACCCCGGATAGCCTCCGCCGAAGGGGCTCACCGAGGCGGATCCGGCCACGAACAGCCCGGGAATGGGCTGGCTGTCCTCGTTCAGGGCCCGCGCCCCGGCGTCGATGTCCAGTCCGGCGAAGGCGCCGAGGTCGCCGATGGTGATGGGGATGGCATAGTACGGCCCCTGGCCGATCGGCCCGATGCTCGGATTGGGCTGGTGCAGTTTGTCGCCCCGGAAACGGTTATAGAAGGTGTCCCCGCGCGAGAACCGGGAGTCGATGCCCTGGTCCGCGTCGGCGTTGTACTGAGCAATCGTCTGCTTCAGCGTCTCGGGATTGAAGCCGCATTTGCGGGCGATCTCGTCCAGAGTACGGCCCTTCACCAGATAGCCGCTCTGGTAGTACGAGAAGCGGGGAATCGGGAAGGGCTTGGCGTAACCGACACCGTACTTGCCCATCGTCGCCGCGTCGGCCATCAGGTAGGCCCCGGCTTTGGTCCGGCCCTGGGAGTCACGGATCAGGGACTGACCGAAATCATGATAGGAGTCCGCTTCGTTGGTGAATCGTTCGCCATTCTGGTTGAGCGCCACCAACCCGGGAAGCCCGATGCTCCTCAGGTGCGGGAAGATGTGCTGCGCGGACGAGCCGAAGACCGTCACCGGCGCCCAGGCGGCGGGCTGACTGACGGCGCCGACGAAGCGCGGGCGCCAGGCTTGGGCGAGACGGATCGCGTCACCGTCGTGTTCGGCGATGGTGGCGGAACTGTGGGTCAGACCCGCGCGCACATGCGGGAAATATTTCTTTGTCCACTCGAGATTGTGGGAGATGCCACCGCAGGTGAGGATGACCCCGCCTCTGGCTCCCAGACAGGCTTGCCCCCACGGTGACGTGACCTCGACCTCGTTGACCCGTCCGTTTTCGGCCGACAGGTCGGTGACCCGGGACTGGAGCAGGAATCTCACACCGGAATCGATGGCGATCTTGTACAGCTGCCCGACCAGGGCATTGCCGTTGGTGAGCCGGGTCGGACGCCCGTAGAGGATCGTCTGGATGGTGGCCGCCGCGATCTTCCGCGCGACATAGATGAAGGACGCCGGCGATTGATTGGCCCGTACGAAATTGTCGAGTTCGACACCGAGTTGCGGAACGACACCGAACACCCGCATCGATGTCAGCGGGCGGCGGATGTCGCGGCGGCGCTTACCGAGGCGGCGGGCGTCCCAGGAGTCGGCGCTGATCGCGCGCCCACCCTTCAGAGCGCCCGGGCACAACTCGTTGTAATCGGGAGCCGTCTCCGCATGGCTCAGCTTCAGGCCGAGCCGCTCCAGCCGCCTGACGACGTCAGGGGCGTGGTCCAGGTAGGCGTCGACCAGGTCGGTGCGATAGTGCTCCCCCGCGATGGCGTGGATGTAGGCGAGGGTCGTCTGACGGGAATCCTCGGCGGCGGACTTGGCGCGCGACGCTCCGGGAACCCACATCCATCCCCCGGACAGGGCACTGGTCCCCCCGATCGACCCGGTCCGCTCAATGACCAGAGTCTTTGCCCCCGATTGAGCAGCGAAGATGGCAGCTGACAGGCCCGCGGCACCCGCCCCGACGACGATGACTTCGTAGGAGTCATTTCTGGGATGCGACTTCATGGGAACAACCTTTCTCAAACGACATTGATTTTCCTATTGAATCCTGGGACCGCAGGCGATGGGTGCCCGTACTCATGCCGGCGACACCGGCGCCCTGGTTTCCAAGACGTTCTGATAGATCGCCAGGACACGAAAGACGAAATGGACAAACTTCGTGTACGGCGCGACTGAGAACGTGACGATGACGCAGGCCAGGTGGACGATGAGCAACCACGGGAACACCGGGGTGTCGCGCACGAACAAAACGAGCAGGCCGGTCAGGTTGAGGACGACCAGTGCCCACAGGAAGCTGAAGTCGGCCCTCCACATCACCGGGGTCGTCTGACCGCGCTCGCTGCGGCGTTTGAGCAGGAGCAGCCCGGCGCAGCCGACGACCTGCCCGATCCCACCGATGGTGCCGGTGATCACGGGCACCGACACGACGGGATAGGGAGGCAGAGCGCTCATGACGTACTGCGAGAATGCGGCCGAAGCCGTGGAAAAGAAGGTCAGCAGGAACCCGAGCATGACGAACTCATGGAAGACCCGCCGTTGTTGTCTGGGACGGTCATCGGGATAGGTGCAGCCCTGCTCCGCGCCACCCGACTGGTGTTTCAGCGTCACAGCCTGGCCGATCGCGGACATCCACGCCTGGCCATGGAACAGCTCGCGTACTGATCCTGAAGTGAAGCGCCAATACCGCAGGATCGCGGCCAGGATCACGACCACCGCGTACACCGCCGGCGCCCCGACCAGGACAATCAGCAAACCGTGCTGGATCACCGAGTACGGGGACCCGTCGCTGGTTCCCAGCGCATTGCCCCGGGTCACGAGCAGGGCCAACCCGACCAGGATCACCGCCATCGCGACCACCGCAATGACCGTGGCCAGCACCGCGGACTGGCGGATCCGGGCGGCCGGCCAGATGAAGCGATGGTAGGTGGCAGTACGCTCCTCGGCGAAGGTCTGGGGGGGATTGACGCCGAACTCGTGGGGCGGGGTGTACATGCAGGCGAGGTAGCAGTCCCGGCAATCGTGGCAGAGGTTCGCCAGGTGGGTCACATCCCCCGGTGTCAGATCGGTACGCCGTTCGAGGGCGGGCCACACCGGGCAATAGCCGGCGCAGTACCGGCAGGAGTTGCAGATGTCGAGTTGGCGCTTGGCGTCGCGGAAACCGTCCTGCCCGCCACGCTTCGTAGTGACGCTATGTGCGATCATTGAGTGCCGCCTCCTTGCCTGCGATACGCCCCCACACAGTCCCGATGGCCATGCCGAAACCGGCCAGATATCCGGTCGACAAGATGTTCCCCGACATGATCTCCCCCGCAGCGAAAACATTGTCGAATGCTGGTCCGTCGACACGTTGGACCCGGGCCTGGCTGTCGACCTGGACGCCCATGTAGGTGAAGGTGATGCCAGGACGCAGCGGAATCCCGTAGAAGGGAGCGGTGTCGACCGGCAGAGCCCAATTGGATTTCGGCGGTTGGGAGGCGGCCGAGACGCCATCGTAGCCGGAGGGGTCGAACCTCGCCCTGGCGTCGGGCGCGGTGTGCCGGTTGAACTCGGCGACCGTCGTGGCCGCCTGGTCGGGGTCGATGCCGAGTTGTCCGGCCACATCGGCCACCGAGGGCCCCGAGAAGGTGCCGTACATCGGCGGCAGGAACATTCCCTGGACCTGCGAATCCCAGATGGCGTAGGCAATCTGGTCAGGTTGCAAAGCAATGTTCTTTCCCCAGATCGCATAGCGCTTCGGCCAGATGTCTTCGCCCTCATCATAGAAGCGTTCTGCGTTCTTGTTCAGGACCAGCCCCATGGGAATCGAGTCCACCCGGGTGGCGATCCCGCCGTCGTACTTCGGGCTGCGGGCGTCGACGGCCACCGAATGGAAGCCGCGCTCCTCCCCCGCGCTGTGCGCACCGGCTTCGAGCAGGTTGGCCAGGACGGATCCGTCGTTCGTACGAGGACCGCGGATGTGGTAATTGAGCGCGGCGTCTCCCCAATAGCGCCGCAGCCACTCGATATTGGCTTCGAAACCGCCGGCGGCGACGACAATGTTCTTTGCCTGAAGCCGGTGTGCACCGCCTTCGGCCTCGACGAGCAAGCCGGTGCACCGGTTCTGATCGAACTCGAAACCGGTCACCTTGGTCTCATAGCGCACGTGAATGCCCGCGGCCTCGGCGCTGCGGTAGTAGGAGTTGATGAGGGCCTTGCCCCCGCCGAGGAAGAAGGTGTTGGTCCGTCCCAGATGCAGGGTTCCCGCCAGTGGCGGCTGGAACCGGCCACCGTGGGCGTACATCCATTCCGGTGCGCTCTGGGAGGCCTCGACCGTGAGTCTGGCCAAAGCCTCGTTGCTCGGCCCGGTGCCGATCCCGCAGAGATCCTTCCACAGTTCCTCACCGGTGTACGCCCCGGTGTTCCACTCGGAATCATCGCCGTGAACACAACGAATATTGCGGGTATGGCGGCTGTTCCCGCCCCGGAAGATCACGTCGGAGCGCTCAATCAGGAGCACCTCGGCGCCCTCGTCGCGAGCCGACAACGCACTCACCAAAGCAGCGTTGCCACCCCCGATGACGATGACATCCCACAGCCGGGACGCCACTTGGGACCAACCCGGTGATGTCATGAGATCCTCCAGCCCTGCGGTGACGAGGAGCGTGCTGAAATACGCTGTTCCGAGCGAGGACGTGCTGGGCGGGTGAAGATTCGCCACACCGCATCTTGTACACGTACTGGACGTACATCGCAAGATGCGGGGTTCGAATGTCGCTCGTCCGGTGCGCCGCAGCCGGGACATGGTATTTCAGCAGGTGACGAGGCATCAATGACGAATGCAATGGTAGACAACGGCGTACCGATCTTTCATCTCAGCGCAGATTGAGGACGATGACGCGTGGATCGGTCATATCTTCGACCGCGTAGCGCGGCCCTTCGGCTCCATGGCCACTCTCTTTGACCCCGCTGTACGGCATCTCGTCAGCGTGGAAACTTGAGGTGTCGTTGATGATCACCCCGCCGACGCGCAGATCCCGCGCCGCGGCGAAGGCCCGGTCGATGTCCTGGGTGAACACCCCTGTCTGCAAGCCATAAGGTCCGGCGTTGACGAACTCCACCGCCGCTTCCAGCGAGGCGACCGGCACCATGGAGACCACCGGCGCGAAGATTTCCTCGGTCATCACCCGGGCCTCAAGGTCGGGCGAGACGAGCAGGGTCGGGTCCAGCAGCGGGCCCGTCCGCCCACCGCCCACGACCAGACGAGAACCGTTGCGCGCTGCCTGGATCCAGTCCTCGGCCCGCTCGGCTTCACCCAGGGCGATCATCGGCCCGACCTGCGTCACCCGGTTGTGCGGATCCCCGTGACGCAGGCCACTCACCGATGCCGCCAGGCGCTCGGCCAGTTCGTCAAAACGATCCTGGTGGACCAGGACACGCTGCACCGAGGTGCACACCTGTCCGGCTTTGCGAAAACCGGCCCGGGTCACCAGGTCGCAGACACGGGCGAGATCCGCGTCGGCGTCGACGATGGTGGCACTGTTGGAGCCGAGTTCGAGATGGGTACGGGCCAAACCGGCGCCGGCCGCGATCGAACGGCCCACGCTCGTCGATCCGGTGAAGGTGTAGAAACGCACGCGCGGATCTCCGACCAGCAGATCCCCCAGTTTGCGCCCCGAGCCGCAGACCAGGTTGATGAATCCTTCGGGCAGGCCGGACTGGCGAAAGGCCTCCACCGCGGCCATTGCGGACAGGGGGGTCGCATCGGCAGGCTTCAGCACGACGGCATTGCCCGCTGCGATGGCTGGCCCGATCTTGTGGGCGACGGTCGACAAGGGAGCATTGAACGGTGCGATCGCCACCACGACGCCGACCGGAACCCGGATCGTGAGCGCCAGTCTGTTGTCGTTGCCGGGAACACTGTGGATGGGCACCTGCTCCCCGCCGATCCGGATGGCCTCTTCGGCGCTGAGCCGGTAGACATTCATCGCCCGGGCGAACTCCCCCTGCGCGTCCGACCAGGTGAATCCGGTCTCCGTCACGTAGTTGGCGAGGATCTCCTCCCGGTGAGCCTCCATCCACGAGGCCACGGCCAGCAGGATGCGGCGCCGCTCGTGAGCGGGGATCGGTCGCTGCGACGCCCGATGGGCGGCCGTGATCGCCGCCTCGATGTCGTCGCCTTGGGCCTCGACGAGTTCAGCGACATCCACCTGGGTGAATTTGTCGTAGACATGGCGGACAGTTCCACCGCGCTGTACCCATTCGCCGTTCACGAACAGCCCGCTCAAACCACGGATCGGCCGGCTCTCATCACTCATGTTCATACTCCCTTGCCCAGCCCTCGCAACCAGGCGAGGTCACACTAGAATATCGGACTTGTCTTATTATTCGCAACGTCTTGCGTATTGAGCAATTACCAGAAAATGTCCGGCCGAGCGGCAGTGTGGCCGCCGCGGAACGGTCCTGTCCACGACGGCCACACAGTGCCGTTCGTTACGCAACAAACGATCGGCCGTTAGGTAAATCCAGTTACTAGTCGCGACGCAGGAGCTTCCAGTGGGAGTCCCATTCCGCGTTGACAGCATCGATGGTGCTGTACGCGTCGGCATAGGCCTGGGGCAGCTGATACCCGGCAGGCTTGTCGGCATAGGACCACATCTGGTTCATGTCGATGACGGTGACCTGATTCTGCGGATCCCAGTCATCGGGATGGGCGACCCTGCTCATCTTGACCCAATCGTACGGATCCTGGTCGAGATAGGTCGACTGGTAGGCAGCCAGGTTGTCCTTCGTGATCAGGAATCCACCGGTCCACAACTGGCGGTTCAACGGATCGGGGGTCTTGCCCGACTTGCAGGCGTCCAGCGATTGGATGAAGGCGAAGCCCGCCTGCCACTGCGGCAGCGATGAATAGGTGGCATACATTTCGCCGGACTGGACGAAATTCATGGCATCTTTCGTACCGTCGATGCCGACAATCGGCACACCGGAGATTCCGGCCTCGGTCAGAGCATTGAGTGCCCCGATCGCCACGTCGTCGTTCTGCCCCATGACACCGTCGATCTTGGAGCCGCCGTAGCGGTTGATGATCCCGGCCATCGCATCGCGCGCGGTCCCGCGGTCCCACTCGCCCGGCTGGGTGGCCAGCTCGGTGATTCCGGGATACTCGGCCAGGGCACGCTGGACGCCGACCTGGCGCTGGATGTCAGGGGTTGCGCCCGGGTGACCGGTCAGGTACACGAAGTTGCCGGTGCCGCCCATCTTGTCGAAGAGCGTCTTGGCCATCTCGTAGGCCACTTCCTGGTTGGAGGGCGACAGATAGGTTTCGTACTGATCCCCGTAGTTGAAGGGCGAATCCCAGGGATCCTCCTCCCAGGTGTTCACCAAACACACACCATTTTGATTCGCGATGCGCGCCATCTCGGGGACATCCGACGAGTCCGGCGCGGTGACGAAGATAATCTTGACGCCCGCATCGACCTGCTGCTGGAACTGCTGTAGCTGGGTCGCCGGATCGCCTTCGTTCGTCATCGCCACGTACTTGCCGTTGAACGCTGCGACGGCCTGCTGGGCGCCCTCATTCCAGTTCGCGTAATAGTCATTATTCAGACTCGTGAACAATCCGACCACAGTCTGGCCGTTCAAGTCGACCGACGCGGGCACATTCGCCGCGGGAGTCCCACTCGAACCACCAGACGGACTGCTACACGCAGCCATGGGCAGCAGGCTCACCACGAGCACACCCACACCCAACAAATATTTCTTCTTCAACGTACACTCCTCAATAGATTTTTGCTGTCATGCCCCACAGTGCGGCCTGGCAACACTGATTTCATCAATAAACTCTTGGATGGAGACGCTGCCCGCCACGGATGCCGACGGGCTGACGCCTTTGCCCGAGTACACCGATCCATGGCTGCTGCGCGACCCTGTGCCGGCACGCTGGCCCGCCGGTCACCGCTCAACAGACATCCAGTCTGCCCTCACGGCAACCGTCGACCCATCGCACCCCCACAGTGTCGCTCGCGACACCAGCGATCGGTGAATTCGGGCTTTGGCTGTGTGGCCGTCACGAACTGACGAAGTCTCGCAACGGCCACACGGTCTTTCTTTTCACGCGTGGGCAGTTCACTGCCCGATTGATTCAGCTGCTGCGGCGCAGGAGCTTCCAGTGGGAATCCCATTCCGCGTTGACAGCATCGATAGTGCTGTACGCGTCGGCATAGGCCTGGGGCAGTTGGTATCCGGCTGGCTGCGGGGCATAGGACCACATCTTGTTCATGTCAATCGCTGTGACCTGATTCTGCGGATCCCAGTCGTCGGGATGGGCGACCTTGCTCATTTTCACCCAATCGTAAGGATCGTTGTCCAGATAGGTCGACTGATATTGAGCCAAATTGTCCTGGGTGATCTTCATGCCACCAGTCCACAATTGCCGGTTCAACGGATCGGGAGTCTTGCCAGACTTGCAGGCGTCCAGCGACTGGACGAAGGCGAACCCTGCCTGCCACTGGGGGAACGACGAGTAGGTGGCGTACATCTCGCCCGACTTGATGAAATTCATGGCGTCTTTCGTCCCGTCGATGCCAACAATCGGCACACCGGTGATGCCGGCCTCGGTCAAGGAGTTGAGCGCGCCGATGGCCACGTCGTCGTTCTGACCCATGACCCCGTCGATCTTGTTGCCGCCGTAACGGTTGATGATGCCGGTCATCGCGTCACGCGCGGTCCCGCGGTCCCACTCGCCCGGCTGGGTGGCCATCTCGGTGATACCCGGGAACTGAGCCAGTGCCCGGTTGACACCGTTGGTGCGCTGGGTGTCGGAGGTGGCGCCCGGGTGACCGGTGAGGTACACGAAGTTGCCGGTCCCGCCCATCTTCTGGAACAGGGTCGTCGCCATCTCGTACGCAACCTCTTCATTCGAGGGTGACAGATAGGTTTCGTACTGGTCCCCATAGGCGAAAGGCGAATCCCAGGGATCCTCTTCCCAGGTGTTGACCAGGCACACGCCGTTCTGATTGGCGATGCGGGCCATCTCCGGCACATCGGAATAGTCCGGCGCGGTGACGAAGATGATCTTCACACCCGCGTCGACCTGCTGCTGGAACTGCTCCAACTGCTTGGCCGGATCGCCCTCGTTCGTCATGGCCACATACTTGCCGTTGAAGGCCGCCACGGCTTGCTGGGCGCCCTCATTCCAGTTCGCGTAGTAGTCGTTGTTCAAACTGGTGAACAACCCGACAACGGTCTGGCCGTTCAAGTCGACCGACGCCGGCACATTCGCCGCCGGTGTCACGCTGGAACCACCAGACGGCGTGCTGCTACACGCGGCCATGGGCAACAGGCTCATGACCAGCACACCCATGCCCAACACATACTTCTTCTTCACTCCATGCTCCTTCATCGTCATGGCCGTCACACCGCGCTGGCGGTGCGATGGGGCTGATCGCGTGCCCGGGCGCGCTTGCCCGGGCACATTCTGGTTGTCAGCGTGTGCTCTACAGGTAGTTCACCCACACGCTCTTCGTACCCAGGTAGTTCTGCAGGACCTCGAAGCCGAGTTCCTTGCCGTACCCGCTCTGTTTGAACCCTCCGAAGGGCGAGGCGGCGTCGACCTGGCTGTGCCCGTTGATCCACACCGTGCCGGACTTGATGCCGTCGGCAGTACGCAGGGCCCGCCCGATGTTCTCTGTCCACACGCTCGCGCCGAGTCCGTAGATCGTCGCATTCGCCAAAGTCAGCACCTCTTCTTCGGTTTCGAAGCGGGAAGCCGCCAGGACGGGTCCGAAGATCTCTTCCTGGAAGATCCGCATGTCGGGGGTCACGTCCGCGAACAGGGTGGGTCGTACGAAATAACCACGCTCATTGTCGTTGACCGCACCGGTTCCTCCGATGACGCTGCGTGCGCCCTCCGATTCGCCGATCTTCAAGTAACCCGACACCCGGGAGTACTGACCCTGGGAGACCACCGGCCCCAGCCTGGAGGTTTCCGTCATACCCGGGCCCATTTCCAGCCCGCCCGCGTACTCGGCCATCTTGGCGAGGAACTCCTCATAGATGCCGGACTGGACGATCACGCGGGAACTCGAGCAGCAGATCTGGCCGGCATTGAAGTAAATGCCGTTGAAGATGCCGGGAATGGCCTTGCTCAGATCCGCGTCGTTGTAGACAACCGCCGGGCTCTTGCCACCCAATTCGAGCGACACCCGCTTCAGGTTTCCGGCAGAGGCGCGGACGATCGAGCGTCCCACCTCCGTCGAACCAGTGAAAGCAATCTTGTCGACATCGGGGTGTTCCGCCAGGGCGGCTCCCACATCGCCGTACCCGTGGAGCACCGTGAGGGTCCCGTCGGGAAGACCGGCTTCGTAGAGCAACTCCACCATCGCGTGCGCCGACAGCGGCGTCAGTTCCGCAGGTTTGAGGATCACCGAGCAGCCCGCTGCGAGCGGGGCGGCCAGCTTCCACATGGCGTTCGCGATCGGGGTGTTCCACGGGATCACGGCCGCCACCACACCGATCGGCTCACGCCTGGTGTAGTTCAGCCACTGGCCGGGGACCGACACCGGGATCGTCATGCCGTGCAGCTTGGTTGCCCAGCCTGCGAAATAGCGGAAGTGGTCGACCAGCCCGGCAGCGGCGGCGCGGGTGTCCGCCAGGGGGGAGCCGGCGTCGATCGAATCGAGTTGGGCGAAGAATTCTTGGCGCTGTTCGGCCAGGTCGGCGAAACGCAGCAGGACACGCTCGCGGAAGTTCGGCTTGGCCCTGGACCACACGCCGGACTCGAAGTTGGCTCTGGCGACGGCCACCGCGTGGTTGACGTCTTCCACGGTTCCGCGGGCGACCGTCGCGACAGCCTGTTCCGTACTGGGATCGATGGTTTCAAAGGTCTCACCCGAACTCGACGGCTGGGAGATGCCGCCGATCAGCAGTTCAAGGTTCCGGTCGAGCAACGCGCGTACCTCGGGAAGGACCGGCGTCAATGGTACTTGTGTATCAGTCATGGACACTCCTTAGACAATGGTGGATTTCGGTGGATCAGAAAGAGGTGATGATCGTCCGGGCTATCTGGCCGCCCTCGAGCGCCTCATAAGCTTCGTTGATCTGGTCGAGGCCAATCTCGCCGGAGACGAGGTCGTCGAGGTTGAACCGGCCGTCGAGGTAGAGCTGCGCGAACATGGGAATGTCGTGCTTGGGATTGGTCGAGCCCATCTGGATGCCGATGACGCGCTTCTGCCCCATGACCAGGTCTTCCCAGGCCTTCAGTTCGATGGTGTTGCCGGGCTTCTGCAACCCGATGATGTAGGCGCAGCCACCCACCCGGACCAGATCGATGGCCAACTGGCAGGTCTGCTTGAGCCCGATCACCTCGAAAGCATGGTCGACGCCCCGCGGCGCGATCTCATGAATGGCCTCAATGGGGTCCACCTGACCGGAGTTGATGGTGTGGGTCGCGCCGAAACGGCGGGCCAGTTCCAGCTTCTTCGGCTGGAGGTCGATGGCGATGACGGCCCCTGCTCCGGCGAGCCGGGCACCCTGGATGGCATTCAGGCCCACGCCGCCGCAGCCGATGACAGCCACAGTTTGTCCGGGATGGATGTCGGCACTGTTGATCGCTGCGCCGGCGCCGGTGATCACGCCACAACCGAGGATGGCTGCGCGGGTGAAGGGAATTTCCTTGGGCAGTACGGACAGTTGGTTCTGGTGGACGAGCACCTGCTCCGCGAAACCGGAGATGGCCGAGTACTGGAACAGGGCCTCGCCGTTCTGGGTGAGCCGCGGGGGTTCGTTGTCGCCGCGCTGGGTCACGCCGGGATTCCAGCACTGGTACACCCGTCCGTCCAGGCAGGCTTCGCAGCGCCCACAGAACTGGATCAGCGATGCCACGACGTGGTCACCGACGGCGAAGTCGGTCACGTCTGGGCCGATCTTCGCCACGACACCGGCAGCTTCATGACCGAGCACGGTGGGAAACTCGAACCCATAGCCTTCCAAGGCGATATGGAGATCGGAATGGCACAGGCCAGATGCCTTCACGTCAATTAACACTTCTTGACCGATCGGGTCTGCCAGCTGGACTTCTTCGATGCTGAATTTCTCACCGGGACGCCGGGACACTGCAGCTTTCATAGCGTTTGCTCCTTTACACGATGCCCATTATCTGGTTGCCAGATAATACAGATGCATTTCTACCATATGATTTGCGTCATGCGCAACTGATTGCATAATAGTCTACCGAGCACCAGGAATCAAGGGATAAAACAGCGAAAAATTCGCGAATCCTCAGACAATGTTCAGATAATGTTCAGAAAAATGGCCCGGGGCTCACAGTACACACAAACTCACAATGCTCGTCACTCCCCCGCCGTTTGATAAGGATACAGTGCCCCCAACAGATCGCCTTTCGTCAGGTTCGTGTGAGATGACGCGGCGGTTGTCCGTACTGGCCTGGTTGCAGCGTGCCGGTGTGTGGCAGGCCTAACGGTTTTCGCCTGATTGAGCGGCAGCACGGGCCCTGGTGAACTTCTCCAGCGTGCAGGTGTGCTCCCCGATGGTGCCCCAGTCGCCAGCATGGGTCAGGATCGCCACCGCGGCGGTCGGGAAAAACTCGGCCGCCTGCTGGGCGAGCGACGACGGCTGGGCCAGGGTGTAGACCAGATCACCCACCGTCGGTTGATGGTTGACAATGGCGAGGACGGCGAGGGACTCGTCCAGCGCGGCCATTTCTGAGATCAGCGATTCCGACCACATGCCGTAGAAAGACCGTCGCACATCGACCTGATCGCCATGGGCTCCCCCGGCACATGCCTGTTCCCAGGTTTCACGGGTACGCCGCGCCGGAGAGCACCAGACCAGGTCGATACAGTACGGCGCCAGTATCGCTCCCAGCGCGTAGGCATCGCGAAAACCGCGCCTGGCCAGTGGCCGGTCAAAGTCGGGCTCACCGGTCCCCCACTCCGACTTCGCGTGCCGAACCACGATGATAGTTTTGCTTCCCATGCCGTCAGCCTAGCTGATCCGCCCACCGGCATACGTATATACAGTGCCGTCGAAGTTGATCACCTGGCCGGTGTGATCCTGGCCGTCAACCAAGAATCCGATGATGGCAGCCGCCGCCTGCTCGGGCGTCTTCACACCCGGCCCCTGGATGTGACCATTCAAGTCGGTCGATGTGCCGCCCGGTGTGACGGTCAGGATCTGGAGCAGTACGTCGCGCCTGTGCGACCTTCCCCCCAACCCGGGCTACACGGATTATCGGAGGGCAACACAGGTCCCGCATCTTTGACCTACTTGCTATCGTACCCAGGACTCCCGGGTCAGACAGGGACCGTATCACGACGCTATATTCAGACAGTGATGGGATCGCAGCGGCGACCAAGTCTGGCACGGTTCTTTTCTCTTCTGCTCTCGCCTGACGGAAGAGGTACACCGCAACAACCGCCACAACAAGTGCCACGACCCCCGTCAGACTTTCGGTCATCGCGATGGAGGAGAGTTTGCCTGCTCGCGCGAAGGCAGCCGGAGTGTCCGCGATCGCGTGCAAGACAATCGCCACCGGGAACAGCCAACGGCGCCTCGCATGTGTCACCGCAGTCCAGACGATGACAGACAGTGACACATGGAGCACCATGGCGATCACGCGATCGAGAATCGGAACAATGACGGTTGATGGAGGGGCCGTGACCAGCGCAGTCACCATGTCGGAAGGAAAAATCCCAGCATGGCCGGTGTTGATCATGACAGCGATTATCAGGTAATTGACCATCGTCAAACCGAGAACCAGCACTACTTCCATGCCGCCGTGGCCGATCCCGTACGACACGGCCGTTCGCACACCTTGGTATCGCCGCCTGAGGATCGTGAAGGCGACGAACCGTCCCGTTTCCTCGAAAACCCCGGCGGCCAGGGCGCCATACACCACATACCAGATGGGATGGCCCGACATCATCCAATTCGTACCATCGGCCGCCGGATGGAGCACCACCAGATGAAGTATCTGCTCCAGAATTTCGGCAAAGACGATGAAGACAACGACGCCGGCCACCACTGGCACAACCTGTTACTTCAACCGTTTGCGCAAACCCAAGAACAAGCCGACTGGCATCGCGATGGCAATAACCACCGTGACAATCAGCGTAATAATCGCCGCTACGGAAACCATGATTCCCCCTTGTGCCTGGGTGATGGAAACGCCAGATATCCGGCCTGCGCTGCCCAGAAACAGCTATCTCTACACTAGGGCCAACCAAATTTTCCGTCCATGGGACAGGAATCCCATAGATGTGGTGATTGACAACGACTGTGTCAGCCTCGGCCACCCGTCACCACAGCCCTGGGATCAGGCGGTGGGAAGTCTGCTGGTACTGCGTGTAGGCAGAACCGAAGACTTCGATGAGCATCTTCTCCTCCACACCAATCCGATAGAGGTACGCGGGAACGAACATCACAATGACAACGATGAATACTGTCATGTTCCGCATGGCAAGACTGGCTCCGGCGAAGATCAGGATGTCGGACAGGTACCCGGGATGTCTGATGTGGCGATAAATGCCTGTTGTGACGAGCTGGTGGTCCTCCTGCTCGCGAAGTGTCCGGGTGAAGAAGCGGCCCAAGGTGGAGAACGCCACATACCGGATGACCAGGCCGACGACACCGGCGACGACTCCCACGGCACAAGCCCAGATGCCCAAGACCGGGCCGATGGCCAGCCAGTTCCACAGTGGGGCCAAAGGGACGATCACGAACGCCACACCCATCACCACGGAGATCACGGTCGTACTACCCTGGTCGAAGCGGGTACGCCCCATGTCCTTCGTACCCTCGCCCCGCCGGACAAAACGCTCAATGACAAAGAATCCGACCAGCAGGACGTACGCGCACAGATAACTGCCAATCATGGTCGTGGAAGGCATCAGACGAGTCTAGTCCTGCCGATCACACCATCTCAGCGGCGACCGCCCGGACTCCTATGGTGTCAACCGAGCGCGAGCGAGCGTAGGCGTCGAAGGAGCAGCCGGGTGGCCGCCGGCGCAAGACTCTTGCGGGGTTCGCGGGCGGCGAGAAGGAGCTGAGCGATCTGGTCGAGCACGCCGTTGACGTCGGGTTCGCCGTAGTGGGCGTGCATGGCGAGGCCGTCTCCGATGGCGACCAGCATTGCTGCCATCGCGGGTGGGTCCACCCAGCGCTGGATGTATCCCTCGCCTTGCAGTTCGACGATCAGTGAGGCGATGTAGTCGACCAGTTCGGTGTGGAGGGCGGTCAAAGCTGTGGCCAGTGCCGGGTTGCTGGAGGCGGCTGCCACTGCGTCGGCATAGGCGGCCAGATCGGCTCGGGCGGCGCTGAACGAGCCGATGATGGTGCCCAGGGCGTCAAACAGCCGTTCAGTCGGGTCGGCTTCTGAGTCCATGACAGTACGCACGGGCACCAGTCGCTCGCGCAGCATGCCGATGAGTGCTTCGGCGACCAGGGCATCCTTGGAGCCGAAGTGGTACGTGATCGCCTGCAGGTTCGCCCCCGCCGCCCGAGTGATCTCGCGTGAGGTGAGCCCGGCTGGACCGTGGGCCCTCAGTGAAACGACGGTGGCCGCCAGGAGCCGCTCGCGAGTGGTCGCACCACTGGTCGGGTCTGGCCCTAAGCCAGAGCTTGGGTTCGAGCCGGCCTCTGGCGTACGTCTGATTGCTTTCACCAGGTCACCCTATCAGATTGTCATTCATACGACTGTATGATACTCTCGTAACATGACAATAGACCTGATCACAGGGACAAACGGATACACCGGCAGTTACCTCGTACCTCTCCTGCTCGACCGCGGCCACCAGGTCCGCACCCTGACGCGCAATCCGGACACGGTGGCCCCAC
>WRFP01000008.1 GCA_009778725.1 Propionibacteriaceae bacterium
CTCGGTGATATTGGCGTTGCGCAACCAGACCTCGCCGGAGTCCACAGTCACGTACGCCTCGGCCAAGGAAGCCCTTCCAGCCCTGAGTGACTTGACCTCGGTTCCGGTCAGAACGATCCCCGCCTCGAAGGTGTCGTGCAGATGATAGTCGTGCCGGGCCCTCTTGTTCTGGGTGATGAGCTTGCGCCCCTGCTCCTTGACCACGGCACTCCTTCCCTCACGGCAGAAGGACAATCATACCCGGCCGTGAATCACGGGAGGTACGGCAAGGGGTTGACCCCCGTGCCGTTGACCCACAGCATGAAGTGCATGTGGCACCCGGTGGAATTGCCGGTCGAGCCGATGTACGCCACGGTTTGCCCCTGCGTGACATAGGTCCCCACCGGCACGGCATAGCCGGACAGGTGGTTGTACGAGGTGACCATGTAGCTGCCGCCCACGTACCCATGATCGATGAACAGGCGATACCCGTAGCCGCCGTTGTAGTACTCGTCGGTGACCTTGCCGGACGCCGCAGCCTTGACCGGAGTCCCGCACGGCACCCCGATGTCCAGACCGTCATGGAAGAGCCAGGTGTGGAAGATCGGGTGGATGCGATAGCCGTAGTAGCTGGTGATCGGGCCGTTGACCGTCCAGATCAGGCCCGACGACGACACGGACGAAGCGGGGGGTGCAGCCGGTTGGTTGGCCGCTGCGTCGGCGGCGGCCTGACGAGCAGCTTCCGCCTGGCGGGCTGCCTCAGCGGCTGCGGCAGCGGCGGCCGCGGCGGCGATCTTGGCGTTGACGCTGTCCTGTTCGGCCTTGGTCTGGGCCAGCATGTCCTGGTCGGCGGCCAGAGCATCCGCGGCGGCGGCCTGGGCGCTCTGTTGGGAATCGAGAGCCGACTGGAGGGTCGTACGGGCCGACTCGGCCGCATCCTGGGCGGCTTGGGTGGCTGCCACCTGGGCGTCGGCCGCCTGCTGAGCCTCGTCGGCCTTCTGCTGTGCCGCCTGGCTGGCCGCGCGAGCCTGCTCCAATTGAACTTGGAGGGTCCTCAAGGCATCGAGGTTGACCTGATTGGTCGTCAGGACGGTGTCAGTCCACTGAACGCGATTGGCGAGGGTGGCGGTGGAGTCGGTGTTGATCAGGGAGGCCAGGCTGACCAAGGGCAGATTGTCCTGGACCAGGGCACGTGCGTACGCGCCGATGGCATCCTTCTGGGCGTCGATGGCGGCTTGGCCCGCTGCTTCCTCAGCCTGGGCGTCGGCAAGTTCCTGATTGGCCTGCTCGAGTTCCTGGGCCTTCTGGGCTTGGATGTCCTGGGCTTGCGCCACGGCGTCCTGGGCCGCATTGAGGGCCGCCTGGGCGTCCGCCACGTCGGCCTGGGCCTGGGTGACCTTGTCGTTGGCCTGCTGGAGGGTGAGGGTCGACTTGTCGACATCGGCCTGAGCCCGCACGACAGCGGCGTCGGCGTTCTGCTTTTGAGCACTCAGGTCGTCGTCCGCCTGGGCTGACACCACGCAGCCCGAAAAAGAGATCGCAACCGCGCATGCGAGAGCGACCACCTGGCGCAGGGATCGTGACCGCCTGGTCATGTTCCTCCATCCCCCGGTCCACCTCAGACCCGCAGATACCTTCTCGCGGAGATGATGGTCGGAATGATAGATAAAACAATAGCCACGATGAACACGGAAACCACAGAAATCAGCGTCTCGCGCCAGCCGACCCAGCGGATAGTCTGAAGGGACTCTTGAGCATTACGCCTGATGAGGAACCACACAGCAAATACCAATGTTCCTGCCGCGCAGACCGCGCCCACCAGGGCGGCGATCAGCGACTCGAGCAGGAATGGTCCCATGATATAGAAATTGGAAGCACCCACCAATCGCATGATCCCGATCTCCCGGCCTCGGGTGAAGGTGGCCATGCGGATCGTCGTCCCGATCTGCAGGGCGGCTGCCAACAACAACAAGATGCTGAGCCCGATCGTCCCCCACTGCAGGGCGCTTAAGTACTTGAACAGCGGGTCGAGGATCTGGTGGAGGTCCTGGATCTTCTGCACACCGGGCATCAATTCGATCTGGGAGACCACCCCCTCGTACTGCTGGGGATCGACCAGTTTCACCCGGAAAGAGTCCTGCATCTCGTCCAGGGTCAGCGAGTCTTCGATCGGTGAGCCTTTGAAGAGGTCCTGGAATTGGGCGAAGGCCTCGGCCCTGGTCTCGTAGTAGACCGTCTGGACTTGGGGGTTCTTCTGCAGGGCGGCCTGGATCTGGTCCTTCTGTTCCTGGGTGGCATCCTGGCCGGGGTCGCAGTTGCCACCGGATTGGAGTTTGGCCGTGCACAGATAGACGGTGACCTCGATCTTGTCGTACCACTCGTCTTTCAACAGGTTGACCTGCTGAGCGGCGATGAGGCCCGCCCCGAACAGGGACAATGACACCCACATGGTCATGATGACAGCCAGGGTGATGCCGGCATTCCTCCTCAGCCCAGACCATGTCTCGGATAGTGCGTGACGCATGGGACTCCTTTCAGGCTCTCGCCCCGTAAATGCCACGGGCCTGGTCACGGACGACGTGTCCGCCGTCGAGCTCCACGACCCGCTTGCGCATCTGGTCGACCATGGCCCAGTCATGGGTGGCCATCATGACCGTCGTCTCGGACCGGTTGATCCGGTCCAACAACCTCATGATGCCCACCGAGGTTTCGGGATCGAGATTCCCGGTCGGCTCGTCGGCCAACAAAATCTTCGGATGGTTGACGAAGGCCCGGGCGATTGCCACGCGCTGCTGCTCGCCGCCGGACAGTTCATCAGGTTTGCGGTCGGACTTGTCCCCCAAGCCGACCAGTTCGAGGGTGTCTGGGACGACCTTGCGGATCAGGGAGCGGGGCTTGCCGATGACCTGGAGGGCGAAGGCGACATTCTCGAAGACTGTCTTGCCCGGAAGGAGCCGGAAATCCTGGCTGACCATGCCGATCTCGCGCCTCAGCCCGGGAATCTTGCGCTCCGGAAGAGTGGCGACGTCCTTGCCCGCGACGTAGATCCGGCCGGTCGTCGGGCGGAATTCGCGCAGGATGAGTTTCAGCAGGGTGGATTTCCCCGATCCGGATCCCCCCACCAGGAAGACAAACTCGCCTTTGTCAACATCGATGGTGACGTTCGCCAGGGCAGCCCTGGTCTGGCCGTCGTAAATCCGGGAGACTTCCTCAAATTTGATCACCTTGTTACCTCTCTCAAACCTGAGAATCTCTCACTGAAATCTCAGACGATTTTCTTCCTATGCTTCTCGTTGCTCCTGCTGGCGCCGCCAGCGGATTCCGGCGTCGATGAAACCGTCGAGATCGCCGTCGAAGACGGCTGAGGGGTTCCCCACCTCGAATTCGGTCCTCAAGTCTTTGACCATTTGGTACGGGTGGAGGACGTAACTGCGCATCTGGGACCCCCAGGAGTTACCGCCATCGCCTTTCAGCGCTCGCATCTGCTCCTCGCGCTCAGCCCTCGCCCGTTCGAGCAATCGGGCCTGGAGAACCCTCAACGCGGCGGCCTTGTTCTGCAACTGTGATTTCTCGTTCTGGCAACTGACCACCAGACCGGTGGGCAGGTGGGTGATGCGCACGGCAGAATCGGTCGTGTTGACGGACTGGCCACCAGGGCCTGACGAGCGGAAGACATCGACCCGGATTTCGGTCTCAGGGATGTCGATGTGGTCGGCCTCCTGCGTCACTGGAAGCACTTCCACTCCGGCGAACGAGGTCTGCCGGCGCCCCTGGTTGTCAAAGGGCGAGATCCGCACCAAGCGGTGAGTCCCCTGCTCGACGGACAAAGTGCCGTAGGCGAAGGGGGCCTTGACTTGGAAGGTTGCTGACTTGATGCCCGCTTCCTCGGCGTAGGAGGTGTCGTAGACCTCAGCCGGATAGCCGTGGCGGTCAGCCCAGCGCAGATACATCCGCAAGAGCATTTCAGCGAAGTCGGCGGCGTCGACTCCCCCGGCCTCCGACCGGATCGTCACCAGGGCGTCGCGGTCGTCGTACTCCCCGTTGAGCAGGGTGCGTACTTCCAGGGCCTGGATGTCGGAAGCCAGACTGGACAAGGAGGTGCCGGCCTCGACCAGAGTTTCGGCGTCGTCTTCCTCGACGCCGAGGTCGATCAGAACGTGGGTGTCATCCAGCCGGGAACGCAGCCCGGTGACCCGCTCAACGTCGGCCCGAAGCCGTGACATCCGCGAGGTCACGTCCTGGGCACGCTCCTGATCGCTCCACAAATCGGGTGCGGCGGCGTCCACTTCAAGGGCGGCAATCGCCTGCCTCTTGCCGGGTACGTCGACGACTGCCTCGATCGAGACCATCGTCTGATCAAGGTCATCCCAGAGGTTCCGCAGATCGTCCACAGTTGCCACGAGTACGAATTTTACCTGGAGACCGGGAAAATTCTGGCAACTGCCAGCGGCAATCCGCCATTTTCTCAGGGAACCGAAACAGATGCCGGATAGCTGGACTCGACCGGAGGTTGAGCGGATCCGAACTGTCTGTCGACCGCGATCGCCGCCAGGAGGGCCGAGATACTGGGGATGGTTTCCATGCCTGGTTTACACAAGGCGCTGACGAGGTGGCTGCCCAGTTCGGGGACGGATCGGGTGACCACACCGGGATGGCAGAACGCGTCGAGCGAGGAGCGGTTCAAGATCGTACTGAAAGACCCCATGGCCACGAAAGACTGGACGACGACATAGTCATCGGTCAGCGTCTGGATAGCAGGGTCGAATCCCGCCCGGCGGCAAGTCTCCTTAAGATGCCTGTCACAAGGGACTCGGCCGAAGGCCCACCTCTCACCGCCGAGATCGGCCAGGGACAATTGTGGCTGCCTGGCCAAGGCATGATTGCTGGGGAGGACGACGTAGGCCTTGTCCCGTCCCATCCGGATCTCGTGAAAGAGGTTCCATGATGGTTCCGACGCGCTGTCGTCATGGCGGAAGACCAGGGCCAGATCGACATCGCCGCGCCCGAGCATGGCCACCGCCTTGACCGGATTGACCTCGACCATGTGGACGTCGAGCCAGAAGCCCAGCTTTTCGTACAGCCGCTGCATGGCCCGGGGAACGACAGTTGCCAAGGAGGAGGGGAAGCAGGCCAGGCGGACGCGGCCGCGGCGCAAGTCCCTGTACTCGGTGGCTTCCCGCACCGCGGTGTCCAGCGACCCGGCGATGGCGTTGGCGTGGGCGAGCAGCATCCGGCCCGCCTCGGTCGGCACGACCCCCTTGCTGCTGCGTATGAGCAACGGTACTTTCAAGCTGTGTTCCAGGGCCCGGATATGCTCGGTCACCGATGGCTGAGTCCTGCCCAGAACCCTGGCTCCCGCCGAGATCGAGCCGACATCGACGACAGTCTTGAAAATGAGGAGCCGACGGGGATCCAATGCCTCCATAGCCGGAAATATACCATAGGAAAATCAGGGGAACCCCATCCAGAAATCATGTCTGTGTTTCTATGGCTACCTGTGAAAAACTCAGGATTAGATTATGTTGCCTGTGGCGACGACACCCATTACAGGAGGTAATTAATGTCATTGTTGGCACCCATGTCCCTGGCCGAAAAACGGAACGCGGTATCCCCCAACTTTGGCCCATTCGCCGGGCTGAGAGTCCTGTGTGCGGGTTCCCTGGTGGCCGGTCCGCACGCGGCGGTGATGCTGGCTGATTTCGGAGCTGAGTTCATCCACATCGAACGCCCCGGAGTCGGTGACACGTGGCGCTACATGCCTCCCTTCGCTGACGAAAATGGGACTCAGGTGTCCACTACATGGCTCCAGGAGGGTCGCAACCGGCTCAGCCTGACCCTGGAACTCAACCTCAAGATCCCCGAGGTCAAAGAGGTCTTCTTCGACCTGATCAAGAAGTCCGACATCTTCTTGGAGAACATGGTCTGGCTGGACAAGCTCGGCATCCACGACGACGAGTTGCTCGACGTCAACCCGCGTCTGGTCATCGTCCACGTCTCCGGCTTCGGCCATCCGGAATTCGGCGGTTTGCCCGAGTATTGCGACATGGCCTCCTACGACATGATCGGACAGGCTTTCTCAGGTTTCATGCACCTCAACGGCGACCCCGAACCCGCCGTTCCCGGACTGACGAAACCGTGGACCTCCGACTACATCTCCGGGATGACGGGTCTGTTCGGCATCCTGGCGGCGTACATCAACGTACTCAAGACCGGTCGCGGCCAGGTCGTCGACGTGGCGCAATTCGAGGCCAACGCCCGGATCCTCGCCGACACCTTCTGCAGCTACACCGAGGCGGGGGTCATGCGTACCCGCTCTGGGACCAAGTCCTCAGCCTTCCAGCCGTACGGGGTGTTCCTGGACAAGGACGGTGAGTACATCGCCATCGCCGCTTTCGGACGGACCGTCTACGAACGCTTCATCAAGGCCGTCGGCTGGGATCTGGAGTATTTCAGCCATCAGGAGGCTGGCGACGGGCTGGAAACCCTGCAATCGCCCAAGGGCCGCGAACTGGACGCCAAGATCACCGCCTGGGCCGCCGAGCGCTCGGCCGACGAGATCATTGCGGTCCTGTCCCAGGCGCGCGTCGGCGTGGCCAAGGTCAACACGGCCAAGGATTGCCTCGAACACCCTCACTTCCTCCAGCGCGACGACTTCGTCAGGTACGTGGACCAGGAATCCGGCGCCGAGGTCACCGCCTTCGGCATCGTCCCCAAGATGAGTGAGACCCCCGGGCAGATCTGGCGCGGCTCCCCCACCCTGGGCCAGGACACCGACGACGTACTGAGCAAGATATGCGGGTATTCGCCCGAGAAAATCGAAGAATTGCGCGAAAAGAAGCTAATCTAACGAACCCAGTCAAGGAGTTGGGGGTGTCATGATTCGTTGTCCGGTACGGAGCCGGTCACGTGCGGAAGCTTGCAGGAGCCACAAGGGCGTGGCCTGCGAGCCTGCCGTACGGCCTACCCATCCCTTGACAACGAGTCCTTCCCCCATGTGGCACTTCGCCCACCCTGACTTTACCCCGCAGCCATCGCCCCAGACCCCTTCCTCGTCACCAACCAGTCAATCCGAAATAAGGAGAATCAAGTGAAAGATGTAGTCATCGTCAGTGCCGCTCGCACCCCGTTTGGGAAGTACGGAGGAGCACTCAAACAACTCAGTGCCGTGGACCTGGGTGGAAAAGCGATCGCGGAAGCGCTTTCACGCGCCGGGATCCAAGGCGCGCAGGTCGATGAGGCGATCATGGGCATGGTCGTTCCTGCCGGTGCAGGCCAGATCCCCGGACGCCAGGCTGCGATCAAGGGAGGCATCCCTCATTCTGTTCCCTGCCTGACCATCAACAAGGTCTGTGGGTCGGCACTGAAGGCTGTCACTCTGGCCGCACAGATCATCAAGGCTGGGGACGCGGACATCGTCGTCGCCGGGGGCATGGAATCGATGAGCAACATCCCGTACTACGTCCCCCAGATGAGATGGGGCGCGCACATGAACGACGCGTTGATGAAGGACGGCATGGTTCTGGACGGCTTGTGGTGCCCGGAGAATGACGTCCACATGGCTGTCATCGGCGGCGGAGTGGCGCTGGAGTACGGGATCACCCGGGAACAGCAAGACGCCTTCGCCCTGCGTAGCCAACAGCGCTGGGCTGCCGCGGAAGCCGCCGGAATCTTCGACGACGAACGTTTCCCGGTCGAGATCGTCACCCGCAAGGGTACGACCGTGGTCGACAAGGACGAGGCGCCCCGCCCGGACACGACTGCGGAAGGACTTGCCAGACTGAAGCCACTGTTCGTCGACGATGGGACTGTGACAGCGGGCAATGCGCCTGGGACCAACGATGGTGCAGCAGCGGTTGTTGTGATGTCGCGGGACAAGGCTGCCGAACTCGGTGCCCCGATCCTGGCCACCATCAAGGCCTATGCCCAAGCCTCAGCCGAGTCGCGCAACATCGCGGCGGTGCCGGGCTGGGCGATTGAGAAGCTCCTGGCCAAGACTGGCGCGACCATGGATGCCTTCGACCTGATCGAGATCAACGAGGCTTTCGCCGCGGTTCCCCTCACCTCGGCGATTGGTGTTCTGGGCATGGACCCGGCCGATGTCGAGGCCCGGGTCAACGTCAATGGCGGAGCCGTCGCCGTGGGACACCCGATCGGAGCCAGTGGGGCACGCATCCTCATGACCTTGATCTACGAGTTGCGCCGCCAGGGCAAGAAGAACGGCCTGGCCGCCATCTGCTCCGGAATGGCCCAAGGCGACGCCATCTGGGTCGAAGCCAACTAACCCCATCCATCACAGCATCAGTCAACAATCCGACAAAGGAGACAATAAATATGACAATTTCAACAACCATGGTCGTTGGCGCCGGCCAGATGGGCGGTGGCATCGCCCAGGTGTGCGCGGCTGCCGGACGTAAGGTGTACCTCAACGATGTGACGATGGACATCCTCAACAAGCGGCTCGCCTTCATCGAGTCACTGCTGACCAAAGACGTCGCCAAGGAGAGGATCACCGAGGAACAGAAGGCGGCCACCATGGCCAACCTCATCCCCGTGACCGATCTTGACGCCGGCGCGGAATGTGACCTGGTGGTCGAGGCGATCGTGGAGAACATGGACGCGAAGGCCAGCACCTTCACCCGTCTGGACAGGATCTGCCCCGAATCCGCCATTCTGGCCTCCAACACCTCCTCCCTGCCGATCACCGAGATCGCGGCCTTCACCTCCCGGCCCGAGCAGGTCATCGGCATGCACTTCATGAATCCGGTGCCGGTGATGAAGCTGGTGGAGATGATCCGCGGACTGGCCACCAGCGAACAGACCACTGAGATCATCCGCCAAGAGGCCATCGACCTGGGCAAGACCCCCGTCCTGGTACGCGACGTACCCGGCTTCGTGTCCAACAGGGTCTTGCAGATGCTGATCAACGAGGCCATCTTCTGCGTGTCGGAAGGCGTGGCCAGCATCGAGGACATCGACACGGTGATGACGCTGGGGATGAACCACCCCATGGGTCCGCTGCGCCTGGCCGATTTCATCGGACTCGACACCGAGTTGTCCATCCTCGAGGTCATGTTCGAGGGGTACGGCGATCCGAAATACCGCCCCTGCCCCTTGCTTCGCCAGTACGTCAAGGCGGGTTGGCTGGGCAAGAAGTCCGGTCGCGGCTTCTACACCTACAACTAGAAAGCACCGAACATGCCATTCCATCTCAGCGACGAGCAAGAGATCATGCGCTCGTCTTTCCGTGAGTTCGCCGAAGCTGAGCTCAAGCCATTGGCCGAAACCCTCGACCGCGAGCACCGCCCACCACTGGAATCGATTCCAAAGCTCGCTGACATGGGCATTTTCGGGATCGGCATCCCCGAGGAGTACGGCGGAACCGGCAAGGACCACGTCGCCTTCGCGCTCGCACTGGAAGAGATCTCACGCTGCTGCGCCACGACCGGTGTCATGGTCGAGGTGCACTGCACGATGTGCACCGAGTTGATCGCCCACTGGGGCACCGACGAGCAGAAGCAACGCTACCTGCCTGCGATGGTTCAAGGTGATTGCATCGGCGCCTTCTGTCTGACGGAACCGGGCGCCGGCTCGGATGCTGCTCAACTGAAGACCCGGGCGCGCCTCGACGGCGACGAGTACGTCATCGACGGTGAGAAAATCTTCATCACCAACGGCGGGTACGCCGGAGTCTTCCTGGTCTTCGCCCGTACCTCTGATGAACCCGGCAGCCGTGGCATCACCGCTTTCCTGGTGGACCGCGACAACCCCGGGCTTCACGTCAGCGAACCGGAGCGCAAGATGGGGTTACGCGGATCGTCGACCACCCCGCTGAACTTCCAGTCCATGCGGGTGCCCAAGAGCGCCATTCTCGGCGGCAAGGAAGGCGTGGGGTTCAAGGTCGCGATGTCCGGGCTCGACGACGGCCGGGTCGGCATCGCGGCCCAGTCGCTCGGTATCGCCCAGGGAGCCTACGAGGAAGCAGTGGCGTACGCCAAGACGCGCGAGCAATTCGGCGGCCCGCTGGCCAACCTGCAGGCCATCCAGTGGATGATCGCCGACATGCGGGCGGACATTGAGGCGGGCCGGATGCTGGTCTACCACGCAGCCGACCTGGCCAACCGGGGCGAGCCCTACAGCCAGGAGGCGGCTATCGCCAAGTTGCATTGTGCGCAGATGGCCGGCCGGGTGACCAACACCGCCGTGCAGATCCATGGCGGGTACGGCTACATCGAAGGCTTCCCCGTCGAGCGGATGTTCCGCGATGCCCGGATCACCCAGATCTACGAGGGCACCAACGAGATCCAACGCCTGGTCATCGCCCGTACCGAACTACGCTGAGGAGTCAACCATGGACTTTGTCACATACGACGTGGCTGACGACGTCGCGACGCTGACGATCAGCAGACCTCAGGCGCTCAACGCCCTCAACAGCCAGGTCTTGTCCGACCTCGGGATGGCACTGGACCAGGCTGAAGCCGACCAGGCCCGGTGCTTGTTGATCACCGGCGCTGGTCGCGCCTTTGTCGCAGGCGCCGACATCACCGAGATGGCGGCCATGACGCCGCGCCAGGCCGAGGCATTCAGTCGGCACGGATCGGCAATCTTCAGGCGTCTGGAGAAGTTGCCGATCCCGTCGGTTGCGGCCGTCAATGGATTCGCACTGGGAGGCGGATGTGAACTCGCGATGAGTTGCGACATCCGTCTGGCCAGCGAGAAGGCGGTCTTCGGACAGCCTGAGGTCGGCCTGGGGGTGACAGCAGGCTTCGGAGGTACCCAACGCCTCACCCGTCTGGTGGCGCCCGGCGTGGCCAATGAGTTGTTGTTCTCGGGCGGGCGGATGAATGCGGACCGGGCCTTCCAGGTCGGCCTGGTCAACGCGGTCTACCCTGTCGACGAGTTGCTCGCCGCCGCGGTGAAACTGGCCACGTCGATCGCTCTCCAGTCACCGGTGGCAGTCAGGGCAACCAAGCAGGCAGTGACCCTTGGAAGACAAACAGATATAGACACGGCTCTGGCCATCGAATCCGCTCAGTTCGCCAGTTGTTTTGGCACCCAGGACCAGGTGGAGGGAATGGGAGCCTTCATGGAGAAAAGACCGCCGGCCCCCTTCACGGGCTGTTGACCCCGCAGGTCTTCACTCCACACAGCAAGGATGGGTTGACGTTCGGCGTCTGCCCATCCTTGTTGCATATTCCTGTAATTTCTCGTTTCCTGTGGTATACCTGTCTATGGGGGCACTCGACTTCATGCAGGTTTGTCGGGTGAACGGAGGATGTCACGTTCCATGAATGGGACATTGTTTCGATGTCCCCCTAGCCCGGATACACCGATTGCTGGCGTCGCGAGCAGCACTGTGGGGGTGCGATGGGTCGGCGGGTGGCGTGAGGGCAGACTGGACGTCTGTTGAACGACGACCGACGAGCCAGCGTACCGGCACAGGGATGCGCAGCAGTCATGAATCGGTGGAGCCGGGCTTAGCCCGGATACACCGATTGCTGGCGTCGCGAGCAGCACTGTGGGGGTGCGATGGGTCGGCGGGTGGCGTGAGGGCAGACTGGACGTGAAGTTGAGCGCCGACCGACGAGTCAGCGTACCGGCACAGGGCCGCGCAGCAGCCATGAATCGGTGTAGCCGGGCTTAGCAGGTACGTTGACTGGTTCGCATCTCTGATTGTCACTTGCCCCAGTTCGCCGGGATGGCATGAAGCCACCCGAACAGGTGACGTACTGCTGAAGAATGGGACATGATTCCCCGGGAACCGGGTCCCATTGTGGGTTCTGGATGCCGGTTGTACCTTGGAGGGGTAGATAGCTACTCAATTTTCGGTAAGCAAGAAGGTTTGTTCGTCAGTTAGGGAGGTCATCATGTCGAATATGATTAGAAACGTCGTCACCCTCAACGGTTCTGAGGACGAGATTCGACTACTACTGGAGTCTGTGCAATGCCGTCCAGGCTACGCCGACGACCCCGAGGCCAAGGATCCGCGGGCCTACGAGTGCCCCCTGTTCGGCCCTGGCACCCTCGACCTGCGAGCGGTCGCCTCACTGACGATCGACCCCACCATCGACATCACCACCGTGTCGCAGTTCTCGGACCTGGGAGCCTGCCTGTTCCGTACCTCCAAAGCCTGGAACCAGGTCTCCTTCACAGCCACCAAGCCCGCCATGAGCGTGGCCTCTGCCCTGTCCTTCGCCCGCCCCACCATGACCGTCGTCGTAGCCTGGTCCCACCCCGGCACCGACGAACTCAGCTACGAAACCTTCTTCAAGAAGGGCTTGGTCGTCGTCTCGTAGAACGGCACAACCAAGCTGGCTGGTAACAGCTGCGATTGAACAACAACCAGGTAGACACATCCCACTATTGGCCACGCGTACGTGCGCACAGTTCCCACCAGTTCATCCGTTTGAGTACGAATTGGCCATATTTGTAGATGAGACATTTAAATATAGGCGTTTTTCGGGGAATTTCTTTACAGATCATCCTTATCGAGTAAGATCGAATGAGAAAACCACCAGGAGGCGCCATGCTTATCAGCTTCAGCGTTGCAAATTTCCGATCAATCCGTCACCAACAAACCCTGTCTATGGTTCGTGCAGGTGCCGGTACGACAAGCAGACTTGCCATTAATGGTGAACCCGCAGGAAAAGGCCTTTCTCCGGTGGCAGTCATTCTCGGTGCGAATGCTTCGGGCAAATCGACCATCCTTGACGCAATGAGCTATGTCATCTGGCTCATTCGTACATCTGCTCGCAGCGAGGCAACGAAGGGTTTGAAGATGGAACCATTCCTGCTTGATGCAACATCTCGGGAAGAACCCTTTTCAACTGAGATCTGCTTCACACTCGACCAAGACGAGTATCGGTATGCCTTCTCGCTGAAGGATGGAAAGGTCGAGTCAGAGTCTCTGATTCTGTACAGCTCACAGCAGCAGCGACGCTCCACTCGTACTCTCTTCACCCGAGCGGTTTCACCCCAGGGAAAAACAGAGATCAATGTTTCCAATCGCCTGACAGGCCACAAGAAAGCTATTATCCAATCAACACGGGACAACTCATTGTTCTTGTCGAAAGCTGCTCAGGACAACTACGAACCTCTCATGGACGTCTACCGTTGGTTTGTCGAGTCGTCCCCAGACGATGACGACATGACTGAAGACTCAGTGAGGCGATTCACGATGGATCCCCATTTCCGGACCTGGGTCACCGGTCTGCTCACCCAGGCAGACATCGGAGTCATGGATGTGAAGATCAAGACTCCATCCAAACCACCGACCGACCTGGTTGACACTTTTCTGCGACTCGGTCATGAAGACGAAAACGAGGAAGCCCGCCACACAGTCGAGAGAAGGCTGATCCAACAGAACACTCGCCCCGCGCTGGTTCATCAGCATGCCCACGACTCGGGTGTTGACGGAGAACTGTCGTGGAGCCGTGAATCTCTCGGAACCCAGGAGTTGTGGAGGATTGCAGGCCCGGTTTTCAACGCTCTTGACACCGGAAGAGCGTTCAGACTCGATGAGTTCGAAAATTTGCATCCTCTGCTGATACGGGCCATCATCGAGATCTTCCAGTCTGCCTCCACCAACCCGCAAAATGCACAACTAATATTCACCTCACATGATGTCAGCCTGCTGGGCAACTATGGCGGGCTGGGATACATGCTCGATCGAGATCAAATCTGGTTCACCGAGAAGGACAATGACGGTGCCACTGAGTTGTTTCCCCTCAGCGACTACCGACCCACAAAAGATGAGGACATTGTGAAATTCTACTTTCAAGGTCGGTATGGGGGAATCCCTGTCCTTCAACTCCTAGTCGATCCAGCAGCAGACTGAGTCGACATGGGCAAGAAATTTTCCTCAGACCAGCACAGGCGCCGAGTTCCGTACAGGGATCCACGAACCACCTTCCTCGTTGTCTGTGAAGGACAGACAGAGGAACACTATCTTCATTTCATCAAGGGGCGCCTAGGCAGGGGGACCATCCGAGTGGAGACGGATCGGGGTAACTCGGACTGCATGAGCATCGTCAATTTGGCAGTGCGTCACGCTCGAGGAGATACTCAGCGTGGCATCGACCCGCAACGTTATGATCAGATTTGGGTGCTTTTCGATTGGGACGAGCACACCGATGAAGTTCGACGTGCGAGACAAGTTGCTGAGGCAGCGGGCATCCAGGTTGGCCTATCGAACCCTAATTTTGAAGTATGGCTCCTGTGGCACTTCATGGATTACATGCAGTGCGGATGCTTGAAACCTCACGTAGATGCAGCACTGAAGAAAGTGTGGCCACACTATGTGAAAGGGCAGAAAACCAATTTCAACGAACTTCCTAGAAACAATGACGATCCCCAGCAAGGTGTCAAGCACGCGATTCATCGTGCCGAGCAAGCGCGCCGCTACTTCGGTGATCACCCGGAGAGCTTCACGTATCCGGACGATCGCCCCTCCACGGACGTTGACCAACTCCTGACCAGTATCATCCGAGCCTGGGAGTCATCCCATGGGCCTGACGAAAAATGTTCGTTGCTTTCGGAATAATCAGGTTCCTCGAGCTCCTTGTGGATTCAGCCGGGCTCGAACCGACGACCCCTTCCTTGTAAGGTTCCGGAAGTATGTCCCTAAATGTCTGTTACTATCCGCGTGACAAGCTATTTCACTGGTTCTGAACAACCATGGATATTGACGGATATTGACGGATTCTGACCCAATAGTGTGCGAAAAGGTGTGCAAAAATGGACGATGGCTGCCCTAATTGTCGGCATGTTGCTCAACTTGTGCTATCCGATGGTGGTAGTACGGATCCACAACTGAATGAAGAAGACTACGGATCTGTGTGCTGTCCTCCATGAGCCGATCCGCAACTGCCAAGGTACCGTGCACGATCTGTTCCGTGTCCATTGCAGACCCTTCGATCATGGATATGACAGGTTGATCAACAATGATCGTATTTCCATATTGGTCACATGCCTCTAGAAGTGTGAGGCTCACATACCCGTTCCGCGCAGTCCAGGAACTGAGCCTGATGAATTCCGTACAGTTCCACTGCCATCCCTGCTGGGCACAATCGATACTTACGTCTGTTGACGTTGCCCAACCGGGGGCTGGATAGCGCCGGTCCAGGTCCTCGGCGGTCACGATGTAGCGGGACATTCGTAACCCCCCTTGGCGAATGCCGGTTGCAGAATCTGGTCCCAAAGATCGATATTAAGGAACGTAGCCAATGTTTCTACTTGCGGGATCGAAAACGGCCTCGTGCCACGGATGAGCTTGCGAGCACGAAACTCAGACACGCCCAAGGCTTCGGCCACAGACATGTTTCTGATCTTTTTGTGGGCAATAATAGAGCGCACCTCAGCGGCTACATTTTGCGATAAAGACATATTTGTCGGACTCCTTATTGATGAACTTTATATGGTCCATCTGCCTAATTGTGGATGTCCTGAGACTAGTCTGATACCCAGATAATATCAAGTATTATCCTTGAGTTCTTCCTACCGGTTTTTCCCTTTACGCAACTGACTCCATCGTTGGTATCTCACGGGCCATGATAGGTTAGCTGCCTCGGCGATGAGGTCACGTGGCACACCCGCATCGTCAGCCGCACCAATAGCGGTGGCACGAGCCCGTGTGGCCACTTTCTTAGCCTCCACGGCGTCACGAACAGCTTGAAGTAGGCGTTCCTGTTCTTCAGGGGTTGGTCTGGTCTTCACCTGCTCATCCTTCCACATCGTCACCCACATCAGGATGATTAAGCACCAAGGGACCGAGCCGAACTCGCGCCGGGAGAATGCGCGTCCCGCTAGTACCTTGTGGATGCATCTCAGCAAACTCAATGCGCAGCTGAGCCCTCGCCATAGGCGTCACACCAAACTGAACAACCGATTGCCGAAATTGAGCGACCTTCGAAGCTGACACAGAAGAACCCGGGGTCATGAGGTCGGCATGAATCCTAGCAACAACCAAGAGGTGATCCCAATCTACTTGCGTAAAATGCTCCGCGAGTGGTGAATCACGCCAATGCTCCCACCACAAGCGAGTTTGCTCAGGCCAGGTATAACCATCGGGTAAACTAGGTTGTATCCCTTGTACGAATTTGACCACAGTGGTGGGAATCCCATCCTGGTTTCGTCGTACACGCCGGTTCCGTGGTTTCGGGGCGGGTCCTCGTCCAGCCATAATAAAGAATCCTTTCTGAATTGACATCCAGACCCGTACAAAATCTGAACGCCTTAATGCCTTCCAAGGAGGCGCTACCCCTGGGGGGGCTCCCCCCTGGGCTCAGACACTGCTGGTGCAGTGAGAGTGGCGGTCTGAGCCGCCTATCCATTTCGGCTCAGACCGCCAGTATGCCAACTGGGAAAAAGAGAAAATTAGTTGGCATACGGGTTCGCGCAGTAATAATGGGAGAAATCAACATGGCGCGAACCAAACTTGATTACTTGTCTGCCTGAATATTGAACAGGCCGAGGCGTTCAGGGTGTAGCACTGTTTGACCGAATCTCCAGGTAGCCCGCAAGGCCAGACTGTCAGAACCAAAGAAATAGTGCTGACTTGTGGCAATTTCGATTCCCCCGAATGCTGTCAACACTTGAGACTTGTCGACAACCAACCCAACTGTGTTACCCAGGGCAGGTGTGACGATGACCGGTAGCCCGAGTATCATTCGCTCAACTGCGGTTGTTCCCGCGCCCAGGAGCGACTCATTACTGTCGACCTTGGTCTTGATTTTGCTCAATGTTGCCCATCCGTGCGGGGACACAACAACATGTGTCGGATTTGATAGGTTAGTCTGCAACTTGGCAATGAGGTCGATCAGTCCATCAAGACTCGTGCCAACTTGCCCAGTGATTAGACCCTTGATATTGACGATCCCGGTTGGAGGTGTGAGGCGCTCGGTAGGGGCCTCTTGTGAGAGAAATGCCGTATTGGCAGCCACCGTGATAGCTCGCGTCACCGATTGTGATAGATTCATTGCCGCATTCTCCTGTTCCCACTGTTCTCGGGAGATTCGTGAGAGCGATGCAACCTTTCCTGTGGCCACAAGAACCTCAGACAACTCCGGATTCTCTTCGGGAATGGGTTGGCCTTCTGGAATAAAGCCACAAGGGGCATCGTCTACGAAGGCGCATCGTACAACGGGTTCGTCACCTTCAACGCCTCCGACCTGGGTCCCCAGTGTGAGGATCAACGCCTCAGGAACGGCATCACCAGGTGTGAGGTGGTTGACCGATGGGGACCACGCTTCAGCAGACGTTGTTGTAGTAATAGTCATTGTATTTCCTTATTTTTATGGCGTGTGCACGCCCGAATACGTTTATTTGCTTTAGCGTGTGCCTCTGGCAGCGCCATCACCCCACTGGGGTACCGGAACCGGAGGGGAAGGCATCCCGGCCAAACATCCCTATCGATTCATCGATAAGTCTATACCCACTGTGAGTGTTGCTGCATGTCGTGTCACCGAGGCAGCATAAAGGCTTCCACCACGGGTGAGACAGGGGGACCCTGTGACGGGCCTTTCCCTTGGGAACGGTCAATGTAGGGTTGTGGGTTATTAATTCCGGTTGTTTCTCTAACCCCGTCGACGGCATTGCCTACAAGGGATGGATCCACCCGGCCACTCTCGTCCAATAAGTCCTCAACCTTGACACCCAAGAGCCACATTAGGTCTGGTTTCGGTAGCCCTCGTGAGTTTGACGTTCCTTGTTTTGCTATGTCTTCGGCTACTTGCCGGCGTATGACCGTCAACAAGGCATTCACGCGTTCTAACTCCGCTTCAGTCTCACGTAGCTTTGTCCGATACCGGGCGGCCTCACGGTCCTCGCGATTCTTCCCGGATGGAGACCCTGTTGTATCACCTGACTGGGGTTGCATTCCTTCCACAGCTACACTCACCACTTGGTCGGTACCACCAACCTCGTGGGCTGATGGATATTCATCTGCAAGGGCTGTTCTATCCTCATTGGTGGCTTTCTCCTGTTGCTCATTGACTGACATGGCCGAATCCTCCATCTCTATTCCTCGTAACCTGTTCTTGTTCTAGTGCCTGTATCGCTTCGTAGGCATTCGAGATATCGTTATATTCTCCCGATCGGACCATGTCGATCAGCGTGCGCACGAAACGCGACATGTCATCCATCCGGCCTAGGTCGAACTGTGCTAGGCCATCGCTCCCAAGTTCGCCGTACCCGTGATCGACCACGACAGTACGCAACTGCGCCACCCACGATTCGGGAACATGGGCTATTACCCGACCTGGCCAACCACCTGCACCTATCAACCGCCACTCGGTAAGAACACCGTCACTGGACATCACGGTATCCCCCAAGCAAATATGAAATCAGTTGACAAGCCTGACGTGTCACCAAGTTTGGACCAGGATCAATACGAGCGTAATTGACAAGGAGGAACGTAGCCATGTCATATTCATGGCCAGGATGAGCTAGATACCGACCATCATCTAACTTGTCACACAAACCCAACTTCTCGGCCATTGAGAACACATCCTCAACGGTCACTGACATAGCATCATTCATTGCAATCTTCTTTCCTTATTGATTCTCATAGACGTAAAAGCATTCGAGCAACAGTGGTTCCCCAGTTCGAAGACTCCAAGTAGCCACAGGCCAGCATTCGAGTCCCCACATCACCAATCCCTTCAAGGAGCAACCAGCACGCCGCAGCGTCAGGCATGCCCGGTCTGCCTCTTAGCACCTGCACGGCATCAGTCCTGAGCACTCTGAGGTACGGCTCGTACCACGGTTCCTCCATCATTGGTCACCTCCCCCCCGAAGGTCTCCTTGAATACCGAAGGTCTCCAAGGTCTCAAGCCCCGTATTCTTGAGTTCTTCGGTTCCCTGTGAGACCTTCGGAACAGCTAGACTCCAGATCCAACCACCGTTCATTCCACTCTTCGTCGAGGTGATGGTGGGATTCCTGGCCCGGGATCGTGCGTTCTGAACGGCTTTCTTATCAAAACCCACCGTGCTTGCTTCCGCTATGACTTCCGCAGCTTCTCGAGGACCATCCGCAAGGACTCCCTTCAGCCACCTATCGGCTTCGTTGCCCCGGGGTCCATTGTTGCCCGGGGAGCCGCTGAGTACGTTCTCAGCCGTCATGTCTTCAACGGGATTGCTCTCCCATTCCACGCGAGCACACCCGAAGTCAGTCTCCACCAGCCGATAGGCAAGTGTCGGTGGTTCTTTTCCAAGGTTCGATTTCTGACAAGCAAACAACCGTCGATCAGGGTTGTCTTGGTCCCGGGCCACGACAAAGGCAGACCTGGCGGCCCCAATGATTCCTATGCTGCCACCACCCCGATATATGGCCTGACCAGTACCTTTGTTGAGGTGACGAATCAGGATGACCGTGCAATGAGTGCGATCAGCCATGTCCGCCAAGGGCCCAAGAACCCCTCTCACATCTTGGTCCCTGTGGCTGTCAACACGCGCGCCTAGGTAGGCCATGAGGACATCAATCACAATCAGGGCCGCATCCTTATCCCTGATCACAGTCTCAATACGTCTAATGTCCGTCTTCAGGTCGACCCAGTACGATCGATTCTCACCAGTTTCCTTGTCAACTTGTCGGATTGCTTGCACGGCGAAAACTCTCCACACATCAGCTCCGGCAGCCTCAAGCCGTGGTTTGATCGTGTCAGACAATCCATCCTCGGCATTCAAGAGTACGACCGACATAGGTCCACGCCCGGTTGTCGTGCCATCGGGCCACTTCCTTCCTGTGCTGACTCGCGCGGCAATATCCAGGGCGAGTGTTGATTTTCCCACTGAGGGATCACCTTCAAGAATGACGAGCTTTCCAGCTGGCAAGTAAGCTGGCCACAACCACGACACAGACTCGCTGACTACCGTCCCCAACTGAACAACTTCAGTCTCACCCCCGAACGCACACTCATCCTTGGGTCGCCTGGGACGGGGGGCGTACGGATCGTCCGGGGGGTCACTCATTATCAGCGCCTGAAGGTACTCAGGGTCTGGGTACTCACTATTTTCATACCCAGGTCCATGCGCTGACTTTGAAGAAGCCCATCCCGGACCCATGGTTAGTGCTACGTCACTCACTTACTACATCCATTGTGACCTGGGGAAGTGAGTCGACGTAGCGTTGAAGCTCTGTTGCCTTGACGTATGTTCTCTTACCAACTTTTACTGTTTTGATGGTTCCTGCCTGAAAATGCTCATACAGCCGAGACCGGGACTGGCCCAGCGCATCACAACTCTCTTTTACAGTGAACAGCAACTTGATATCCATCACAACTCTTTCTATTTTCCATCCATGCGTACACAGTTGGACATTATGTATAGTGTCAGTGTAATGTCATACATCAATGCCCGCTACGCGCATTTATAACTTTTTTTATGTCTTACCTATTGAATGGAGTAGAAATGGAAATGCAACTAGAAACTGAATGGGGATTTCTGCGGTTTCATCTTGATGGGGAACGTGTGAAAATTGGTCACACGCTTGTCCCCGAACTCATCATGGCTGACTTGCCCGGGGGCGAATCGGAACCATCCTTCAAAATGAAAATCAAAGTCATCGACGGGTCACCGCAATGCACCAAGCTCACCATCAAGACAAAGGAAGGTGGTAGAGGGATCCAGAATAAGGATCTGAAGATTTCACTTGACCAGTTGGTGAAGAAATTCGCGGCAATGACTGCCACGCAGATCACCCACACATCATCAAAGGGATCGCAGGCATCTGTGTTCTCGTTGAATCCTGCGGACATCTCAGCCAAAGCCGCTGATATTGGAGCATCCCGAGTCGGCTCCAGGAGAAAACTAACAAGAAATGATCTTGAGCGTGTGGCAGCCATCTATAAATCCTCAGAATTCGGGCCAGTGAAGGCAGTTGCCGATGCTTTCGGGAAAAATCGCAGAACGGCCGCACGCTACATTGCTGCTGCGCGAGACGCCGGTCTCCTTGGGGAGTCCAGTACTTCCGCGATCGAGAAAGATAAGTTTAATGACGGCTGGGTCCCCACTGAATCTTTTGACACGCCAGCCGAATACGAGGCATGGCGTGCAGAGCAATACGCAAAAGACGGATACAGCGACACCCCAGAATCGCCCACATCATGAGTAGCATGAAGCGCCGGGGCAACGGCGAAGGTTCTAACCCTGTGCAGCGGAAAGACGGACGCTGGCAGATCCTGATCAGCTACAAAGACCATGACGGTATCAGTTCAAGAATGACAGTTTCAGCCAAGACAGCAAGGGATGTCAGGGAGAAAGCCAAAGTCATTCTTGGTCGGGTTGGGCAATATCAGCCACCGAAAGACAAGAAGACCACTGTGGGAGACTTCTCCCAGCAGTGGATCACGACCACCATGGAAGCATCAGACAGGAAAGCCACTACAAAACAGACATACGCGAGTCTCATCAGATCCCACATCACGAAGAGCACCATGAACAACGTGGGCCTCGACAAACTAACACCTAGTCGTCTAGAGAAGTGGCTGGTGGAACTTCGACAATCCGGACTGTCCAGCACCTCAAGACGCAAGGTATACAACGTCCTGAAACTCATCCTCAATAGCGCCGTCCGGGACAAAGTGATTGCCGTGAACCCGCTGCCTATGGTGGAGGCACCCAAACTGGATACAAAGGAGTCCAAGGCAGTCACCGAGGAGGAAGCCAACAAGATCCTGGCAGCCCTCGATGGGAGCCGATACAAGCTCCCGATCGAACTGATTCTGGCCACCGGGTTACGCCGAGGTGAAGCGCTGGGCTTACGGTGGCCAGACGTTGACTTTCAAAACGATTTACTGCATATCAGGCAAACGTTGGCGAGAGTCGACAAAACCCTTCAAACCGACGTACCCAAAACCGAAAAGTCAGACCGTGTCCTGAAAATGACACCGCGTATCCGGTCGATCCTCAGGTCAGCCAAGATTCACCAGACTGAAGACAAGCTACATGCCGGATCCGTCTGGCAGGACACTGGATTCGTGTTCTGCACCGAGCACGGTACTCCCATCGATCCACGAAACGCGTTGAGAGCCGTCCATAGAGCAACCGAAAAAGCTGGAATCAGCAAAGTTGGTCTTCACAGCCTGAGACATGGTGCAGCCACAACCGCTCTCAAACACCAGGTACCGATCGCTGAAGTGTCGAAAATGCTCGGCCACAGTCGAGTGAGCACAACTCTCGACATCTACGCGCATGCCATCGATGACGCATCCGAAGGGGCCTTACTCGCCCTAGACCGGGCCATGTTCGGGTAAGTCTCAGCAAACTGTGTGCAAAAACTGTGTGCAAGACCAATAATACGACAACGGTAAATAATGATAAATATACGTGTTGACTAGCAAAAACATTGTGGTGGATTCAGCCGGGCTCGAACCGACGACCCCTTCCTTGTAAGGGAAGTGCTCTACCAACTGAGCTATGAATCCTTCGGGGTTGTCTTGGACAACGTGCTAACGGCGGCTGGTTTTCGGGCGTACGACACGGTGGGCGGACCAATCCTTGGAGACTGACGCCGAGGTTGTCAGGCACAGGCCGGCGGCCAGGACACCTTCGGCGAGGTCTGATTGAACGACCTGGCCCGGACGGCCGATCTTCGGGGTCAGGACCCACAGGAATCCGCCCTGGCTCAGGTCGGTCAGGGAATCGATCAATAGGTCCATGACGTCGCCGTCATCCTCCCGCAACCACAGGAGCACCGCGTCGACGGAGTCGGTCGACTCTTCGACAAGGTCGGAGTCGATGATCTCCATGACTGCCTGACGGAAATCGTCGTCGACGTCTTCGTCCCACCCCAGCTCTTGGACAACCATGCCCTTGGCAAGGCCAAGTTGTTGGATGCCCACCGCCTCAGCTGGCCCACTGTGGCTCACGTTCTCACTCCTTCGCCTCAAGCAGGGTACATGCTGACATTAATCTACGCCATCGGTGGTTCGAATGATAACGATCCCAGTACGGGCACTGTCTCACCTCATTCTCCGTCCGTGGAGTCGGAATGAGAGTGGGCTGCCATGGTGGCATTCACGTTGTCCAGGTCGTACTGTCTGTAGGCGTCGACCGCCATCTGCTCGGGAATCACGCCCGCCTTGGCCAGCATCTGCAAAGCCTTGACCGTGATCGAGGTCTGGTCGATCTTCAGCCAGCGCCTGGCTGCCGCACGGGTGTCGGAGAAGCCGAATCCATCGCCGCCGACAGAGGTGAAAGCCTGCTCGATCCACGGGGAAATCTGGTCCGGGACCGCTCGCATGAAATCCGACGCGGCCACGATGGGACCGGTTCGCCCTCTGAGTCTGCTTGTCACATAGGGTACGCGTCCAGCGGCTTCGGCATCCATCGCCTCACGGCGCAATTCGTTCCAGCTCGTGACCGACCAGACATCGGCGGCAATCCCGTGGTTGTTCGCCAGGAGTTCTTGAGCCTGCAATGCCCACGGCACACCGACTCCGGACGCCATCAACTGGACACGCGGTCGGTCCGGGGGCAGGCCCGCAGTCTCGCGCAGGAGGTACATCCCCTTCCGGATCCCCTCTACGTCGACCTTCTCCGGCTCGGGAGGCTGGATCATGGGTTCGTTGTACACAGTCAGGTAGAACATGACGTTTTCCGGATTCGGGCCGTACATCACTTCGAGCCCGTACTCCATGATGTGCGCCAACTCGTAGGCGTACGCGGGATCATAGTGACGCATCGCCGGATTCGACGACGCCAGCAAGGGGCTGTGTCCATCGGCGTGCTGGAGTCCCTCACCGGTCAACGTGGTCTTCCCGGCCGTCGCGCCGATGATGAACCCGCGGGCCATCTGGTCGGCGGCAGCCCACATCCCGTCGCCGGTGCGCTGGAAGCCGAACATCGAATAGAAGATGTACATCGGCACCATCGGCAATCCATGTGTGGCGTACGACGTCCCGACCGCCGTGAACGCCGCCACCGAACCGGCCTCGTTGATGCCCGTGTGGAGAATCTGCCCCGAGGTGGACTCGCGGTACGCCAGCACCAGGTCGTCGTCCACCGGAGTGTAGGTCTGGCCGTTGGGATTGTAAATCTTAATTGTCGGGAAGAAGGAATCCAGCCCAAAAGTACGAGCCTCATCGGGCACGATCGGTACCACGTACGCGCCGAACTGCTTGTTGCGGATCAGATCGCGCAACAGTCTGGCCCAGGCCATGGTCGTGGCCACCGGAATGGTGCCCGACCCTTTCTTGGTCGAGGCGTAGACGGACTTGTCGGGCAGTTGCAGCGCCTTGGGCTGGTTGCGCCGCTCAGGGACGAAGCCGCCCAGAGCGCGCCTGTGCTCCATCAGATACTGGATGCGCGCGTCATGGGGTCCTGGATGATAGTAGGGCGGCAGGTACGGATTCTCCTCCAGGGCCGCGTCGCTGACCGGAATCTGCAACCGGTCGCGGAAAGCCTTGAGGTCGTCCAGCGCCATCTTCTTCATCTGGTGGGTGGAGTTGCGTCCCTCGAAGTGCGAACCGAGGAAATAACCCTTGATGGTGTGAGCCAGGACCACCGTCGGCATCCCGTTGGGCTGATTGGCCCTGGCGTACGCGGCGTAGACCTTCTGATAGTCATGCCCACCCCTGGAGAGCCGCCAGATTTGGTCGTCGGACCAGTGCTCCACCATGGCAGCAGTACGGCGGTCCCGACCGAAGAAATGCTCCCTGACATAGGCCCCGTCATTGGCCTTGTAGGTCTGGAAGTCGCCATCCGGGGTGGCGTTCATCAGGTTGACCAGGGCCCGGTCGTGGTCTGCTTCCAGCAGGCCGTCCCAGTTGGAGCCCCAGACGACCTTGATGACGTTCCAGCCAGCACCGGCGAAGAAACCCTCCAACTCCTGGATGATCTTGCCGTTGCCCCTGACCGGGCCGTCCAACCGCTGGAGATTGCAGTTGACGACGAAAACCAGGTTGTCCAAGCCCTCGTAGGCGGCGAAGTGGATCAGGCCGCGCGATTCGGGCTCGTCCATCTCCCCGTCGCCGAGGAAGGCCCACACCCGCTGATCGGAGGTGTCCTTGATCCCGCGGTTGGCGAGATAGCGGTTGAAGGAAGCCTGATAGATGGCGTTCATCGGCCCCAGGCCCATCGACACTGTCGGGAATTCCCAGAATGCCGGCATCCGCCGAGGGTGTGGGTACGACGACAACCCCCGCGGCGCACCGTTAACTATATGACTTTGTTCTTGGCGGAAACCGTCGAGGTCGTCAACGCCAAGCCGGCCCTCCAGGAACGCGCGCGCGTACATTCCCGGAGAACTGTGCCCCTGGAAGAAAACCTGGTCGCCCCCGCCTGGATGATCCTTGCCGCGGAAGAAATGGTTGAGACCGACTTCATATAAAGTGGCCGACGAGGCATAAGATGAAATGTGCCCGCCAACCGCCACCCCTGGTCTTTGAGCCCGATGCACCATGATCGCGGCGTTCCAGCGCAACAGACGACGGAAGCCTCGTTCGAGGTCGATGTCCCCGGGGTAGGCAGGCTCCTCAGACGCCGGAATCGTGTTGACGAAATCGGTGGTGTGAAGGACCGGTGCGGGCACATGCCTCTCGCGAGCCCTTTCCAACAAACGTGCCATGATGTACCTGGCACGTTGCGAGCCCTCATCACGGACGAGTCCATCGAAGGACTCCAGCCATTCCGCCGTCTCGGTGGGGTCGATATCATTCAGATGAATGGGTGTCCCGGAAATGATTGGCGAAGATTGCTCTTGTGGAATCACCTGAGCTTTCCTTTCTCGGGAACCACCTTGGTGATGGTTCCACTGAAGATTACCCACAATCCCCCAAAAAAGAAAGAGAGTAAACGATGAGTTGGTTGGTCGCAATTGTCCTTGGCATCGTCGAGGGGCTCACCGAGTTCCTTCCTGTCTCATCCACCGGGCATCTGACCATTGTTGAGAAGCTATTTGGACTGGCCATCGACTCCTCGGATATCACGGCCTTCACGGCGATCATCCAAGTCGGAGCCATATTAGCGGCGATCATCTATTTCTGGAAAGACATAGTACGGCTGGCTGTGGGATGGTTCCAGGGGCTCTTCCACGCGGACCAGCGAGGCACCAACTATCGCCTCGGTTGGTCGGTCATCATCGGGTCCATTCCCATCGGCATCGTCGGGTTGTTGTTCCAGAAGGTGATCGAGACCACGCTGCGTTCATTGTGGGTCGTCGCAGTCGCCCTGATCGTGTGGAGCGTGGTCTTGTGGATCGCCGACCGCCATGCGGCCAATCTCGATCAGAGCAAGAGGATCCAGTTGCGCGACGAGTCGTCGCTGACGATGATGGACGCCATCATCATCGGATGCACGCAATGCCTGGCGCTGGTTCCCGGCGTCTCGCGCTCGGGGGCCACCATCTCGGCCGCCCTGCTGCGGGGCATCGACCGTACGACAGCGACGCGGTGGAGTTTCTTCCTGGGCATTCCCGCCCTGACCCTGTCCGGGGCGATGCAGGCCGTCACCCAGTACCACACGATCTCGACCGGCGTCGGCTGGGGTCCGACCATCGTGGCCACCATCATCTCCTTCGGTGTGGCCTACGCCGCCATCGCCTGGCTGCTGCGCTTCGTCGCCTCCAACAGGTTCACCGTCTTCATCGTCTACCGGGTGCTGGCCGGTCTGGTGGTCATGGGCTTGATCGTGTTCGGCGTGATCCATGCTGTATAACCCGGATGCACCGAATTCATGGCTGCTACGCGACGCCAGCGATCGGTGGATTCAGGTATAACGGGACGGGTCACCCGCGCGTACTTCTTGTCGGCTAGTCTGGTCTTATGCGGTGTTCTCGTGTCGGTGACTCCGACCTCATCGTGTCCAGCATGGGTTTGGGGACGATGTCGTGGGGGGCCGCGACCTCCATCAACGAAGCCCTGATCATGATGCGGGCCTTCCTCGGTCACGGCGGGAATCTCATCGACACCGCCGCGGCCTATGGGTTCGGCCAGGTCGAGTCGCTGATCGGACGGATGCTGGTTCGCGCGATCGACCGCAACGACCTGGTCATCTCGACCAAATCAGGCTTCATCCAGCGTGGCGGGGAGCGGGTCATCGACAATTCCCGGGCCACGCTCTTAGCCGATCTGGCAGGGTCGTTGCGCCGCCTGGGCACCGACTGGGTGGATCTGTGGCAGGTGCACGCCTGGGGCGACACTGCCTTGGAGGAGACCCTGTCCGCCGCCGATGAAGCAGTGGCCCGCGGCATGGCCCGTCACGTCGGGGTCTCCAATTTCGTCGGGTGGCAGGTGGCCGAAGCGGAAACCTGGCAGCGGGCGCTCAGGCGTACCCCGGTGATCTCCGCCCAGGCCGAATACTCCCTGCTGGCACGCCGGGCCGAGTTGGAGTTGCTGCCCTGCCTGATGGAGCACAATATGGGTTTCTTCCCCTGGTCCAGTTTGGGGCGAGGGGTCCTGACGGGAAAGTACGCCCACCGGATTCCCCCCGGATCGCGTGGCGACGACCCGGGGATGTCCTGGTTCGTCGAACAGTATTTCGACGAGGGCTCGCGGCGGATCGTCCAGGCGGTCATGACCGCGGCGGAGGGCCTGGGACTGACTCCGGCCCAGGTCGCACTGATGTGGGTGCGGGACTCCCCCGGCGTGACGTCTGCTCTGGTCGGTCCCCGGTCGGCCTCACAGTTGCTGCCACTGCTCGACGCGGCTGACCTCACCTTGCCGGCTCCGCTCACATCGGCCCTCGACGATGTGTCCGGGGGGCCACATTTTGCCCGCACGTCTCGCTCCTCCTGAAACCTCGACGGTACACCACTGTGCAGACCTGACCATACAAGGATTCCTGCTCCCATCAAGCAGTGTTGGCATCGCGTACGGCAGGACTTGGCGACGTGGAATGGAACTCCACGTGGGGGTTGAAGTGTGCCCGGCGCACCGTGCGCCGGAAGGCCGCCAGGACGGGGCGGCCGAGTAGGGCGAGCAGGACCGTGTTGACGATGGCACGGCCTGTGTCCCACACTGCCGTGGAGGTGATGAGGGTGTACCAGCCGAAGCGCTGGAGGTTCTCCAGCAGCCTTCCGCCGGGGATGTAGGCCAGACTGGCTGAGTCGGGCACTGCCGGACCGGTCATGAAGGGCCAGAACCACAGGTTCATGATCGCGCCGAAGAGGTACGCCACCACGATTCCGTACACGATCAGCATCGCCACCTCGGCCTTGCCGGTCAGGTCGCGGCCGAAGAGGCGGCGTGGCAACAGTCCTGCTCCCATACCGATCCAGGCGGAAGCCAGCATCTGGAAGGGCATCCACGGGCCGACTCCAGCGGTCAGCAGAGCCGAGGCGAACAGCGACGTGCAGCCTAAGACGAAGCCGAAACCGGGACCGAAGACCCGTCCGGCGAGGATGAGCAGGAAGAACACTGTCTCAATGCCGTTAGTTCCGGCGCCCAGAGGTCGCAATGCCGCGTTGACAGCGCTCAACACACCGAGGATGGCCAGGGCCTTGGCGTCCATGCCGCGCTCGGAGATCTGGGCCAGGACCAGGAAGATCAACAAGGGCAGCAGGGCGACGAAGATGAAGGGGGCGCTGGAGTCCATGGTGTCGGCGGATGTCGCGGGGATGAACAGCGGCCAGGCGAACATGCCCAGTCCGGCCACGGTCAGC